>NZ_WTYF01000004.1:0-327624 GCF_009827315.1 Qipengyuania gaetbuli
CCACCCACTTCGTGACCGTTTCACCGAGCTAACGATGAGCCAGGAGCGGACGGGCGGCTAACGACCCGGTTGCGGACACAATTTTATCGACATCTTCCGCGTCAAAGTGCCGCAAGCCACCGCTTGAGCTCTTTTGGTCCGCGCAGGCGAATTATCTTGGCCTGATGACCTTCTAGTGCCTGCTCTGTGCGAGGACGCGGGCCCCGGTTCCAGAACAAGACGTAGAGGAAAAACTCTAGGTCAAAGCGTTCCGGGCAGCCTTCGGTCATGTCCGGACGTGTGGTGCCACGGTGTCGGAAGACTCTCAGCATCAGGCGCCAAAGGCAGAGGCCGATGGGAAAGTCGAGGTAGATTATCGCGTCTGCTCTCGGAAGACGGAGATCGAGCGTGCTGCCGTAATTACCCTCGATCAGCCAGCGATCAGTCGCTACGAGCGCACCCAGTTTTTCTCTCAACTCGTGTTTGTCGGTCTCTACCCATCCGGGTAGCCAGCCCAAGTGGTCCATATGGTAAATCGGAAGATGAAGCCGACCCCCAAGTTCCCGGGAAAGGGTGGATTTGCCTGAGCCACAGGGTCCAATGATCAAAACGCGCTGCAAATTGACCCCCGGTTAGAATGGTTTTGGACGTGATGGACGTGCCGACTCGTTCGACCTGCCATCCCCTACGCGTGCAATCCAACATCTATAGCAGTCAACTTCAGGCCCCGGCTGCCCAAAGTCCGCTTTTCACCCATCTAGCGACAGTTTTGCCGAGTTAGCGATGTGCCAGGAGCGGACGGGCGGCTAACGACCCAATTGCGGACTTTCGTCGGCCCTCTCTAAACGAACACCGTTGATTAGCGAGCAGCCCTGTTGCTAGCGTGCGGTCGGGGGGAAGGCTCTCTGGAAAAGTTCAGGAACGTATCCTTTTGGTTCCTAGGTCTGCTGGCACTCGTTGTCGGCGGTTTTTGGGTGACCTATTTCGGCAAGCTTTTCCGCGGTGTCGATTTCGCCCATCACTTCCATGCGATCGTCATGCTTACCTGGGTCGGGCTGCTGATTGTCCAGCCTTGGCTTATTCGGACAAAGCGTCGGTCACTTCATCGAAAGGTCGGTAAGATCGGCTTCCTCGTTGCAGCCTTAGTTGTGATTTCGGGGGTGCATGTCGCGATCTTCGGCCTTGGCGAAGGCGTCAACTCCATGGGCGCGCGCGGCTTCTACTTCAGCCTCTTTCTTTCACTCAATTTCGCGCTCATGGCAGGGCTTGCTTTTCTGACGCGGCGTAATCACGAATTACACGCACGCTTTATGATCGCCACTGGGCTGGTTTTTGTTGTTCCATCGCTTGGGCGATTTTACTCCCTGCTGCTAGAACCTCATGGTTTTCCTGGCCTTCCACTTCTCGTGGTTCAGTCAATTCCTGCGGTGATGGCGATCACTCTTGTGGCATGGGACAAGCTACAAGGCAGCATCCGCTTCCCCTTTCTTCTCGCCAGCGGGCTATGGCTCAGTCACATCTGGATAATGAGCCGGATTGTTCATTGGGAATGGTGGGTCAACTTTGCAAACCAGTTTGCCAAATGCGCCTGATCACGAAAGTCCGCTTACCACCCAATATCGGCCATTCGCACTGCTTTAGGGCCACGTCCAAATTAGCCGCCGACCGGAACAGCCATTTTTCTGCCTAATGTGGTAAGAAACGTGGGAGCGATTTTCTGGCTACGCCAAAAAGCTCTTAAATCTCAACGCTGTAGCGGAAATTAGTGGCTCCCCGAGTTGGATTCGAACCAACGACCAAGTGATTAACAGTCACCTACTCTACCGCTGAGCTATCGGGGAGCAGCCCGAAGGCAGGGGTGCGCCTATATGGGCGAGGATTTGCTTTGGCAAGCCGGGTTTTTCAAAAAATCGGGGCGGTGTGGACCGCTGCCCACACTCAGACCACGAATTGCTCTGCAACGATGCGTTCGTCGAGCGTGTGACCCGGGTCGAACAGCAGGGTAAGCGCCTTTTCGCGCGCGATTTCCAGGCGCACTTCGGCCACGTCGCGCAGCTCGCGCTGGTCGGCCACGGCTGCCACCGGTCGCTTGTCCGCTTCGAGAACGCGGAAGGTCACGCAGCTGCGGTCAGGGATGATCGCGCCCTTCCAGCGGCGCGGGCGGAAGGCTGAGATCGGCGTCAGTGCAAAGAGCTGGGAATCGAGCGGCAGGATCGGCCCGTCGGCCGAGAGGTTGTAGGCAGTCGAGCCGGCGGGCGTCGACAGCAGCACGCCGTCGCACACCAGTTCCTTGATCCGCACCTTGTCGTCGACCGAAACTTCGATCTTGGCGGTCTGGCGGGTTTCGCGCAGCAGCGAGACTTCGTTGATGGCGCAGAAACGCTGGGTGCGCCCGTCCTGTGTCCTCGCCTCCATGGCCAGTGGGCTGATGCTCAGTTCCTTCGCCTTGGCGATGCGCGCAAGCAGCCGTTCGGGCTGGCGGTTGCGGTTCATCAGGAAGCCGACCGTGCCAAGGTTTACCCCGTATGCCGGCACGATACGGTCCGCATCGAGCATGGCGTGGAGGCTTTGCAGCATGAAGCCGTCCCCGCCGAGCACGACGGCAGCATCCGCCTCTTCCAGCGGGACCCAGTCGGCGAGCGGGCGGAAAACCTGCTCGGCGGCTTCCTGTGCCCGATCGGAATCGGAAACCAGCAGTGCCAGTCGGCTGTAATCGCCCATTGCCTGTCCCGTCTTCGCCCGCCGGTGCGGCGCGGCAGTGGAGCGCATCCCTATGGAACGGCGTCCCATTTGGCAACAAAGCCGGAATTTGTGGCATAATTTTTACGTTAGGGGGATAAGCGGTATTGCATGGGTCGTGCGATTGAGCCGGATATGGACGAAACGAGGGACATTCTGACGGGTCTCGCCGACCCGGCGCAAATGCGCCGGACGGTGTGGCGCTGGCAGTCGGAATGGCCGGGCTATGCCGGCAACTGTCCCATCCACGCGATGCTCATCACCATCGGCAGGATCGACACTGTGAACGTCGCTTTCGGCGAAAGCACAGGCGACGTGGCGCTTGTCGAAGTGGCCCAGCGCATCCGGCATTTCGCAGCCGACGAACTCGAAAGCGGGGTCTGGCTGGCAGCGCGCCTGAATGGCGGCAATTTCGTCCTGCTGGCGCGCGAGGAGTGCACGAGAGAGCGCTGGCAATGGCTGGCAGAGGCGCTGGCCGATGCGATTGCAGGGCCAATCGCCAATCCCGAAGGCGGCGCCAATTTGCGCCTCTGGCCGCGCATCGCGCTGATGCGTGCGGGTGAAAACGACGATGCCGATTCCATCCTCGACCGCCTGTCAGAAGTTGCCGAACGTTCGCGCCAGTCCGCAGGCTCGCGCATTGCCTGGTCAAGCGGCCCTGCCGCCGCGAGCAAGCGCTCTAGCCACGAACTGGAAGCCGACCTGCTTGCGGCCATCGATGGTGACGAAATCGAGATCCTGTTCCAGCCACAATATTCGCTCGACACCGACGAGATGATCGGGGCCGAGGCGCTTGCCCGCTGGCACCATCCGCAGATCGGCCGCATGGGGGCAGCGTCGCTATTCCAGATTGCCGAGCGCGCAGACCATACGGCGCACCTGTCGCGCCATATCGCCCAGCGTGCGATGGAGCAGGCGCGCGACTGGCCTGCGCACCTGCGCCTCTCGCTCAACATCACACCGGCGGACCTCGGGGCCGACAATTTCGCGCTCGATTTCGCGCGCCTGTCGGAGCGGGTCGGCTTTTCGCTCGAACGCGTGACACTGGAGATCATCGAGCAGGTGCTGCTGGGCGACCTCGACCGCGTGGCGAGCGTGCTCGACCAGCTCAAGCTGCTCGACTGCCGTATCGCGCTCGACGATTTCGGAGCGGGCTTCTGCAATTTCCGTTATCTCAAGGTGCTGCCGCTCGACTGCATCAAGCTCGACCGGTCGATGGTCGACGGCGTGGCCGAGGACGAACGCGACCAGGCGGTGTTCCGCGCGATCATGGGCATGGCGCGCGCGCTTGAACTCAAGGTGTTGGTCGAAGGCGTGGAGACCGCCGAGCAGCGCGACTTCTGCGCTGCCGAGGGCTGCGAATATTACCAGGGCTTCCTGCGTGCAGAACCCGTCGCGGTGACGGATTTCCTCGCGCTCGCTTCCACCTAGGCGGCCTGCTTTTCGCGTTTCTTCGACTTGCGGGCGATGCCCGAAAGCCCCTTGGTCAACTGGAACAGCCCGTTGAGGCGACTTTCCGGCGAATTCCATGCGCGGCTGATCACCAGCTTCATGTCGGGCCGCAGCTTGGCCGTGCCCTGCAGGCGGTCCACGTAGGCGATGAGGCCCGGGCCGTCCGGGAAGTCGTCCTGGTGGAAAGTGACCAGCGTGCCGGCGGCGCCGACGTCGATCTTGGCGATATTGGCCTCGATCGCCTGCAGCTTGATTTGGATGAGCCGGACGAGGTTCTCGGTCGCCGAGGGAAGAGGGCCGAAGCGGTCGATCATCTCGGCCGCCAGCGCCTCGACGTCGCCCTTGCTTTCCGCGTCGTTGAGACGGCGGTAAAGCGCCATGCGCACGGCAAGATCGGGGACGTAATCCTCCGGAATCATGATGGGTGCATCGACCGTGATTTGCGGGCTGACCGTCTCGCGCTTGGGCTCGAGGCCAAGCTCGCCTGCCTTGGCGGCCAGGATCGCGTCTTCCAGCATCGACTGGTAAAGCTCGAACCCGACCTCGCGGATGTGACCCGATTGCTCGTCGCCGAGCAAATTGCCCGCGCCGCGAATGTCGAGGTCGTGGCTGGCCAGCTGGAAACCTGCGCCAAGGCTGTCGAGATCGCCCAGCACCTTGAGGCGCTTCTCCGCCACTTCCGACAGCTGCGTGTCGGCGGCGTAGGTGAGATAGGCATAGGCGCGCAGTTTCGACCGGCCGACGCGGCCGCGCAGCTGGTAGAGCTGGGCGAGGCCGAAGATGTCGGCCCGGTGGATGATGATCGTATTCGCGCTCGGCAGGTCGAGACCGCTTTCGACGATCGTCGTCGCTAGCAGCACGTCGTACTTGCCCTCGTAGAAGGCGCTCATGCGCTCCTCGATTTCGCCCGCACCCATCTGGCCGTGGGCGGCGACGAATTTCACTTCCGGCACGTGTTCGTGGAGCCAGTCGGACACCTGCTCCATGTCCGAAATGCGCGGCACGACGATGAAGCTCTGCCCGCCGCGATGGTGTTCGCGCAGCAGCGCCTCGCGCATCACCATGTCGTCCCATTCCATGACGTAGGTGCGCACCGCGAGGCGGTCTACGGGCGGCGTCTGGATGGTGGAAAGCTCGCGCAGCCCCGTCATCGCCATTTGCAGCGTGCGCGGGATGGGCGTGGCGGTCAGCGTCAGCATATGCACGTCGGCGCGCAGCTGCTTGAGCTTTTCCTTGTGGTTCACCCCGAAGCGCTGCTCCTCGTCCACGATCACGAGGCCGAGGTTCTTGAACTTGGTCTGCTTCGAGAGGATCGCATGGGTGCCGACGACGATGTCGATATCGCCCTTTTCCAGCCCTTCGCGCGTATCCTTCATTTCCTTGGCGGGGACGAGGCGCGACAGGCGACCGACCTTCAGCGGGAAGCCGTTGAAGCGCTGGCTGAAGTTCTCGAAATGCTGGCGCGCAAGCAGGGTGGTCGGCGCAACAATCGCGACCTGCTGGCCGTTCATCGCGGCGACGAAAGCGGCGCGCAGGGCGACCTCGGTCTTGCCGAAACCGACGTCGCCGCACACCAGCCGGTCCATCGGTTTGCCGCTTTCGAGATCGGACAGGACGTCGGCGATGGCGCGGTCCTGGTCGTCGGTTTCCTCGTACTGGAAGCGGTCGAGGAACTGGTTGTACGGGCCTTCCTCGACCTCCAGCACGGGCGCCTTCCGCAAAGCGCGGGCTGCGGCGACCTTGAGCAGCTCGCCAGCGATTTCGCGGATGCGCTCCTTCAGGCGGGCGCGGCGTTTTTGCCAGGCCTCGCCGCCCAGCTTGTCGAGCATCACCGCTTCTTCGGAAGAGCCGTAGCGGCTGAGGACGTCGATGTTCTCCACCGGGATGAACAGCTTGTCGCCGCCCTTGTATTCCAGCTGCACGCAGTCGTGCTTCGACTTGCCGACCTGGATGGGCGAGAGGCCGAGATACTTGCCGATCCCGTGCTCGGTATGGACGATGAGATCGCCCACCGCGAGCGCCTGCAGTTCCGCGAGGAAAGCATCGGCGTCCTTGCGCTTCTTCTTGCGGCGTACGAGGCGGTCGCCGAGGATGTCCTGCTCGGTAAGCAGTTCCATCTCGTCATTGGCGAAACTGGCTTCCAGCGGCAGCACCATGGCGGCGGGCTTGCCCTTGGCCGAAAGGCCGAGCGCTTCCTGCCAGCTGTCCGCCAGCGCGACCGGCTGGCCCGCTTCCTCTAGGATGGAGGCGATACGGGCGCGGCTGCCTGTCGAATAGGCAGCGAGCAGCGGGCGCTTGCCGGCCTTGCCGAGTGCTTTCAGGTGATCCGCCAGCACCGGATAGACATTGTCGCCGCGCGCTCGCTCGGGCGTGAAATCGCGGCCCGAGCGGAAGCCGAAGCCGACCACCGTGTCGCTCTCCGGCTCGTCGAAGGGCGTGGCGCGGTGTGCGGGCGCTGCGGCGAGCGCCTGCTTGAACTCGTCTTCAGTCAGGTAGAGCGCATCGGGTGCCAGCGGGCGGTAATTGCCCTTGGCCTGCCCGCTGATCGCCTTCCTCTGCTCGAAATAGTCCGAGACGTCCTTGATCCGCTCTTCCGCAGCGGCGAGCGCGGCCTGGTCGATGACGACGAGGTCGTTTTCGCCGAGGTGATCGAACAGCGTGACTAGCCGGTCCTCGAACAGCGGCAGCCAGTGCTCCATCCCGGCGAGCCTGCGCCCCTCGCTGACCGCTTCGTAAAGCGGGTCCTGCGTGGCATTGGCCCCGAACATCTCGCGGTACCGGCTGCGGAACCGCTTGATGCTGTCCTCGTCGAGCAGGGCCTCGCTGGCGGGCAGCAGCAAATGGCTGTCGAGCCGCCCGGTGGACATCTGCGTATTCGGGTCGAAACTGCGCAGGCTTTCCAGCTCGTCGCCGAAGAAGTCGAGCCGCAGGGCCTCGTCCAGCCCGCTCGGGAAGACGTCCACGATCGACCCGCGAATGGCGTATTCGCCCTTGTCGATCACCGTGTCGGTGCGGCTGTAGCCCTGCTTCTGGAGCAGCAGCGAGAGGCTTTCACGTCCGATTTCCGTGCCGGGTTTGAATTCGCTTACGCTTTCGCGAATGCGGAAGGGCGTGAGGACGCGCTGGAGCACGGCATTGGCCGTGGTGACGACCAGCTGCGCCTTTGCTTTGCCGGTCTGCAGGCGGTGAAGCGCAGCCAGCCGTTTGGCACTGACCGACAGGGCAGGACTGGCACGGTCGTAGGGCAGCGAATCCCACGCGGGAAATTCGATGACGTCCAGCTCGGGTGCGAAGAAATGCGCCGCATCGGTGATGGCACGCATCGCCGCATCGTCAGGCGCGATGAACACGGCGCGTCCCGTGCTGGCGCGCGCAAGGTCGGCCATCACCAGCGGCTGCGCCCCGCGGGCGACCTGCGCCAGGGTCAGCGGCTGGCGGGCTTTGAGGATCCGGGAAAGGTCGGGCATCGAAGGGACAGCGCGATAGCGTCCCCCCTGTTCCCGTCAACGCGGAATGTCGACGTAATCGAGCAGCTGCATCTTCGCCATCAGTGCGCCCTGGAAGCGGACCGGCGTTTCCTGCGTCTTCAGCGCCCAGGCCATGACATCGACGTCGTCTTCCTCGAGCAGCGCCTCGAACCAGCCGAGTTCTTCTTCGCCCCAGCCTTCGTGATAGCGGTCGAAGAATCCGCCGATCATGTAGTCGGCTTCGCGCGTACCACGGTGCCAGGCACGGAAACGGGCGCGCTGCTTGCGGCCTTCGAATGTCAGGGCTTGAACCATGGATGGGGCGGGTAGGGCACTCGCCAAACGCGTGCAAGCGGCTATAGCGTGTGGACGATGCGGCCCGACGTCCTCAACCCCCTGTTCGCCGAAACGGAGACGCTGGACGGCGTCGGCCCGAAACTGAAGAAGCCGCTCGACAAGCTAGGCCTGACGCGGCTGCGCGACGTCGTTTACCACCTGCCCGAACGCTTCGTGTCGCGCCGCGCGGTGGAGACGCTCGACGAGGCGGGCGAGGGCGAGAACATTGTCGTCAAACTGACTGTCACCGAACATCGCAGCGGCCGTTCGCCGCGCGCGCCCTACCGCGTGCTGGCGCAGGACAGCATCGGCAACGTCCTGGCGCTGACTTATTTCGGGCGCGCGTCCTATACCGCCAAGAAACAGCTGCCCGTCGGCGAGACTCGCTGGGTGGCGGGCAAGCTCGAACGCTTCGGCGACATGCTGCAGATCGTCCATCCCGACCACGTGGTCGAGGAAGGCGGCGATACGCTGCAGCGCCTTTGCGAGCCGGTCTATCGCCTGTCAGAGGGGCTGACCCAGCCCAAGGTGGCGGGCCTCGTCGAACAGGCGTTGGCCCGGTGTCCACAGCTGCCCGAATGGGTCGAACCGACACAGGTCGCCAAGGAAGGCTGGCCCGCATGGCGCGAGGCGGTGGTCCGCGCACACAGGGCCGAGGACGAGCTGGCGCGCGACCGGCTAGCCTATGACGAGCTGCTCGCCAATTCGCTGGCCCTGATGCTGGTGCGCGCCGACAACCGCCGGCGCAAGGGCCAGCCGCTTAAGGGCGATGGCAGCTATCGCGGCAAGCTCGACCTGCCGTTCCCGCTGACGGGCGCGCAGAAGCGTTCGATTGCAGAAATCGAGGGCGACATGGCGCAGGAAGCGCCAATGTTGCGCTTGCTCCAGGGCGATGTCGGGGCAGGCAAGACCGTGGTGGCGCTCGAGGCCATGCTGATTGCGGTGGAGGCGGGCGCGCAGGCGGCGCTCCTGGCGCCCACCGAAATTCTTGCACGCCAGCATTACGATAGCCTGCGCCGAATGGCGGAGCCGACCGGCGCGCATGTTGCCCTGTTGACGGGCCGCGACAAAGGCAAGGCACGCGAGGCGACGCTGATGGGGCTCCTCGACGGCAGCATCGATATCGTCGTCGGCACCCATGCGATTTTCCAGGACAAGGTCGCCTATCGCAATCTCGCCATGGTGGTGATCGACGAGCAGCACCGCTTCGGGGTCGGCCAGCGCCTGATGCTGGCAAGCAAGGGCAAGCGCGCGCCGCACGTCCTTGCCATGACCGCAACGCCCATCCCGCGCACGCTGACGCTGGCGCAATATGGCGAACTCGACGTCAGCAAGCTCGACGAATTGCCGCCGGGCCGACAGGCGATCGATACGGTGGTGATGGGGCAGGACCGCATCCCTGCGCTGGTCGAACGGCTCGCGGCGCAGGTCGCCGAAGGGCGGCAGGCCTACTGGGTTTGCCCGATGGTTCGTGAAAGCGACGGTGCAGACGAGATCGCGGCGGCCGAGGCTCGCTACGCCTCGCTGAAAGAGCGGTTCGGCGACGATGTCGTCCTCGTCCACGGCCAGCTGGCCCCGGAAATGAAGGATGCGGCGATGGAACGCTTCGCCAGCGGCCATGCCAAGCTGCTGGTGGCGACCACGGTGATCGAGGTCGGGGTCGACGTGCCCAATGCGACGCTCATGGTGATCGAGCAGGCGGAGCGGTTCGGCCTTGCCCAGTTGCACCAATTGCGCGGACGCGTGGGGCGGGGGAGCGAGAAGAGCTTCTGCGTCCTGCTGCACGGCGAAATGCTCTCGGAAACCGCACGCGAACGCCTCGCCCTGATGCGCGAGACGCAGGACGGCTTCGTCCTTGCGGAAGAAGATTTGCGCCTGCGCGGCGGAGGCGAATTGCTCGGCACGCGGCAATCGGGCGATACGCCTTTCGCCATCGCCAGCTTCGAGCAGATCACCGAACTGCTGCCCAAGGCGCATGACGATGCCCGCCTGCTGATGGAACGCGACGGCGGGCTGGAGGGCGACCGTGGCGAGGCAGCGCGCATCCTGCTCTACCTGTTCGAGCGCGATTTCGGGGTTAAGACCCTGCGCGGCGGCTAGGCCCCGGACGCAGCCGGCAAACCTAGGTCGCCGTCTCCGCCAGCAGGTCCCCGACTATCGAGCGAACGTCCACCCGTGCCTTCAGCCTTGCGCCGAGCAGCGCGGTCCCGCTCACCTTGCGCTGGACGAACAGCGTCTCGGGCGGCGGGACGTGCCAGCTTTGCTTGTCCTTTGCTATAGGCATGGCCTCGTTCGTGATTTCGGGCACGAAGGCCCGGTCGCCGAAGTCGAACTGCCCGGGCCGCGCCATCTCGGTGACGATAATGTCGATGGCCCGGCTGATGCGTTCAGGATGGCGGGCGAGGGCTTGCGGGGAAATGAAACCGGCGGCGACGGCTTCCTCGCGCACGCGCTCGCGGTCCTCGTCCAACCCCGCCTGCAGCAGGCGGCGATAGTGCGAGGCCACTGCCGGATCGACCTTACGGGCTGCGCCGAAATCGAGCAGAACAACCTGCCCGGTATCGGCGCGGAAGCGGTAGTTCGCGAAATTGGGATCGGTCTGCATGAAGCCGAAATCGAACAGTTCGCGCCCGACCAGTTCGATGAAGCTCCCGAATACCGAATCGCGCAGGTCCTGCGGTTCGTCGGCGAGCGCCTCGATCGGGCGGCCTTCCTCGAAACTCATGGCAAGGATGTGCGGGCGGGTCAGGTCCGGCTGGAGTTCGGGTATCACGAAGCGCGTGTCGCCTTCCAGCAATTCGGCATAGACCTGCATCATCCGGCCTTCGCGCTCATAATCGGCTTCCTCGCGCAGCTGCTCTTTCGCCGCAGCCAGCATCGGCGCGATGTCTAGGCTGTCAGGCAAAAGGCCGGTCATGCGCAGCAAGCCGGCGACATTGTCGACATCCGATTCGATGCTCTTGGCAACGCCAGGATATTGCACCTTGATCGCCACCGCGCGCCCGTCGCGGGTCAGGGCACGGTGGACCTGTCCGATGGACGCAGCGGCAATCGGACGCGGTTCGAACCGGCGGAAGAGCTTGCGCCAGTCCGCCCCCCACTGCTCCGCCAGCACCTTGTCGAGCTGGCGCGGCGGCATGAAATCGGCCTGTTCGCGCAGGCGGGCGAGGATGGCGGAAAGCTCGGGCGGCAGGACATCGCCTGCGTCCATGGAAATCATCTGGCCCAGCTTCATTGCCGCTCCGCGCATATGCGACAGCTTGTCCGCCATGCGTTTCGCATTGCCTGGGGTGAGGAGCAGCTGGTCCATGCTCGGCCGTTCGCCTGCAGCCAGTCGCCGTGCACCTTCGCCCAGCGCGCCGGCGACCATGCCTCCTGCCAGCCCGCTGAACCCTGCCAGCCTGCCCAGGCGCGATGCCGGGACCGGCCGCGCGCGCCGCTTATCTTCGTCAGCCATGATCGGACAGCAGCACTGCGACAAGCGCCTGCGCGCCTGCATCGACTTCGTTCCAGGTCACGCGAAACCCGTCCGCGCCGCCATAATAGGGATCGCCCACCTCGCGGCCCTTCTGGCCGGGCACGAGGTCGAGCAGCATGACCGCGCGCGCCTTGCCATTGCCGGGATTGCGTGCGGCGATGCCCTGCATGTTCGACCGGTCCATGCCGAGGATGAAATCGAACCGGTGGAAATCCTCTGCCGCCAGCTGCCGCCCGCGATAGCCCGAAATGTCGATGCCTTGCCTGCGCGCCTCCTCGATGCTGCGCGGGTCGGGCGGCTGGCCGACATGGTAGTCGGCCGTGCCCGCGCTATCGACATGCACGTCGAGCCCGGCCTCCTGTGCAGCGCGGCGAAAAGCGGCTTCGGCGAGGGGGGATCGGCAGATGTTGCCGAGGCAGACGAACAACACGGAATGGGACGGCATGACCGCCCAACGAGGCAGTGGCCCCGTGGTTTCAAACAAATGTTGATTTGGTGGCACGCGAGGGACGCGGTGCAGGATAAGTGGTCGGGGAGAGAGGATTTTGGACATACTGCGTCACAAGGCTTTGAGATGCATATCTTTCTGATTTCACGAAAGGAATTTCCTGAATGCTGTATAGGAAACTGTATAAACTGTGCTCAATAATTCGGTCCTATATCGGCAGCCAAGCTGCCAAACCAAACTAAAAAGTAGCCTCGATTGGCCTGCTCATTTTCGGCTTGTAGGCGTTTGCAGATGAGGACCATACGGAAGCGCGCAAAGGCTAGCGCACCAGACAAATACCTTTGGCTGCGAGGCTCGATTTACTGGTTTCGTTACGGCGTGCCTAAGCGTTATCAATCCGTCGAAACGCGGAAGATTGTCCAAGTATCGCTGAAAACATCCGACCTTCGGCAAGCCTCACTGCTGGCTGGCAAGATGAGGGCTGACTTACATGCTGAATGGGAAGGGCGCTTAAAGGAGAACCCAAGCGCAATTGCTTATCAGCCGGATGACCTTGAACTCATGCTTGCGGCGACAGAGTGCGCCTATTTACGCATTCAGCCAAAGCTTGAGCAGCTAGTTAGGCACAAACGGCTGGATACAAAGGTAGCCTACGAGGGATACCTACAAACCCTTCGTTCTACCCGTCATCGTTTTCTAAGGGCGAAGGCATCAGAACCTTTGCCCGTATGGTTGGAGCTAGCTGACAAGCAAATCCAGCGACGGAACTGGAAGCTAGCGAAAGACACTGAAAGCTATCGTTCCTTTGTCGCGATGATTGCCGATGCAGCGATCGAGGTCATCTCGGTAGAGCTTGCGAAGCGAGAGGGTAGCCTTGGAGCAGAGCCGACAAGTCTGGTTGTAAAGTCTGGTCTGGAAGCAAAGGAGCGGTCTGCTGAGCAAGGCGAGACCATCTTAGAACTCTTTGACCGATATGCCGCTCAGCGGCTGGCAGAAGGCCGAAAACGCCAAGATGGCATCATACAAGACCGGAAGGTGATTGCCGCCTTTGCGGACTTTGTAGGGCCTCGCAAAAGTATCAGGAGTATCACCCCAGCGGATATTAGAGATTGGCGCGACACGCTCGCCGCACTGCCTCCAACCTATCAAAAGGCTAAGGCCTATGAAGGTTTATCAATGCGCCAAGCTGCGGCGAAGGCAAAAGGTATCGGTGCGAAGTGCATCAGCCCCGTTACCGTCAATAAGCACCTATCGACATTGTCTCCGTTTCTCGGCTGGTGCGTCACCAATGCCTATGCAGACAGGAACCCATGCGATGGGTTGTTCTTCGGCGTTGTAAAAGGAAAGAATCCTAGACCGCCTTTCTCAAAGGAGCAGCTTGAGCAAATCTTTGCCTCCCCTCTCTTCACTGGCTTTTTGCGTGACGGACAAGAGCATAAGCCTGGAATCCAGAGAGCGGATGATTGGCGATATTGGATACCGATTGTTTGCTTGTTCACCGGAGCAAGGGTTGGCGAAATCGCACAGCTTCGGATTCAAGACGTTCAGTTTGAAGATGGGATACCGTTCCTGCTCATTCGGCATAACGAGAGCACAGGACAGCGCACAAAGTCGGGTGCCACCCGCGTTTGCCCCCTCCATAGTGAACTGCAACGGATTGGCTTTCTAAGCTTCGTGGAAAGGCAGCGGAGCCGAGCCAATGGCAAAGCAAGCTGTCAGCTATTTCCCGAACTAGAGCCGAATGAGAGGGGGCATATGGGCGCCAAGCCTTCCCGCTTCTGGCGTGACTATCTCAAGCGTATTGGTGTCAAATCCGGCAATGATGGCCTTGGAGCGCATTCCTTCCGCCACACCATGGCCGATGCATTGCGGACCGCTGGCTATCTGGATGATGAGATTGAAGTAGCTTTGGGCCACAATCAGAAGACCGTCACCGCTGGTTATGGAAGGGTAAGACAGGGGACCGTCAAACGTATATATGAAATGCTAGAAAGTATTGAAACACCGGAATTCACCATCGATGAAATAAATAATTAAGAAAAAAACTAAGCTCTATTGCGCGCATAATCCATTCCGGCTACAATCAATATACCTATTGGTTGTTGTTTAAAAACAAAATTTGATTTACAAAAAATAATCTAATGACAAATTAAAAAATGAATAATAAAACTAAACTATTTGTTGATATAAGTTTAAAAGATACTTTCATTCATAACAAAAAAATACACACCGGATTTTATGATGGAATCTATAGAAGGCTTATAAAAAATAGCATAAACGAAATAAAAAATAAGACTTCATACGGTATGAATATTTATAGTCATTTTGAGATAATGGATTTTCCGGAGTCCACTCATTTAAGGATAGTTCTATCTGTTCCAGACAATTGGGATGCGACTAGATTTGAAGAAATATCTTTGAATGTTATCAAAAAGAATCCATCTGTTGATATAATTTTGGAAACTTTCCAAAACTCTTCTGCGGAGACGCAAAAGAGATTTTTCTCATATCAATGGAAAGGTTTTTCTAAATCTAGATTTAGCTTCTAGACATGTCTTTTTCGTCTCCTTATCGTCTTTGCTAAGGGGGGCTAATGGAAAAAGAAAACCTAATCATTCTTACCGGTGATATTGCTTCGGCATACGTAGCCAATAACGAGATTGGCTTTGAAAGCGTTGGCAGGCTTGTGACGGACATTCACGGTGCCCTCGCTTTACTGGGTCAGCAGGCAAATGAGGTAGAGCCTGCGGAGCCTGTAGTATCGGTAAGGGCTAGCCTTAAGAATGAGCACCTTGTTTGCTTGGCTTGCGGTAGGAAGATGAAGACGCTTAAGCGGCATCTTGCAAACGAGCACGGTATGACCCCCCAGGAATACCGAGATGCATACAAGCTACCTGCTGATTATCCTCTTGTCGCGCCTGCTTATGCCAAAGCGCGAAGTGAGCATGCCAAGAAGATTGGCCTAGGAAAAAACCCCAATCAAAAACGCGGTAGAAAGCCTGCTGACAAGAAGGCAAAAGCGAACGACTAGGCCATGCACGACGGCCTATGGGCTCAGGGGCTCTAGAATGCCTCAGGAATGCGCTTTGAGGCCTTTGGGCTACACATGGGTAGCCAAAGAAAATAAAACGCACAGAAGGGCCCTTAAAATCGCCTAAGGATGAAATGTTTAGTTTGGAATAAATCTAAACGTCATGAAACGCAGACGTCCTAGAGTAAATCATGACGCTCTAATCCTCACTTTTCTTAATTTTATATTCGAAAAACTAAACTCACAAACTCACTCTGATTTAGATAAGTTCAGATATGTTTAGTCAAGTTTAGGTTTTTTAGGTGTTTTCAGTCACTTTCCGCTGAGCTAGGCCCAATTATCATCCAAATCATAGGTTGATGGGGTTATCTGCTGTCAGAACGAACTGATTTTCAAATCCTCACATAGCGAATGTGTGCTTGGTGAGGTTGGTGATCGCAACGAACACTCAGCTGTGTCTCTTCCATCAAGTTATGTTAGCAATTTCCATATTGCTTAATCAAAATAATGGCATAGTCTGCGAGATGAATTTTTTGGGGTTGGGGGAAGGTATGAGTTCAAAGGCTGGGTATGCAGTAAACCCGCTCAACGGGGCCAAAGTGCAAATCTATGAAGGCTGGAATTGGCCTGCGTTTTTCTTTGGTCTCTTTTGGTGCATGGCGAAGGGGCTTTGGAAGCAGGCGGCCATCGTTTTCTTGGTTGTCTTACTCTCAATGCTGATCCCGGTTCTGGGATGGTTGGTCGCCATAGGAACTTGGTTCTACTTGGGTGCCAATGGCAATGAGATGGTGGTAAATTCGCTAGTCGAACGTGGGTATACCCTAGATGGAGCCGCCGCGTTGGAAGAGAGCGGCCCTGCGCGGGTGCGCATTACTCAACCTTCAACTGAAAACGCGAAAGCCGAAGACTTGGGTAGGCTCGAAAGGCTCCATGCACTGCATCAGGCAGGTGCATTGACGGACGAAGAGTTCGCTGAGCAGAAGAGCCGGGTATTGAAAAGCTAATCTAAAAATAGATATTTTCTTATATATTCGGGTTTGGGGGTGTTGATGAACAAGCGGACATTGGGTGTAATTGGTCTCATTCTGACTGGAATTGGCTTCTATTCATTTTTCGGATTCTATTCGGTCCAGCCGATTGGGGCTCTGCCCGAAGGTGGCACAGCGCTCGTTTGGCGTGGCGAAGGTGAGCCTTTCTTTAACTCCGCCGACGCCTTGTGTTTGGAAAGGACTGGAGGTGTTTCTTTGCTCTGCCGTGGAATGGCCATGGGGCAGGCGCCCACAGACCGCATCGTCCTTCGCCTTCCATATCAAGAGTGGGCATATATGGCTTCAACCGATGGTCAAACATTCGACAGATGAAGGCTTATCTCGCACCGAAGAACCGAACTTTTTCAAAATTTATAGCAGCCAAGATTGGGGAGGTGGGGATGCAAAGATATGGCCCGATTATATTAATTTCAGCGGCGATGCTCTCTTCGTGCGGTGAAGGCACGGTCGATCCGCAAGGAAGCGTAGCCGAGAGCGGTCTAGGAGAAGCGTCTGCGGACACCCTGGCAGTTGGCTCCGTCTCTCCTACTGAAGACGCAGCCGATGCCGGTGGTGGAGCTAACAAGCTTACGTTCCCACAAATGAATGCGGTGAGGTCTGCGCGACAGTATCTGGAAATGTCGGGGTTTTCCCGCGCTGGTCTCATCCAACAGCTCTCATCTGATGCTGGCGATGGGTATTCGGTAGAAGATGCTACCGTTGCTGTGGATAGTCTTGGAGCTGATTGGAACCAGAATGCTGCCAGATCGGCTCAAGAATACCTCGAAATGATGGGGTTCTCCTGCCAAGGATTAGTCGAACAATTATCTTCGGATTTTGGAGATAGGTATACTAGCGAGCAAGCTCAGTATGGAGCACGGCAGGCTGGAGTATGTTGAAGAGGTTCTGAAAACGCCTTGGTCTTAGGAAACGAGATGAAACATTTCTTACTTCTTCCCGCGCTAGCCATAGTGAGCGCTTGCTCCCAAATTGAATCCGAAGCGCAGGAGGAAGTCGCTCGCAATCTATTCGACCCCGGCTCTGCGCAATTCAGAGACGTTCGCACGGTTGGGGAAATAATGGTTTGCGGGGAGGTGAACGGTAAGAACCGCTTAGGCGCTTACGTTGGTTTCCGGAAATTTGCGGCTGTCAAATCCGGAGGCGCATGGACGGTGGCTGTGGAAGATGCTGATGGCTCCGCAGGAGAAACCATCAGCACAATGTGCTCCATTGGGAGTTAAGGGTTACGAATAATCCTCCTCATCATGCTGAGTATTGCGCCGGCTCCAAACTTTCTCTGTGTGATGGGATATTGCTCAAAACTTGTAAGCTTTGAGCCACTCTCAAACTCATAGCCGCAGTTAGCTCATAAGATACTAGAATATTTTGTGCGCCTAGCGCATAAACCTACTCATATCTTTTGAGCGAGTCGGAGTTCGTTATGAGCCGCATTGCATATTTCAGGGTTTCTACCGAAGGTCAGAGCATCGAAAGCCAGCGAAAGGCTTTGGGTGGCAACTTCGACAAGGAGTTTGCAGACGAAGGTGTGTCAGGTGCGACTAGGGCAGTTGATAGGCCAGGGTTTGCAGACCTTCTCTCTTATGTCCGTGAAGGTGATACCGTTTGCGTAACTGCGATTGACCGGCTGGGTCGTGATGCCTTGGATGTTCAAAGCGTTGTTCGTGACCTTATCAGCAAAGGTGTCACCATTGATGTGCACGGCCTTGGACCGATAGCCAAAGGGGTAGGTGAACTTGTTGTGGCTGTGCTTGCCCAGATTGCCGATATGGAACGACAGCGTATCAAAGAGCGCTGCGATGCAGGTAGAGAGGCAGCTAGGGCTTCACTGGCTAAGAACGGAAAGACCCATAGAGGCAAAGCTAGCCTAGGTCGTCCGATGGCTGCTGATGCTCTTGCGGTAGCCAAATGGCGTAAAGACAATGGAGCCAGCATTGCACAAACTGCGCAGGAATTCGGGGTGTCTGCTGCGACTGTGAAGCGATATTGCGCAAGCGTCGCCTGAGTCACAATTACGCTGTCGGGGTGGGGCGACGATGTTGAGTGGGCCTAGAGAAAACAGTGACGGATTTCCCCGGGCTGCCCGTCGGCACTTTGGCGAAGGCACAGATCAGCGTAGTCTATTCGCCTCTGCCTCTTCGCGACATTCTGCCTCGCGGATGTAGGGGCATTCTCCTTCAGCTGCATCCGTCACCTCGAGATCCTCATCTTCTAGCGGTTTGAGATTGCCTTCCCAAAGGTAGGCATCGATGCCGTGGTAATCGATCTTGAGCCAGCGCGCTGTTTCATCGCTCGAGCCTTCGACCCAGTGCCCGAACACCAATTCTCCTTCCGAGAGCTTGGTGACGACTTCGCTGCCTTCGGTCGTGGGCTCGTTGCGCAGGTTCGCGGTCCCTGTCACCACCATCTCGATTTCTTCAGCCGGCACATCGCGCGGATAGAGCAGCCATCCGGTAAGGGCGAGGGCCCCGACGGCTACGATTCCAGCCAGAGCTTTCGCCCAGCCGGCCAGGCCAGCGGAAAACCCTTCGTCATCCGCTTCATACGGGCTTGTCGGCTCGGATTGTCCGAGAACGCGCTTTTTCTCGTTTTCGAACTCCTCATCCGTGAGGGCATTCATGGCCTTGAGCCTTTGCAGCGATTCGAGCTGGGTGAGCTTGTCCGTCATTCTCCAGTCTCTACCTCGACATAGGTTGGGCCGATGGAGGCTTCGCAATCAGCAAACACGGGGCTGCCCATCACCTCGTTTATCCCGACGCAGATGACGAAGACTTCGTCACCTGGATTGAGCTTGGCGGCGAAATTGGAATCGTGCGCGCTTACCGGCACGCTGATATTTCTCCAGCTTCCTGTTTTCAGCCTGATGACGGGCCTATCGAACAGATCGGCATCGACGCTGCTAACTCTGCCCGAAACCATGACGACATCGCCCTGAAAGCGCTGGATGGTGGCGATCTCGTTTCTTTCGAAGGAGGCCTGCAGATCTGACGCTGTGACATATTCTGTCACCCCTTCGGGCAGCACGATCTCGTATTCGGGCTCCGGCGGGGCAGGGAAGAGCGCCGCCGAGATGAACGCATAGAGGATCGTCCCGATGCCGATCGCGAGGATCGAGGAAATAATGGGGTGATCTGAAAACTCGCCTTTGATGAAGGCGAGGGCGCCTGACCGCTCTTCTGCGAAGAATGCCGCCTCGTCGGGAGCGCTAAGGATGGCAGCTTTTTCCCGTTCGAATTCGGCTTCGCTCAACGTGCCGTTGTCTCGCAGTTTCGCGAGCCGCTCGATCGCAGCATAATCTGGCATTACTTCCCCTCAGCGATACGGACGTCCCGTTCGAGATCAACTTTCTGGGGCTCCAAAAAGACATTCACAAGCCCAAATGCGCGGCAACCCCTCGCATGATGGCTACGCTTTTCTCAGCACAGAATGCGCTAAGAGAACTTGCATCTGACTTCCGTTGGGCTGGCCTTGGTAACTTGCTTGGTGACTACGGTGAGTTCGTAGCAATTGAGGCATATGGGTTAGAGAAGGCACCGGCTGGTGCAAACGGGTATGACGCTACAATGCCAGACGGTAGAACCGTTCAAATCAAGGCTAATCACGCTGCGAGCCAAATCGGTTTCAGGGGGGAGGCCGACCTGCTGTTGGTTTTAAAGGTCGATACAGACGGAAGCTGGGAGGAGATATATTTTGGCTCCTTCGCAGCGGTGAAGACGGTCTCGCGTTACTCTGCACGCGACAACAAGCACATGGTGGCGATCACGAAGCTTAAGACAATTGACCCCCCTGGATTGCCTTAAAAGTCCCCCATGTTGCGATCATGAGCTATCAGCGCGTCGGACAACTTTAGAGGGACTTGAAACCGGCACTAAATTAAGCGTTTGGCCATTTTGGTTGTTCATGTAGACCGCCTTGGAAAATGGAGAGTTAGGAAGGTTTAGATGGCAGTTTCTTCTCGGTATCGCTGGGTCGCGGTAGGCAGTTTGAATGTTCGCAACCGCTTGAACGCGGCTGAGAATGCGCCCGATTTCCAGATAGCTGACCTGATAGCGGCATTGAATGACCGAATTGCAAACCAAACTAACTTTCGGTTCTATAGCAATGAAAACCGTGTGATGTGGTGCTCACATTTAGTAGAATCAGATGATTTTTATGAACTTCTCCTTCAGACGGGAGATAAGGACGTATCTGGTTTTTCCTTCTTCCATTTCGAAAACAGAGAATTTCGAGATATTGATAAGGAAGAGGATGAGGGCGGGCATTACTCCGCTCACGTTCTTATCTCTAAGGCCGCTGACATTGAGGGGCGTCACCCTACCCTAGTTGAGAAAGTTCCGGGCATTTTCCTCGGGTCAGTCAGAGATTATTTTACATGGGCATGCCATGACCCCTCATACGAGAAAGAGGCTGAGGGCCCCGACGGCAAGCCAAGGCAATACCGGGCGATTTTTGACATTGACGGCTATAGGTCACGAACCATCGGCGACGCACTCGCCGAGGGAGTTTTAACCGACATCGAGTTCGTCTCAATTGAAGAGGATTTCGCCCTAGGCCACGATGAGCTACCAATCGTGGATGAGGTGGTTCGACAAGCTAAATGGAAAATTGGAAAGAAAGTTACCGAGGAGGTGGCGCAGGGTATCTTCGGAAAGGCTAAAGAGTTTTTTGCTGACTTTTCTGACGACCCTACAAGCTCCCAGACCTACGTGAGAATCAAGACTGAAAATGGTCAAGTTAAGAGGACGGAAATAGACTTGGACAACGCTCAAATGTTAGAGCAGTCTTTCATTCAAAATGAAGTGGTTAGTGACTTCAACGAGCCACTTCCTGCTCGCTATGCGACATTCCATCCGGAACTAGTCGCCAAGGTCCGTGAGCTCGGAGCTAAGATTTAAATGCCGACTGGGGCTCGCCATTTTTTCAGGGCGCTCCCAGCCAATCTGCGTAAGCTTTTTACGCCGATTACCTTTCTCCGCTTGAACAGCCCCGATTTGCTTCTTTACCAATGGGTTCTGCCGACAATTGGGGCAATTACCCTCTACACATTCGTTTTGAACCCTTTTGGTTGGGGCCTTCAGTTTAGCATCGCGACCCTCCTCCGGGACGTGAATAGCCTGGTTGGAGTTCTCGTCGGGTTTTACATCGCAGCACTTGCTGCTGTCTCAACCTTTCCAAATCAAGTTCTTGATGAACCACTTAAGGGGGCGCCTACCACCTTAAAAAGGCGCACGAGTGGGGGGCTCGTTGAAGAGCACCTTACGAGGCGGCGCTATCTTGCAACCGTTTTCGGATACTGCGCACTAGTATCGGTGGCAATATACCTATTTGGTGTTCTTCAATTGAACGTTTCGCTGGGGGCGGTCGAAGAATCAAAGGTCTACATTATAAATAGAATTTTATTCTTCATTATTTGGTTTGTATACATTTGGCTTCTTGTTAGTCTTTTTGTCACCACTTTGATTGGCTTGCACTACCTTGTCGACCGGATGCATCGATAGGCCGAGCAATTTTGTTCTGGTGAAAAAACTCCGATTCATTCAGGGCTGAGGCGGATTGAAGCCGAAAATAGCAACTGCGTGAACTACGGGGATGAAGGGGCATTCACCGTGGTTTTTGCTGGCGAAACGCTGAAACAAAAGAGAGGCACTAACAAATGACTGAGATTGGCGCGGGTATCACGGCAGTTAGCCATGGAATGAAGGTGCTCGCCTGGCTTCGGCAAGTGGACAAGAATTATGATGCCGCCGAATTCAAACTGAAGATTAGTGAACTTGCTGACGCACTTTACGACGCGAAAGATGCATTGAGGCAAGCCAATGACCGTCAATCAGTAGATGCGGCGGAAATTGAACGTCTGAAATCCAACTTCAAACGTAAAGGCGAGCTTGTGCGTGGCGAGGGTAATTATCAATATTTCTCGAAGCCCAACGGGAAGCCCATCGGCTATCCGATTTGTCCCAGATGTGTTGAGCTTGAATGCCGAATGGTGGAGCTAAAACAGTCTGGTTATTACAACGAGGCTGAATGTCCTGTCTGCTCTAAATCCTACAACCCCGTAACTTGCTATTATTCGGATGGTTCTGAGGATGGCGACAGTGACGAAAAGGCCAGGCGTAAGAGCAGCGAGCAGTCGGCAAAAATCGCGGAACTAGGCCTCAAAATCAATGGTAGCTGACGCGCACCTTGCTAATCGTCACAGGGTGAAATTGACCGCTCGGGCCTCGTAGGCCGCAAAGCCTATCTTCGCGTTTCCTGCGGCCTTTCCGTGGCTTCTGGCGCAGCCACTAGGAGGTGGCGTAGATTTCCGTTTGTAGTGTATAAAGCGTTGTATAAAATGCGCCACAGGGCTGTGGGCAAGCAGTTGAAATCAATGAAGATTTCAAAAATGGTCGGGGAGAGAGGATTCGAACCTCCGGCCCCTGCCTCCCGAAGACAGTGCTCTACCAGGCTGAGCTACTCCCCGACCGGATGCTTGCGGGGCGGACCCCGCGAGGCAGAGGCGGCCCTATAGGTGTGGATTGCTGCACACGCAAGCAGGCATTTCGCGGAAAATCGGGATAGGGCTTCGGCCGTGTCCGACCAGCATTACGAACAGCAATATCTCGACCTCATGCGCCGCATCTGGCGCGAGGGTGACGAGCGCCGCGACCGCACGGGCGTAGGCACGAGGTCCGTCTTCGGGGCCATGCTCCGTTTCGACCTTGCGGGCGGGGCCATGCCGCTCATCACGACCAAGCGGGTCTACTGGAAGACCGCCACGCGCGAGATGCTGTGGTTCCTCACCGGCGATACCAACATCCGCCCGCTGGTACTGCAGGGCGTGAAGATTTGGAACGAGTGGCCGCACGCGCGCTACGTCAAGGAGACGGGCGAGGAGATCGCGCTCGACGACTTCGTCCAGCGGATCGCCGATGACGAGGCGTTTGCTGCGCGCTGGGGCGACCTCGGTCCGGTCTACGGCAAGCAGTGGGTCGACTGGCCGACCTTTCGCTATCGCAAGGACGGGCTCTACGAGAAGGGCGAGGGCATCAACCAGGTCGCCGAGGTGGTCGAATCGCTGAAAGCCAATCCGGGCAGCCGCCGCCACATTATCGAGGGCTGGAACGTGGCCGAACTCGATTCGATGGCGCTGCCCCCGTGCCACAAGACCTACCAGTTCCACGTCGCGGATGGACGACTCAACGGGCTGCTCTACCAGCGCAGCTGCGATGTCGCGCTCGGGCTGCCGTTCAACCTGTGGTCGGCGGCGCTGTTGCAGCGCATGCTGGCCGACCAGGCGGGACTCGAACCGGGCGAATTCGTGTGGATGGGCGGCGATACGCACCTGTATCTCAACCACGAACACCTCGTCGAAGAGCAGCTGGAGCGGGAACCGCAAGGTCATCCGAGGCTTGAGCTTCTGCGGCGTCCGGCCTCGATCTTCGACTACCGCATTGAGGATTTCGCGGTTCACGACTACACGCCGCACGGGCCCATCAAGGCCCCCGTCGCGGTCTGAACCGGCACCATCTTGACCGTTTCTCCCGCGTGAAATAAAATAACGCGCAAGCGTAAGATTGCGTCTGGAGAGAGTCTATGGCCGACAGGCCCCCTGCCGAGGGTGACCGGACAGCAGCGAAAGCCGGCGACAACCGCCCCGCGCTTTCGCTCCATGTTCCCGAACCCAAGTTCCGTCCCGGTGATACGGTCGACTTCTCGCATATCGAAGTGCCGGAAGCAGGCGCGCAGCCGCGCCCCGACGAAACCACCGATCCCAAGGACATGCGCGATTTCGCCTATGGCTTGATCCGCGTGCTGGGCGATGACCACAAGGCGCACGGGCCCTGGGACCCCAAGCTCGATCCCGAAACCCTGCGCACCATGCTCGGCCACATGGCCATGACCCGCGCATTCGACGAACGGATGTTCCGCGGCCAGCGCCAGGGCAAGACCAGCTTCTACATGAAGTGCACCGGCGAGGAGGCGACCAGCGTCTCGGCTTCCATGGCGCTGGCGGGCGACGACATGATCTTCCCCAGCTACCGCCAGCAGGGCATCCTGATCCAGCGCGGCTACCCGATGATCGAGATGATCAACCAGATCTACTCGAACAAGGGCGACAAGCTGAAGGGCCGCCAGCTGCCGATCATGTATTCCAGCCGCGAGCACAGCTTCTTCTCGATCTCCGGCAACCTCGCCACGCAGACCCCGCAGGCGGTCGGCTGGGCGATGGCGAGCGCGATCAAGGGCGACAGCCGCATCGCCGCGACCTGGGTGGGCGAGGGCAGCACTGCGGAAGGCGACTTCCATTCCGCCTGCCTGTTCGCAACCGTCTACAACGCGCCGGTGATCCTCAACGTGGTCAACAACCAGTGGGCCATTTCCAGCTTCAGCGGCTTTGCTGGTGCCGAGCGTGCGACTTTTGCGGCGCGCGGCCTCGGGTACGGTATCGCCTCGCTGCGCGTCGACGGCAACGACCCGCTGGCCTGCTATGCAGCGGAACAGTGGGCCGCCAACCGCGCCCGCGCCAATGCCGGGCCGACCGTGATCGAGTTCTTCAGCTACCGCGCCGAAGGCCACTCCACGTCCGACGATCCGTCCGGCTATCGCAGCGCGCAGGAGCGTGACGAATGGCCGCTGGGCGATCCCGTCATGCGCCTCAAGAACCACCTCATCGCCATCGGCGAATGGGACGAGGAACGCCAGCAGGCGATGGACCTCGAAGCAGCGGAATACGTCAAGAAGACCACCAAGGAAGCGGAAGCCAACGGCATTCTCGGCCACGGCCTGCACCATCCCTTCCGCACCATGTTCGAAGACGTGTTCGAGGAACTCCCGTGGCACCTGCAGGAGCAGGCCGAACAGGCGATCCGCGAACGCGAGACCAAGTTTCCGGGAGGGCTCGACCTGTGAGCACCGCAACGAAAACGACCGATAGCGCCGCAACGGGCACCGAACGCCGCCTCAACATGATCGAGGCGATCAACGAAGCGCTCGACATCTCCATGGCGAAGGACCCCGATGTCGTCGTCATGGGCGAGGACGTGGGCTATTTCGGCGGCGTGTTCCGCTGCACCGCCGGCCTGCAGGAAAAATACGGCAAGACCCGCGTGTTCGACACGCCGATTTCCGAATGCGGCATCATCGCCGTAGCAGTGGGGATGGGGGCATACGGCTTGCGTCCCGTGCCGGAAATCCAGTTCGCCGATTACATCTACCCCGGCCTCGACCAGCTGATCTCCGAAGCGGCGCGCCTGCGCTATCGTTCGGCAGGTGAATACATCGCCCCGATGACCGTGCGCAGCCCGTTCGGTGGCGGCATCTTCGGCGGCCAGACCCACAGCCAGAGCCCGGAAGCGATCTTCGCCCATGTGGCGGGCCTCAAGACCGTGATCCCGGCGACACCCTATGACGCCAAGGGCCTGCTGATTTCCGCTATCGAGGACAACGACCCGGTCATCTTCTTCGAGCCCAAGCGCATCTACAACGGCCCGTTCTCCGGCTATTACGACAAGCCGGTGCAGCCGTGGAAAAAGTTCGACGCCAGCATCGTGCCGGAAGGTCATTACAAGATCCCGCTCGGCAAGGCGCGTCTTGCCACCGAGGGCGAGGAGCTGACCATCATCGCCTATGGCACAATGGTCCATGTGGTCGAGGCGGTCTGCGCCGAGAAGGGCGTGGAGGCCGACATCATCGACCTGCGCACCATCGTCCCGCTCGACATCGAGGCGATCGAAGCCTCGGTGAAGAAGACCGGCCGCTGTCTGATCGTCCACGAAGCCACGCGCACTGCTGGTTTCGGCGCGGAACTCTCCGCGCTCGTCACCGAACGCTGCTTCTACCATCTCGAGGCCCCCGTCGAACGGGTCACCGGCTTCGACACGCCCTATCCCCACAGCCTCGAATGGGCCTACTTCCCCGGTCCGGTCCGTATCGGCGAGGCCCTCGACAAGATCCTAAGCGAGTAACGCGATGAGCAAGTTCACCTTCAATATGCCCGACATCGGCGAAGGCATCGCCGAGGCCGAGATCGTCCAGTGGCACAAGAAAGTCGGCGACCGCGTCCAGGAGGACGAGGAATTCGTCGACATGATGACCGACAAGGCGACTGTGCCGATGGAAAGCCCGGTCACCGGCACCATCGTCGAGGTCGCCGGCGAGGAAGGCGACATGGTTTCGATCGGCTCGATGCTGGTCGTGATCGAGGTCGAGGGCGAGATTCCCGAAGACGTCGCCGAAGAAGCGCCTGCTCCGGCACCTGCTCCCAAGGCGGAGAAGGTCGAGGAGCGGATCGAGGTGGAAACCTCCGATGCGAGTGATGCCGACGATCCGCTGGCCGCAGACCCCGAACCCGAGCCGCTGCCCGCGCCGACCCCGGCGCCCGAGCCCAAGGCCCACGCCAAGGTCCTCGCCACGCCTGCCGTGCGCAAGCGTGCCAAAGACCTCGGCATCGACCTTGCGCAGGTGAAGCCTTCGGAAGAGGGCCGCATCCGTCACGGCGATCTCGACCAGTTCCTATCGTACAACTCCGGCTATTCGCCTGCCGCGAAAACGCGCCAGGACGAGGAGAAGAAGGTCATCGGCATGCGCCGCCGCATCGCCGAGAACATGGCTGCATCGAAGCGCAACATCCCGCACTTCTCCTATGTCGAGGAGATGGACGTCACGGACCTCGAAACCCTGCGCGCCCAGCTCAACGCCAATCGCGGCGATCGTCCCAAGCTGACGATCCTGCCGCTGTTGATCACCGCGATCTGCAAGACGCTGCCCGACTTTCCGATGATCAATGCGCGCTACGATGACGAGGCGGGCGTGGTGACTCGGCACGGTTCGGTCAACATGGGCATGGCCGCGCAGACTGACGCGGGCCTGATGGTCCCCGTTCTGCGCAATGCGCACGCCATGAACCTGTGGCAGCTTGCCAAGGAAATCTCGCGGCTTGCCGATGCGGCTCGCAGCGGCACAGCCAAGAAGGAAGAGATGGAAGGCGGCACGCTGACCGTCACTTCGCTCGGCCCCCTCGGCGGGGTGGCGACCACGCCGGTCATCAATCGTCCCGAAGTCGCGATCATCGGCCCGAACCGGATTATCGAGCGCCCGATGTACGTCTCTGACGGCATGGGCGGCGAACGGATCGAGAAGCGCAAGCTGATGAACATCTCGATCAGCTGCGACCACCGCGTGGTCGACGGCTATGATGCCGCCAGCTTCATCCAGGCGCTGAAGAAGCTGATCGAGACGCCCGCGCTGATCCTCGTCGACTGACCTGTGATAGGGTGTCGGACATGAAGACCGACACCCGAGTCGATGACTACATCGCCAAGGCCGCGCCGTTTGCGCAGCCCATCCTTCGGCACCTGCGGCAAGTGGCGCATGACGCGCTTCCCGAAGGCGAGGAGGACATTAAGTGGGGCATGCCGCACTTCTGCCTCAAGGGTAAGAACGTCGCCGGCATGGCGGCGTTCAAGGCGCATTGCTCTTTCACCATCCACGGCGAGGCGAAGCACGGCGAGGGTATGGGCCAGTGCGGCAAGATCGCGGAGCTCTCCGACCTTCCCGCCGATGCGGACCTGGTCGCCCGCCTGCAGGACATCGCCGCCGTGATCGAGGCGGGCGGGAGCGCCACCGGCGGCCGCAAGAAGCGCGTACCGGTCAAGGAAAGTGCCGTGCCCGAAGGCCTCGCCGAACGCCTCGGCACGAATGCTGCGGCGAAGGCGACCTTCGATGGTTTCACCGCGGCGCAGCGGCGCGATTACGCCGACTGGATTACCGGAGCAAAGCGGGAGGCGACCCGTGCAAGCCGGCTCGACCAGGCGGTCGAATGGCTTGCCGAGGGCAAGAAACGCTACTGCAAATATGAAAACTGCTGAGCGTCAGCGGGGCCAGCCGGACGGCGCCTCGTAACAGCTGTCCTGGATATCGATGGCCGATTTGGCGGCGATCGCGCCGCCCCCGAGCAGCGCCAGCGATGCGATGAGTAATGCCCCTTGCAACATGCGACTTCCCCCGTTCCCCCACGTGGAAATGCTGGCGGCAGTGTCGCCCCCAATGGTTACTTTCGAGTAAATGCGGGGGCGGGAAAACAATCCGAAAAAAGGGGCGAAAAGCGCATTGACAGGAATCGGAGTGCCGCCTAGATGCGCGGCTCCCAAGAGGCACAGCGCCTGAATGCGCGGGTGTAGCTCAGTTGGTTAGAGTATCGGCCTGTCACGCCGAGGGTCGCGGGTTCGAGTCCCGTCACTCGCGCCACTTGGGACATTCTTCAGATCTGAAGATGCGTGAAAGCGGGGCTTCGGCCCCGCTTTTTCGTTATGCGCGCCTCATTCCTTGTCCGCAGGAGGCGACCAGCGCCCCGTTTCCATCCAGATCAGGAAGCGTCGCAGCGGCAGCAGCCAGACGAGGCCCAGGAACAGGTAGATCACCGTCTGCACCAGCGCGTTCCAGCCGCCGATCACTTCGGGCACGTAGCGCGCGACGAGGATGCCGTAGACCAGCAGTGCCAGCAGCAAGCCTATGAGGCCGACGGGAATACGCCAGGTAGGTTCGTTTCTCATGCGAAGGGTCCGTAAAGGCGGGTAGGGGTGACGACGGCATCGAGCCTGCGGTCATGCGGTTCGGTGGGCAGCGCGGCAACGAGCTGGCTGTCCCAGGCGAGCCCGATCGCTTTCGTATAGGGATTGGCTTCCAGCCAGCGGTCGTAATGCCCGCCACCCTGGCCCAGCCGCTCGCCGCGATCGGTGAAACCGACCAGCGGTACGAACAGCACTTCAGGCGACACTACCGACGCATCCACGGCGGGCTGCATCAGGCCGCAGGGGCCGACCTCGAGGTCGCTTTCCTCGAACGGGTCTTCGAACAGCGCGAATTCCATCGGCGCATTGCGGGTGGCGAAACGCGGCAGGGCGAGGGTGTGGCCCCGCTCGAACAGGAACTTTGCATAGGACGCGGCAGGCGCTTCGTGCGGATTGGCACGGTAGAGTCCGACGGTCACACCTTCGGGCAGCAAGTCGAGCAGCGGGGCGGGCGGGCGATGGAACACGAGCGCGCGCATGCTGTCGGGCAGGGCCTCGACCGTTTCACGACGCGCCGCGCGCAGTTGCTTACGAAGTTCGTCCTTGGTCACTGCCGCCTCATCTACTCGCTTACTCGTGCGTCCCCCTCCGGGCCAAAGGCCCGCAAGGCCGACCGGCCGCCCGCAGCGACGCGACCGCAAAGTCGCTTGAGCGAGGAAAGCCAAGTGAGCGGACGCGAACGCCGGCGCCTGAGGCGCAAAGGTAATGTGGCGGAACCACCATGGGTCGTTGCCGGAAAATCCTCTGACGCCTTCACGTCAGGTGGGCGCCGTATATCCGGATCGCCGGGACGAACCCGCCAACCAGGTAGGGACAGCTCCCTTGGATTGCTTATAGCCTCAGGGATGTTTCATGCGGCTCGTGCCGGGCAGTCCCGCCGCAGTCTATTTAGGAGGCCTGCGAGCGCCCCTCAAGAGCCGATGCAGCGTTTTCGAACGCAGTGGCGAAGCGTTCCAGCTTTCCGGCGACCGCATCGCTGTCGAGCGACGATCCGGCAGGTGCGGGCGAGGGTGCAGCCGGGCCGCCCTTGGTGCGGGCTTCGTCGGCCTCGTCTGCCAGCATGAGCGCGGCAAACAGCAGGTTCTTCGCCTCGTTGCTGGTGAGATTGCCGCCCATCGCCTTGAGCTTGGCATCGACGAGACCGCCGAGATACTCGATCCGCTGTTCCTGCCCGGCTGCGCAGCCGACGGTATAGCTGCGCTCGCCGACGGTGAGGCGGACCTCGCTCATCGTTCAAGTCCCGCGATCAGCGTGTCGAGTTCGGCCAGGCTGGCAGTGACCTGTTCGCGCAGCGTTTCGTGCTTCTGCACGAGTGCAGCCGAAGCCGACGGAGAGCGCGAAAGTGCGGCCTGGGTCTCTATGCGGGCGAGCGCTTTTTCGATCCTGTCGATGGCCGTCGTGATGCGCGCTTCGCTCATGGCGCGTAGAAATACCAAGAATGGCGTTGCCGCGCAAAGGTTTGGGGTGTGCTGTTGATAAGTTGCTCAAGGGTCGGCCTCGCGGGCCTGTCCCCAGCCCTCGGCTTGACCTTGTCGCACGCCTCCGCGAAGGGTGCGCGCGCGTCGAATCGGCCCTTTTTCGCGGAGATACCAAGCATGACAATCGACACTGCCCGCATGGTCCAGATGGCCAACGCCATCAGGGCTCTTTCGATGGATGCGGTGCAGGCGGCAAACTCGGGGCATCCCGGCATGCCGATGGGCATGGCCGACGCCGCGACGGTGCTGTGGAGCGAATATCTGCGCCACGATCCTGCCGCGCCGAACTGGGCCGATCGCGACCGTTTCGTGCTTTCGGCCGGCCACGGCTCGATGTTGATCTACGCGCTGCTCCACCTGTCGGGCTACGAGCGTCCGACGATAGACGACATCCGCAACTTCCGCCAGCTCGGCAGCCCCTGCGCCGGCCACCCGGAAAACTTCCTCCTCGACGGCGTGGAATGCACCACCGGCCCGCTCGGCCAGGGCCTTGCGATGGCTGTCGGCATGGCAATTGCCGAACGTCACCTCAACGCGGTCTTCTCCGACCGGCTGGTCGACCACCGCACCTGGGTGATCGCAGGCGACGGTTGCCTGATGGAAGGCATCAACCACGAAGCGATCGGACTTGCCGGCCACCTGAAGCTCGGCCGCATGAACGTGCTTTGGGACGACAACCGTATTACCATCGACGGCGATACCGACCTGTCGACGAGCGAGGACATCAAGGCCCGCTACGAGGCGACCGGTTGGCACGTGACCAGCTGCGACGGTCATGATTTCGCGGACATCCGCCGCGCGCTCGATGAAGCGCTGGCCGACGAACGCCCCTCGCTGATCGCCTGCCGCACTGTCATCGGCAAGGGCGCCCCGAACAAGCAGGGCGGCCACAATGTCCACGGCGCGCCGCTGGGTGCGGACGAAATTGCCGCCGCCCGCGAATATCTCGGCTGGGACGCAGAGCCTTTCACCGTGCCGGATGCGATCCTTGCCGACTGGCGCTCGACCGCCGAAAGCGGGAAGGTCGCCCATGCGGAATGGCGCCAGCGTCTCGAAGCCGACAGCGCGGCGCGGGCCGCGTTCGAGAAGCACATGGCTGGCGTCGGAAATCTCGCGAGCCCCGCGCTGGAAGGCTACATCCGGGACCTCGCCGCCAATCCCAAGACCGTTGCCACCCGCAAGGCATCGGAAATGGCGCTCGGCCCGCTGACCGAGAAGCTGCCCCAGCTGATCGGCGGTTCGGCCGACCTCACCGGCTCGAACAACACCAAGACCGCCTCGACCGCACCCTTCAGCGCGGACGATTACAGCGGCCGCTATCTCTATTACGGCATCCGCGAGTTCGGAATGGCCGCCGCGATGAACGGCATGGCGCTGCACGGCGGCGTTGCGCCCTATGGCGGCACGTTCCTGATCTTCAGTGACTATTGCCGCAATGCGATCCGCCTGTCGGCGCTGCAGCAGATCAACGTGACCTATGTCCTGACGCATGACAGCATCGGCCTTGGCGAAGACGGTCCGACCCACCAGCCGATCGAGCAGGTGATGAGCCTGCGCCTGATCCCCAATCTCAACGTCTATCGCCCGTGCGACACGATCGAGACGGCGGAATGCTGGGCGCTGGCGCTCGAAGCGCCGACCACGCCTGCCGTGCTCGCGCTGAGTCGCCAGAACCTGCCGCAGCTGCGCGGCGAAGGCGATGCGGACTGGAGCGCGGCGAGGAACCGTAGCGCCAAGGGCGCCTACCGCCTCAAGGCCGCCGATGCCGACCGCAAGGTCGTGCTGGTGGCGACTGGTTCGGAAGTCGAGGTGGCCATGGCCTGTGCCGCCGGCCTCGAGGAACAGGGTATCGGCGCGGATGTCGTCTCGATGCCGTGCATGGAGCTCTTCGCGCAGCAGGACGCGGCCTACCGCGCCGACGTGCTGCCCGCCGATGCGCTCAAGGTCTCGATAGAGGCGGGCGTCACACAGGGCTGGGAACGCTTTGTCGGCGTCGACGGCCTGACCATCGGCATCGACCGCTTCGGCGCATCCGCCCCGGCCGGCGACCTCTACGCGAAATTCGGTATCACCGCGGAGGCGATTGTCCCGCAAATCATCAACAAATTGAACGGCTAAGCAGGAGTTCTTCCCAATGGCGACCAAGGTTGCAATCAACGGTTTCGGACGTATCGGTCGCCTGGTGGCGCGCGCCATCCTGGAGCGTGACGACCACGACCTCGAGCTGGTGTCGATCAACGACCTGTCCGACACCAAGTCGAACGCGCTGCTGTTCGGTTTCGACAGCACCCACGGCCGCTTCCCCGGCACGGTCGAAGTGGACGGCGAAGACCTCGTCATCAACGGCAAGCACGTGCGCGTCACCAGCGAACGCGATCCCGGCAAGCTGCCGCACGCCGAAATGGGCGTGGACATCGTCATGGAATGCACCGGCTTCTTCCAGTCGGACGAAGCGGCCCGTCCGCACCTTGCGGCAGGCGCCAAGCGCGTGATCATCTCGGCCCCGGCAACGGGCGTGTCGAAGACCATCGTCTACGGCGTGAACCACGACACGCTGACCGCTGACGACGACATCATCTCGAACGCCAGCTGCACCACCAACTGCCTCGCACCGGTCGCCAAGGTCCTGCAGGACCTCGTCGGGATCGAGCGCGGCTTCATGACCACGATCCACAGCTACACCAACGACCAGCGCATGCTCGACCAGATCCACAAGGACCTGCGTCGTGCCCGCGGCGGTGCGCAGAACATGATCCCGACCACCACCGGCGCTGCCCGTGCGGTCGGCCTCGTCCTGCCGGAACTCAAGGGCAAGCTGGACGGTTCGTCGGTCCGCGTGCCGACGCCGAACGTCTCGCTGGTCGACCTGACCTTCGTCCCCGGCCGCGACACCACGGCAGAGGAAATCAACGCCGCGCTCAAGGCCGCAGCGGAAGGCAAGATGAAGGGCGTACTCGACTATACCGACCAGCCGCTCGTCAGCAGCGACTTCAACCACCACCCGGCCAGCTCGACCGTCGACAGCCTCGAAACCGCCGTGCTCGAAGGCAAGCTGGCGCGCGTCGTCAGCTGGTACGACAACGAGTGGGGCTTCTCGAACCGCATGATCGACACCACCGGCGTGATGGCGAAGTTCCTCTAAGGACACTCAGATGAGCAAATTCAGGACCCTGGACGACCTTGGCGACGTAACCGGCAAGGTCGCGCTGGTGCGCGTCGATCTCAACCTGCCGATGCATGAAGGGCGCGCCAGCGACGTCACCCGCGTCGAGGCGGTCAAAGAGACCATCCTCGAGTTGTCGGACAAGGGCGCCAAGGTCCTGTTGCTCGCGCATTTCGGCCGGCCCAAGGGCCAGCGCCACTCGACCATGAGCACCAGCATGGTGCAGGGCGATGTCGAGCGTGTGCTGGACAAGGAAATCATGTTCATCCCCGAAGTCTCGGGGCCCGTGGTGGAACAATCGATCGGTATCCTGCGCGATGGCGATATCGGGCTGCTCGACAATGTGCGGTTCTGGCCTGGCGAGGAAGCGAACGATCCCGAATTCGCGAAGGCCATTGCGGCGCATGGCGATTTCTACGTCAACGACGCTTTTTCCGCGGCGCACCGCGCCCATGCCTCGACCGAAGGGTTGGCGCATTTCCTCCCCGCCTATGCGGGCCGCGCGATGGAAGCGGAACTGAGGGCACTCGACGCCGCGCTCGGCGCGCCGCAGACGCCGGTAGCCGCCGTGGTCGGCGGGGCCAAGGTTTCGACCAAGCTCGACGTGCTCGAAAACCTCGTCGGCAAGGTCCAGCACCTCATCATCGGTGGGGGCATGGCCAATACCTTTCTGGCCGCCCGCGGGGTCGATGTGGGCAAGTCGCTGTGCGAACACGACCTGACCGATACCGCCAACCGCATCATGGACACGGCCGACCATGCCGGCTGCACCGTGCACCTGCCCTATGACGTGGTGGTGGCGAAGGAATTCGCGGCCAACCCGGCGAGCATGCGGATCTGCAACGTCCACGAGGTTGCCACGGACGAGATGATCCTCGACGTCGGCCCGCTGGCGGTGGAGGCCCTTGGCGACGTGCTCAAGACCTGCCGTACGCTCGTCTGGAACGGCCCGATGGGCGCGTTCGAGACCGAGCCGTTCGACGCGGCCACCGTGGCGCTCGCCAAGACGGCTGCCGCGCTGACGCAGGACGGCTCGCTCACTTCGGTAGCGGGCGGGGGCGATACCGTCGCCGCGCTGGCCCATGCCGGGGTGAAGGACGAGTTCACCTTCGTGTCGACCGCAGGCGGCGCCTTCCTAGAATGGATGGAAGGCAAGGACCTGCCCGGGGTCGCCGCCCTCAACAAGTAATACTCGCGTTCCTGTTGCAGCTGCGAAGAGCCCCCGCTAAGGGGCCGTGCATACCTATGCACGCACCAGCGAGGACGGACATGAATTTCGAGGAAATGCGCCAGCGTATCGCCACCGGCCAGGGCTTCATCGCGGCGCTCGACCAGTCGGGCGGATCGACCCCCAAGGCGCTCAAGGGCTACGGCATCGAAGAGGGTGCCTGGACCACCGAGGACGAAATGTTCGGCCTGATCCACGAAATGCGCCAGCGCATCATCGAGGCGCCCTGCTTCGGCAATGGCAAGGTCATCGGCGCGATCCTGTTCGAAAAGACCATGGACGGCCAGAGCGGCGGCAAGAGCGTGCCCCACCGCCTTGCAGAACGCGGCATCGTTCCTTTCCTCAAGGTCGACAAGGGCCTCGAGGGCGAGCGTGACGGCGCGCAGCTGATGAAGCCCAACCCGGGCCTCGAGGACATGTGCAACCGCGCCCGCGATCTGGGCGTTTTCGGCACCAAGATGCGCAGCGTCGTGAAGTCGGCCAACCCCGCCGGCATCAAGGCAGCCGTGCACCAGCAGTTCGCCGAGGGTGCACGCATCTTGTCCTGCGGCCTCGTGCCGATCCTGGAACCGGAATACGACATCACTGCCGCCGACCGTGCGGAAGGCGAAAAGATCATGCTCGCCGCGATCGAGGAAGGGCTGGATGCGCTGCCGGAAGGCCAGCAGATCATGCTCAAGCTGTCGATCCCCAAGGAAGCGGGCCTTTATTCGGGTCTCGTCGGCCACCCCAAGGTGCTTCGCGTCGTGGCTTTGTCGGGCGGCTATTCGACCGACGAGGCGTGCGAATACCTGGCGCAGAACCCGGGCATGATCGCCAGCTTCAGCCGCGGCCTGCTGCAGGACCTGCGCGCCACGCAGAGTGACGAGGAATTCGACGGCACGCTGTCGGGCGCGATCGACCAGATCCACGCCGCCAGCATCGCCTGACGACCTACCTGCTTTCGTAGACGAAGCGATAATCGCCGGGCGCCAGTTCGCGCCCGGTGGTGACCTCCGGCGCGCCCGAGACGAGCGCGATCACGCGGTCGTGCGTACCATAGTCTTCGCCCAGCGCGATATTGGCCGTGTCGCGCCAGCCCGCACCATCGATGCGGGTTTCGACCACGAGGCGGCCCGCCCACACGCAGCGCGCATTCACCGGGCAGCGGCTGTCCTCGACCACGCGGCGGGGCGTGACCACGATATCGCCCACGCGCACCGGCTGGCCGATGGCCACGGGAGTGCCTTCGGCACGCGGCGTTCCTTCCACGATGGGCGCATCGGGCACCACCGCGCAGGCGGCGATCGCGGGGAAGAGCAGGGCGGCTGCCACTAGGGCGAGGGGGCGTTTGGTCATGACGCAAGGATAGGCCGCGCGCCGCTTTCGCAAATCTGAATGTCGACGAAGCGCGTTTCTGGCGATACGAAGCGCCGCGATGACCGATACCCCCTGCCAACTCTACCTGATTTCGCCGCTCGACGTGTCGGGCGATTTTCCCGCACGCCTCGAACGCGCGCTCGACGCAGGCGCAGGCCTCGTCACGGCCTTCCAGTTCCGCGTGAAGGGGCTGGACCAGCACGAGGCTGCTGCGCTTGCCGAACCGCTGCAGGCGATCTGCGCCGCGCGCGAGGTCGCCTTTATCGTCAATGACGATGTTGGGCTGGCCAAGCGGCTCAAGGCCGACGGCGTGCATCTGGGGCAGGGCGACGGCGATCCTGCCGACGCGCGCGAGGAACTGGGCCGCGAGGCGCAAATCGGCGTGACTTGCCACGGCTCGCGCCACCTCGCGCTGGAAGCGGGCGAGGCGGGGGCGGACTATGTCGCTTTCGGCGCATTCTACCCCAGCACGACCAAGGCGACCGAGCACACGGCCGAGCTCGAACTGCTCGAATGGTGGAGCGAGATGGTCGAGATCCCCAGCGTCGCCATCGGCGGGATCACGCCCGACAATTGCCGTCCGATCGTGGAGGCAGGGGCCGACTTCCTCGCCGTATCGGGTGCCGTCTGGAACGGCGACGAAGTGGCAGCAATCAAGGCCTTTGCGGAGCAAATGTCGGTAAAGTGAGTTGTTTCTCCCGAAGGGACGGGTCGCGTCCCGTAATTTCGGGAGTTCCCATGCGCCATTTCCTGCTTCTCGCCGCATCCTGCGTAACCCTTGCCGCCTGCGGGCTGGACGGGGCCGAAGAAACTGACCAGACCGGCACTGCCGCCGCCCGGCCTGCCGCGCCCGACCAGGGGTACGAAACCTATGGCGAGGACAATTACGCCGACGCGATGGCCTCGAACGACGCGGCCTATGGCAAGGGCGATGCGATGGCGGCAGATGCCGATGCCATTCCCGATTCTGAAGAACGCCCGGTCATGCAGGCACAGGTCGTGCTCGACCGGATCGGCTTCGGACCGGGCGTCATCGACGGCAAGATGGGCATGAGCACCGAGAACGCGCTGCTTGGTTTCCAGGAAGCCAACGACCTCGATACCACGGGTGAACTCGACGAGCCGACCCGGGCTGCGCTGGCGGAGTGGGAGCAGATACCTGCGACCCGCGTGGTCACCATCCCGGCAAGCTGGGGCAAGACCGACTATCGCTCGATCCCCGAGGATCCGGCCGAGCAGGCGGAAATGGAGAGGCTTGGCTATCGCTCGCTCGACGAGCGGCTGGCCGAACGTTTCCACACCACAGTCGCGGTGCTGAAGGAACTCAATCCCGGCGGTCAACCTGCGGGTGCGGCGCAGGGCAAGGGCCCCAATCCGCAGCCAACGCCGACCCCCGACATCGCCCGGCCCGATGGCGAGGAGCCGAGTTATTTCCAGGTGGGCCAGCAGATCCGCGTGCCCAATATTGGCGCGGATGCCATCAAGCCCGGCTCGATCGACGACAATAACTGGCAGCGCACGCTCGCTTCGCTCGGCGTCGGCAGCGAGCAGACCGAAGTCGACCGCATCGTCGTCAGCAAGGCAGGCAGCACAATGCGCGCCTATCAGGGCGACAAGCTGGTGGCCCTGTTCACCGTGTCATCCGGGTCGAGCGAATTTCCCCTGCCGCTGGGCGAATGGAAAATCCTCGGCGAGGCTTACAACCCGCCCTATTCCTATGATCCCGAAGTGCTCGGCAAGGGTTCGGGCGAGACCTACAAGCTGCCTGCCGGACCCAACAGCCCGGTCGGGGTCGTGTGGATCGACCTCAGCAAGGAACATTACGGCATCCACGGCACGCCCGAACCCGATACTATCGGCCGTGCCCAGAGCAGCGGCTGCGTGCGGCTGACCAATTGGGATGCAGCGCGGCTCGCACAGATGGTCTCGCAATCGACGCAGGTGATATTCGAAGCCTGATGGGTTAGGGTGGACCCATGAACCTTGTCGATCGCATCCTCACCATCGTCATCACCGCCACGATTACCAGCGCGATCTGGATCGTGGCGGGCGGCACGCTGATTGAGAATGCGAGCAGCGAAAGCCAGCGCAAGAACACGCGCCCGGCAGAGGCTGCACCCAGTCCCGTCGCTGTGCCCACCGATGGCGAGACCGACGCCTCTGCCGCTTCGCTCGACAGGGCAGGGCCGACCGCTCCTGCCGACAGCGACGGGCGGCAATTGCTCATTCCGGTCAAGAACATCCGCCCGTCCGACCTAACCGACACCTTCAGCGATTCGCGCAGCGAGGGTGTGCGGCTGCACGAGGCGATCGACATCATGGCACCGCGCGGCACCAGCGTGGTGGCGGCAGGCCCGGGGACGGTGGAGAAGCTGTTCCGCTCCGATGCGGGCGGCAACACGATCTACGTGCGCTCACCCGATGGCGAGACGATCCATTACTACGCCCATCTCGACCGCTATGCCGAAGGGCTCAAGGAAGGCCAGCGCGTGCGCCGCGGCCAGCGGCTGGGAACGGTAGGGTCGAGCGGGAATGCCTCGGACGAGGCTCCGCACCTGCATTTCGCGATTTTGCAGACCACGCAGGACGCCGAGTGGTGGGAGCCCGCAAACGCGGTCAATCCGTTCCCGCTGCTGACGGCGGGGCGCTAGGTCAGTCTTGCAGCGGGCCTGCGCGGTGGCAGCGCAGGCGGCCGAGCTTGTCGTCCTTGCCCAGTTCCTGCAGCAGCCCGGACGACAGCAGCATCATGCGATGCCCCTTCATCGGGCCGCGCGTGAAGGTCACGCGGTTGCCTTCGAGCAGGTAGGTGCCCTGTCCCTTGTCGGTGCGGTAACTCGACGCTCCGGTGATGGCGAAATTATGCGCGTCCATCTCGCGCCAGGCGGGTCCGGTGGCGCTGCCGGGCAGGGCGCAGACATATTCGCCCTGTTCGAGCAGGCCGAGCCGGCCCTGCGCCTGCACCATCGGTGCGGCGGTGGCGGCAAACGCGGCGGCGGCGAGGCCAGTGGCAATGAGGCGTTTCATGGTGATGCCCTCCACCAGCCAATATAGGGGGTGCCGCATGAATTTTCCATTGCTTGCCCGATTGGCCTGCCTCGGGTAAGGCGCGCGGCGCACGTCCGCCCGGCACGAATCCCTCCCGGTCGGAGCTCTTTCACATCGAAGGCAGGTTTCCCATGAAGATCAGTGGCGTGGACATCCGTCCGGGCAATATCATCGAGTACGAAGGCGGCATCTGGAAGGTCGCCAAGATCCAGCACACCCAGCCCGGCAAGGGCGGCGCCTACATGCAGGTCGAAATGAAGAACCTGCAGGACGGCCGCAAGACCAACGTCCGCTTCCGCAGCGCCGACACGGTCGAGAAGGTGCGCCTCGATACGAAGGACTACCAGTTCCTCTATGAAGACGGCGACATGCTCGTGTTCATGGACCAGGAAACCTACGAGCAGATCAACCTGCCTTCCGACCTCCTCGGCGATGCCCGCCCGTTCCTTCAGGACGGCATGCGGGTCATGCTCGAACTGTGGGACGAAAAGCCCATCAGCGTCGAACTGCCGCAGCAGGTCGAAGCCACGATCGTCGAAGCCGACGCTGTGGTGAAGGGCCAGACTGCCTCGTCCAGCTACAAGCCTGCCGTGCTCGACAACGGCGTGCGCATCATGGTCCCGCCGCACATCGAAAGCGGCACGCGCATCGTGGTCGACGTCTACGAGCAGACCTACGTCGGCAAGGCCAACTGAGGCACAACGACCATGGGCAAATCCATCGCCAGCCGGTTCGATCACGTCGACATCCCCAGCAGCAAGCTGCGCGCGGTGATCATCAACGATGACGAACTGACGCTGGAGATGGATTTCTGCCTCGAGCCCGGCCACCCCGATTACGAGGAGCCGGGTGCAGGGGAGGACGGCTGCTTCCACCCCGGAATGCTGCGCTTCGCGGGCATTTCCAAGCTCAGCCTCGACCGCCGCGACATCGGCGACGAAGGCAAGCGCCGCTTCGCGATCGACACTTTCAACATCGAGGGCACGAAGTTCGACATGGCCTGCGAGTGGGGCGACATCCACCTGCAGGCGCGTTCGATCCGCGTCCTCACCGAGTAAGAGATACCAATGGCCGCAATTTCCGGACTGATCCGCGTAATGGAGAAAGCCGCGCGCAAGGCGGGTGCCCGCCTGCGCCGCGATTTCGGCGAGATCGAACACCTTCAGGTGAGCCGCAAGGGCCCTGCCGATTTCGTGTCCAAGGCGGACATGCGCGCCGAACGCGCGATCTACGACGAGCTGCTCCTGGCGAGGCCCGACTGGGGCTTCGTGATGGAAGAAGCGGGCGTGATCGACGGCAAGGACGGCATGCCGCGCTGGATCGTCGATCCGCTCGACGGCACCAGCAACTTTCTCCACGGCATCCCGCATTTCGCGATCAGCATTGCGGTGCAGGAACGCAAGCTCGGCAGCGACGAATGGGGCGAAGTGACTGCCGGCGTGGTCTACAACCCCGTCACCGACGAGACATTCTGGGCAGAAAAGAGCCGCGGCGCATGGCTGCATGACGGCCGCCTGCGCGTGTCCTCGCGCCGCAACCCGTCCGAAGCGCTGATCGCCACCGGCATCCCGTTCCAGGGTCACGGCGACTTTGCCGAATGGTCGAAAATCTTCAGCGCGGTCGGCCCCAATGTCGCGGGCATCCGCCGCTTCGGCGCCGCCTCGCTCGATCTTGCATGGCTCGCAGCCGGTCGGTTCGACGGCTATTGGGAAAGCGGTCTCAACGACTGGGATACGGCAGCAGGCTGCCTGATCGTGCGCGAGGCCGGCGGCTTCGTGTCCGATTTCCGTGGCCGTTCGGAACAGATCCATTCGAAGCAGGTTCTGGCTGCCAACGACCAGCTGCATTCGAAGCTGCACAAACTGGTGGCGCAGGCCCTCAAGGCTTGATGCACCCGCAGAGCGCGGCTAACTCCCGCGCTCTTGCACAGGCCCCTGTGGCGGAATTGGTAGACGCGCTCGACTCAAAATCGAGTTTCTTTGAAGTGCCGGTTCGAGTCCGGCCAGGGGTACCAGCCTTCCATTCGCTGTAACTTTCGTGGCAGACCCCGCGAACGGCATGGTTTCATCCCGTGCCGGCACAAGGGGGACAGTCCATGAGCGAGCAGGCATCCATTCGCGCAGTCGCAATCGCGCTGCTGGCGACCGTGGCGTCGCAGATCTTCTACATCACCGTCGTTTCGGGCTCAGAAAACGAGATGCTGCGCCCGCTGACATGGTTTGCGGAACTTATCGCCTTCCTCGTGCTGGCGACCGTGTCGTTCGCACTCGGAATGCGGCAGCCGAATAATGCGATGCTGTGGACGCTGGTCGGCATTTCCGGCCTGCTCAACATGCTGCAGGTCGCGATGGGCCTTTCGATGTTCGCGCCCGCGATGAAAGTGTCGGAAAGCCTGCCCGAACTGTTCGAGGCGGTGCTGGCAGGCGCGTTCTTCCTCTATTTCCTCGCCAAGTTCACCCTCGGCGCGGCGGCCGTGATGCTGGGACTGTCGCTGTTCGGGAAGGGCGGAGCGGTTGCCAAGGCAGTAGGCGCAATCTGCGTGCTTTCGGGGCTTGCGGCGCTAGGGCTCAACCTTGTTGCGATGGCCAGCCGCGCGGACTGGACTTTCCTTGCAGGCGGCGCCGGTACGCTGGTCGCAGCTGCCTTTGCCGCGGCCCTGCTGGTAGGGGGACGAGGCACCGCCGCACCTGCGCAAAGCTGAGACGAATTGAAACTGGGGGACGAAAGCCCTTGAATTCGCGCGCCAGCGATGGAATTCACGCAGGCGGATGATCGGAATTCCGTCCTATCACGCGATAGCCGCCATGGTCGTGACTGTCGCCATGTTCGTCGCCTTTGCCCGCGGCCGCATGTCGGTGGAGATCGTCTCGCTGCTGACAATCGCGGTCATCGCGGTGGGCCTGTATTTCTTTCCGCTGGAAGGGACCGCACCGACCGATGGGCTGGCCCTCGCATTCTCCGGTTTCGGCCATTACGCCCTGATCACGATCTGCGCCCTCATGATCATGGGGCGCGGGCTCGTGGTGACAGGGGCCCTTGAACCGGCGGCGCGCCTGCTTGAAAAAGTGTTCAAGATCAACGGGCAGCTGGGCTTGCTGGTTTCGCTGCTGGTCGCGATGATCCTGTCGATGGGCGTCAACGACACACCCGTTCTGGTCCTGTTGCTGCCGATCTTCATGGCCCTGGCGAACCGGAGCGGCATGCCGGCCTCGAAGACTCTCATACCGATCAATGCCGCAGTTCTGATCGGGGGCATGGCAACCACCATCGGCACTTCGACCAATATTCTGGTCGTCTCGATCGCGGTCGACCTGGGCATGCGCCAGATGGGGGTGTTCGATTATACCGGCATCGTCCTTGTCGCCGCGGTGGTTGCCTTGCCATACCTGTGGTTGGTCATGCCGCGGTTGCTGGGCGACAACCGGATCACCAACCAGCACGAGATGCGCAGGTTCGTTACCCGGCTGCGCATCACGGAAAATTCCATCCTCAACGGCAGGGAACTGGCCGAAGTGGTCCGCCGTCTGCCCGAAGGCATCGAGTTCGACGAGGTGCCGGCCGGATTGATGCGCGCGAACCAGCGCCTGACCATGTCGGGCACCCACGAAGCCATCGAGGAAGCGGCGCGGATCCTCAGGGGCGATACCGCGCCGTCCTGGGTGCTCGAGCGCATCCGCCGCACTTCGGAAGAAAAGCGCATCGACATCGCCGTCGTGGAGATGACCGTCACTGCCGATTCCCGCCTCATCGGGCGCACCCTTCCGGGATCGGGCATTGCCGACCTTTACGGCGTGGCGGTGATCGGAATGCACCGGCCCAAGCGGCTGGTGGGCGAAAAAGACCGGTACTCGGTCGGCGGCGACATGCGCATCAGCGAAGGCGACGTGCTGCTGGTCATGGGCCTGCCCGACGATCTGCAGAATTTCGCGCAGGCCGACAGCCTGCTGATTCTCGAAGGGATGCGCGAATTGCCGCGGCGGTCGAAGGCCGTGCTTGCCGGGGTCATCATGATTGGGTCGGTCGCGCTGGCATCGGTCGGCCTGCCTTTCTACGGCAGCGAGGGGTTCTACCTCCTCAAGGTGCCGATCGCGATATCCGCGCTTGCCGGTTCGATCCTGATGTTCGTGACCGGCTGCGTGAAATTCGACCGCGTCGGTCGAGCACTTTCGGGCAAGGTCATCGTGCTTGTGGCAGCCAGTATCGCGATCGGACGCATTGTTCTCGAAAGCGGGGCCGCAGACTGGCTTGGCCTCGTCATCGCATCGGGTCTGCAACATCTCTCACCTGCCGCAGTGCTGGCCGCCATCATGCTGTTCGTGACGTTCCTGACGAATTTCGCCTCCAATGCGACTGCGGCGACCGTCGGCACCCCTATTGCATTCAGCATTGCGAACCAGCTGGGGCTTCCTCCCGAGCCACTCGTGCTAGCCGTGCTGTTCGGCTGCAACCTCTGTTATGCGACGCCCATCGCGTACCAGACCAACATGCTGATCATGTCGGAAGGCAGCTACCAGTTCGGGGACTACATCCGCACAGGCGTGCCGCTGGTCATCATCATGGTGGTCACGCTGTCGGCAGCGCTCGTCTTCACTTACGGGTTGTAGGGCTTTCCTACGGCCTGCTGCCGTGCCAGACAGGCGCGGCCAGAGGGGCGATGGTCGGGGGCGGGGAATTTTGCCCCATGACCGTGTTCCAAGTGTTCCATGCTGTGGGGGAGAAACCCGTGAAGTCCTACATCCGTCCAACAAGCCTTGCCGCGCTTGCCATCGCCTTTGCGGCTCCTGCCTCGGCGCAGGACCTGCGCGCCTCGCTGGCCGAAGACATGCCCGACCTGATGGAGCTTTACCGCGACCTCCACGCCAATCCCGAACTCAGCTTCGAGGAGTACAAGACCTCCGCCAAGCTCGCCAAGCGGATGCGCGCGCTGGGCTTCGAAGTGACCGAAGGCGTGGGCAAGACCGGCGTCGTGTCGGTTATGAGGAACGGTGACGGGCCCACCGTCCTGCTGCGTGCCGACATGGACGGGCTGCCGGTGGTCGAACAGACCGGACTGCCCTTCGCCAGCAAGGTCATGGCGACGCCTGCCAGCGGCGTGACGACGGGCGTGATGCACGCCTGCGGCCACGATACCCACATGACCGGCTTCATCGGTGCAGCCCAGCTGCTCGCCGAACGCAAGGACGAATGGCAGGGCACGCTGGTCATGGTCCTCCAGCCTGCCGAGGAAGCCGGCGGCGGTGCGCGCGCCATGCTGGCCGACGGGCTCTATACCCGTTTCCCCAAGCCCGATTACGCCATCGCCTTCCACGATGCGGCCGCGGACAAGCCGGCCGGCAGCATCGGCATCTCGCCGGGCTATGCGCTGGCGAATGTCGACAGTGTCAACATCACGGTGAAGGGTGTAGGCGGCCACGGGGCCTATCCGCACACCACCAAGGACCCGATCGTGCTCGCCAGCGCCATCGTCATGCGCCTGCAGACGCTGGTCAGCCGCGAACTCTCGCCGCTGGAACCGGGCGTGGTGACGGTGGGCAGCTTCCTTGCCGGTGCCAAGCACAACATCATCTCGAACGAGGCGCGCATGCAGCTGACCGTGCGCAGCTATTCGGACGAAAGCCGCAAGCTGCTGCTCGACGGGATTGCCCGCATCGCCCGCGGCGAGGCGGTGGCGGCTGGCATGCCCGAAAACCTGATGCCGGTGGTCGAGGTGCAGGAAGACTTCACGCCGTCCACCTACAACGATCCCGATTTCGCCGAACAACTGCTCGCCAGCTTCGCCGACCGCTTCGGGGCCGACCGTGTCGGTACGCAGCCGCCGGTAATGGGGGGCGAGGATTTCAGCGAATATCGCCGTGCCGATCCCGACAACATCAAGTCGGTGATCTTCTGGGTCAGCGGTACGCCGGACCACATGCTCAGGGCGCTTAAAGAAGAGGGCAAGCCGCTGCCTTCGCTGCACTCGCCGTTCTGGGCGCCCGATGCCGAAAAGGTGGTCGCGACAGGTGCGGAAGCGCTTGCCGGTGCTGCGCTGGAACTGATGCCGCGCAGCGGGGGCTGAGCCAAAAATTTACGGCCGCCGCAGCTTTGGGGGTGCTGCGACGGCCGTTTCTCCTCCCCAGGAGAACTGGTATTTAGCTGTCCGAAGGCACGTAGGTGCCCAGGCGGTGGTGGAGCGCGTTGATCTTGGCGAGCTCCTCCCGGTCATCCGTCGCCCTTGCGTAATGCATCAGGGCGGTCCGCAGCAGGCGGAAGTCGGCGGTGGAGAACAGGGCGCGTGCGCGGCCCGGTTCGGTCTTCGGGGCTTCGTCGGTCATCGTCGTCATCCTTCCTCTCCTCAGGCAGCTGCGAACTGGTTCATGGTGTTGTCCTTGCCGCCAGCCTTGAGGGCCGCTTCGCCGGCAAAGTATTCCTTGTGGTCATCGCCGATGTCGCTGCCGGCCATGTTCTGGTGCTTCACGCAGGCGATACCCTGGCGGATTTCCTCGCGCTGGACGTTCTTCACGTAGCCGAGCATCGCCTGTTCGCCGAAGTACTCCTTGGCGAGGTTGTCGGTGCTCAGCGCGGCCGTGTGGTAGGTCGGCAGCGTGATGAGGTGGTGGAAGATACCGGCACGCTTCGCGGCATCGGCCTGGAAGGTGCGGATCTTCTCATCGGCTTCGGCGGCGAGTTCGGTGCCGTCGTAGTCGATGCTCATCAGCTTGGCGCGGTCGTAACCCGACACGTCCTTGCCTTCCTTCTCCCACGCATCGAAAATCTGCTGGCGGAAGTTGAGGGTCCAGTTGAAGCTGGGCGAGTTGTTGTAGACCAGCTTGGCGTTCGGGATCACCTCGCGAACACGGTCGACCATGCCGGCGATCTGTTCGACATGCGGCTTCTCGGTCTCGATCCACAGCAGGTCCGCACCGTTCTGGAGAGCGGTGATGCAGTCGAGCACGCAGCGGTCTTCACCCGTTCCGGCGCGGAACTGGTAGAGGTTGCTGGGCAGGCGCTTGGGCGAAAGCAGCTTGCCGTCGCGGCTGATGAAGACCTGACCATTGGTGATGTTGGCCGGATCGACTTCGTCGCAGTCGAGGAAGCTGTTGTACTGGTCGCCAAGGTCGCCCGGTTCGGTCGAGTATGCGATCTGCTTGGTGAGACCGGCGCCGAGCGAGTCGGTGCGTGCGACGATGATGCCGTCGGGCACGCCCAGTTCGAGGAAGGCGTAACGGATCGCACGGATCTTCTGGAGGAAGTCCTCGTGCGGAACGGTAACCTTGCCGTCCTGGTGGCCGCACTGCTTTTCGTCCGACACCTGGTTCTCGATCTGCAGTGCGCAGGCACCCGCCTCGATCATCTTCTTGGCGAGCAGGTAGGTCGCCTCGGCGTTGCCGAAGCCTGCATCGATGTCGGCGATGATCGGCACAACATGCGTCTGGTGCTCGTCGATTTCGCGCAGCAGGCGGTGCGTGTTGACTGCATCACCGGCTTCCTTGGCCTTGTCGAGTTCGCGGAACATGCCGCCGAGTTCACGGGCATCGGCCTGCTTGAGGAAGGTGTAAAGTTCCTCGATCAGTGCCGGAACGCTCGTCTTCTCGTGCATCGACTGGTCGGGCAGGGGGCCGAATTCGCTGCGCAGGGCGGCGACCATCCACCCCGAAAGGTAGAGGTAACGGCGCTTGGTGCTGCCGAAATGCTTCTTGATGCTGATCATCTTCTGCTGGGCGATGAAACCGTGCCAGCAGCCGAGCGACTGGGTGTAGTTCGCCGGGTCGCGATCGTAGGCTTCCATGTCCTCGCGCATGATCTTGGCGGTGTAACGCGCAATGTCGAGGCCGGTGGGGAAGCGGTTCTGCACGGCCATGCGAGCAGCGCTTGCTGCGTCGATGGCTGCCCAGCTGTCGCCATTCTTGGCGATGGTCTGGCCGAGTTCGGCGATGCGGCTCTGGTAGGTCATGCGAATCTCCTGTCGTCTTGGCACTGTGGCCTTGAGAGGAAGATGTGCCCTCGGGCGTTTGCAGGACAGAGAAATTTACAGAATTTGTTGTCTAATTGGCGCGTATCTGGCAATTGTGGCTGTAAAGATGTAAAGGAATTTACAAAATGGCAGATGAGGCGCTCCTTGCAGGGCCGGCGATACGTCGCCTCAGAAAGCGCGAGAACCTGACCCAGGCAGCCATGGCGACGCGCCTGTCGATTTCGCCCAGCTACCTCAACCTGATCGAACGCAACCAGCGCCCGGTTAGCGCGCGCGTCATTATGGCGATGGTCGAACAGTTCGAATTCGACCCGCGGTCCCTGCGCGAGGACGAGGCGGTGGGCGGACTCGACGGGCTGATGCGGCGACTGGCGGACGAACGGTTCGCCGACCTCGCCATCGACCGGGACGAAGCGGAGGAGTTCCTTGCGACTTCGCCGCAGATCGCTGCGGCCTTCGCGCGCCTCTATGACAAGGCGGGTGCAGGCGCGGACCTGTTCGATGATCCGCTCGCCGCGTCGCGGCGCGAGATCGAACGCTGGCGAAACCATTTCGCGGACCTCGACACGGCGGCCGATGAGCTGGCCGACGAAATCCGCTTGTCGCGCGGAGATATCGGGGTCGCCCTGACAGACCGCCTGCGTGAGCGGCACCAATTGTCCGTGCGCATCCTGCCCGCTGAGGTCTTACCGGACAGGTTGAGCCGGCTGGATCTCCATGCGCGGCAGATCCAGCTGAACGAAATGCTCAGCCCGGCCTCGCGCAATTTCCATCTCGCCACGCAGCTGGCCCAGCTCGAACAGCGCGACGAGATCGACGCCATCGTGCAGGGTGCGCGGCTGGAGGACGATGCAGCGCGGCAATTGTTCGCCCGCCACCTGACCGGCTACTTCGCCGCAGCGCTGATCATGCCCTATGGCAGGTTCCTGCGTGCCTGCGAGGCGACCGGATACGATTTGCCGGTTCTCCAACGCCGCTTCGGGGTGACGTTCGAGCAGCTCGCCCACCGCCTGACGACGCTCCAACGGGTCGGTCAGCGGGGATTGCCCTTCTTCATGGCGCGGCTTGACCGGGCGGGGCAGTTTTCCAAGGTCTTCGTCGGTGCCAGCACGGCCCGCTTCCTCGACGGGGAGGTGAGTTGCCCCCTGTGGGCCGCGCATCTGGCTTTCGAACGGGGCGGGGAATTGCAGGTGCAATTTATTGCGCTCGACGATGGCGGAGACCGGCAGGGCGGCTGGCTGACCATGGCCAAGAGCCCAGTGGGAAGCGGGGCCAAGGGCGAGGCGCGCTATTCCGTGGTGCTTGGCATCGAGGCCGTCCTGGCAGGCGACCTGGCCCAGGCGCGGGGCGTTTCGCTGCGTCCTGCCGATGCGCAGCCGATCGGACCGGGCTGTGCGCGCTGCCACCGCGAGAACTGCGCCCAGCGTTCGCTTCCGCCGCGTGGGCGCCACCTCAGCTTCGACCGGATGAGCCGCGGGACCACCCCGTTCCAGTTCGGCGAGCGTTAACCAGTCACGCGGGAACCGCCTGCCAGCGCGCCGCGTTTTCGCCACAATACAAGCAATTGTGGGAAGGCAAGTACCAATGGCAGAAGAACGTATCACGGAAACGCGTACGCCCGACGGCAATACGCACACCACCCATACCGTCGTGACCGACGAACCGCGCCGCAGCGGTGGTTCGGGCTGGCTCATGGCGCTCGTCCTGCTGGTCATCGCTGTCGTGGCGGTCGTCCTCTTCACCCAAATGGGCGGGGCGGAGGTCGCTAAGGACGAGGCTATCGCCAATGCCGCCAATGAAGTCGGTGAAGCGGCCGGCGCCGTCGGCGAAGCCGCGCAGGACGCAGGCGAGGCTGTCGAAGACGCAGTCAACAACTAACCCGGCCTGAAAAATCACTCGAAACGGCGTCCTGTCACCGCGACAGGGCGCCGTTTTTCATTGGTGTAAAATTTACCGACAGTTCACCATTCCAATGGTAAGGCTGGCCTTAACCAAGCCCGAGGCCGCCGCAGAACGACGATGTTTCGAATTTTCAAGCATTACATCCCTTACGAGGTGATGCTTCTGTGCGCGCTGGACCTGCTCTTGCTGGTCCTCGCGGGCGAGGCTGGCTGGCACCTGCGCACCTTCCAGCTGCAAATGGACCCGGGACCTTTTCGCGACCGCTTGCCGGCCGTGATCGGCTTTGCCGTCATCGTCTGGCTCGCGACCATTGCGGTAGGTACTTATACGCCGATCGCCCTCCGCTCGATGCGCTTTGCCACTGCCCGTATCTTCGTGGCTCTGGGGCTTGGCATCTTTGCGATCTCTTTCGTCAATCTCGTGCTGCCCGGTACAGCGCTGTGGCGCTCCATCCTGCTCTACGCGATGGTCATCGGGCTGGTGCTGCTGGTCGTAAACCGGCTGCTGATGTCGCGTATCATCGACAAGGAAGCCTTCAGGCGGCGGGTGCTTGTGCTCGGGGCAGGGCCGAGGGCGCAGAGGATCGTCGACCTGTCTCGCAGGCCCGATGCGGGCTTCAAGGTGCTCGCCTGCCTGTGGATGGGCACAGGTCCGGGCGAAAAGATCGAAGGCGCGCTCGACCGCGCCTCAGTTGGCGACCTCGGCAAATATGTCGCAAGCATCGGGGCACAGGAAGTCGTGCTCGCCATGCAGGAACGACGCAATGCGCTGCCCCTAAAGGACCTGCTTCGCGTGAAGACCAAGGGGGTCGATGTCAGCGACCTGTCCGGTTTCCTTGAACGCGAGACCGGCAGGCTCGACCTCGATACTCTTAACCCGAGTTGGCTCATCTTCTCGGACGGTTTTACTGCGGGCCAGCGCCTGTCATCCATTGCCAAGCGCGCCTTCGATATCGTGGTGAGCCTTGTCCTGCTTGTGACGACCCTACCGCTGATCCTCCTCTTCGCGCTGCTCGTGAAACTGGAGAGCAAGGGCCCGGCATTCTACCGCCAGCAGCGCGTCGGCCTGTTCGGCCAGAATTTCATGATCCCCAAGCTGCGTTCCATGCGCCAGGATGCCGAGGTGCACGGCGCGAAATGGGCGGAGAAGGACGATCCGCGCATCACCCGTGTCGGACGATTCATCCGCACAGTTCGGATCGACGAGCTGCCGCAGTTGTGGAGCGTACTGAAGGGCGAGATGAGCTTCGTGGGCCCGCGACCAGAACGCCCGCAATTCGTTCACGAGCTCGAGGCCGAACTGCCTTATTATGCCGAACGCCACATGGTGAAGCCCGGAATTACCGGCTGGGCGCAGATCAACTACCCCTATGGCGCGAGCATGGCCGATTCCCGCCGCAAGCTGGAATACGACCTGTATTACGCAAAGAATTACTCGCCCTTTCTCGACGTGCTGATCCTGCTCCAGACGGCGCGCGTCATCCTCTGGCCGGATGGTGCCCGCTGATGGAATGGGTCGGCAGCCTCGGGTCCGTGCTTTACGCGGTCGGCGCGCTGGTTTGCGGCCTGGCCGCGCTGTGGGTCGCGCGTTTCGGTGCGGGCGAAAGGCCAGACCGCTGGGCCGGCGTGGCAGCGCTCGCCTTGACGGCAAACTGGTGCTTTGCGGCGGCCAGCTTCCCGCCCGACCGGCTGGTCGTTTCGCTCACGGAAGTGGCGCGCAACCTTGCCTGGATTTTCGTCCTCTTCCGCTTGTTCGCCAATGATGGCCGCGACGAGAGCCTGCGCCTTGTGCGACCCGCAGCGATTGCATTGGCAATCGTCGAGACATTCCAGATCGCGCTGCTGATGCTGGCCCGGCGCTATGCCGGCTGGCCCGATGCAAGCCTGATGGTGTTCGAGACCGCCGCGATCCTGCGCGTCCTGACTGCGGTCGGTGCGCTTGTGCTGATCCATAACCTCTACGTGGGCGCTGCCCTGTCCTCGCGCCGCCTGCTGCGCTGGAATGCCGCGGCAATGGCAGGGATGTGGGCGTTCGCGCTCAACTTCCATACGCTGGCCTATCTCACCGGAGGGGCACCGCCCGAACTGGTCGTGGTCCAGGGGCTTGCTGCGGCGATCATCGCGATACCCTTCGCCATCGGCTACAATTCGAATGCCGCCGGCCTGGAATTCAGGCCTTCGCGCACGCTCGCTTTCCGCTCGCTCTCGCTGCTGGTGATCGGCGCCTATTTCGCGGTCATGCTGGTGCTGGCGAATTCGCTCGACCTGCTCGAAGGCGACGTGCGTGCCCTGACGCAGGTCGGCCTGCTTATCGCGGCGGGTGCGCTGGCGCTGATCTGGCTGCCGTCCGACCGGATGCGCGGCTGGATGCGAGTGACCGCGATCAAGCATCTCTTCAAGCACCGCTACGATTACCGGAGCGAGTGGATGCGCTTCACCAACACCATCGGCCGCACCGGCTTCGATGAGACCAGCCTGCAGGAACGTACGGTGAAGGCGCTGGCCGACATCACCGACAGTCCCTCGGGCCTGCTACTAGTCCCCGATGACGACGGATCGCTGGTTCTGGGAGCAAGCTGGGGTTGGCCGAACGCGGACATCCCGCACCGGGCGATGCCGGTCGAACTGGCCACCATCCTCGAGCGCGAAGGCCTGATCATCGATTTCGACGAGGCGCGCAAAGGGGTCGAACACCACGGAGAGCTCGAATTCCTGCCCGAATGGCTGCGCGAGGAACAGCGCGCCTGGGCCGCGGTCCCGCTGCTCCATTTCGACCGACTTGTGGGCGTCATCGTGCTCGCCAGGCCGGCCATCACGCGCGACCTCGACTGGGAGGATTTCGACCTTCTCGGCATCGTAGGGCGCCAGCTCGCCAGCTACCTTGCGGAACAGAGCGGGCAGGTCGCCCTTTCCGAGGCCAGCCGGTTCGACGAGTTCAACCGCCGCATGGCGTTCGTCATGCACGACATCAAGAACCTCTCGAGCCAGATGTCGCTCCTGATGCGCAATGCAGAACTGCATGCCGACAAGCCGGAATTCCGCAAGGACATGCTCGTCACCCTGCGCAACAGCGCGGACAAGCTCAACCTCCTGCTCGCGCGGCTCGGACGCTATGGCACGGCCGGTAACCAGGCGGTCGAGCCGCTCGATCTCGCGCAGGTCGCCAAAAAGCTCGTCGACCAGTTTGGCGGGTCACATCCGATCGGCATCGCGCGTTCGGAACAGGCAGTCGTCGTCGCCCATGCCGAGGGGCTGGAACAGGCGCTCGCCCATCTAGTGCAGAACGCCATCGATGCGAGCTTCGACGAAACGCCGGTTACGATCGAAGTTTTCAGCGACGGTATCACAGGCCAGATCCACGTGATCGACCAGGGCAAGGGAATGAGCCCCGCCTTCCTGCGCAACGGCCTGTTCAAGCCCTTCGTCAGCTCTAAGGACGGCGGTTTCGGCATCGGCGCCTACGAGGCGCGCGAGACGATCCGCGCCATGCAAGGCCGGCTCGACGTCGAATCCCGCGAAGGGCTGGGGACCCGTTTCAGCGTCAGCCTGCCGCTGCGCTCCGCACAAGCAATCTACCAAGGGTCCGGCACCCCGACCAAGGAGACCGTCTGATGGCCGAGGCGAAACCCAAGCTGCTCATTGTCGAGGATGATGAAGGGCTGCAGGCGCAATTGAGGTGGGCTTACGACAATTACGAAGTCGTGATTGCGGGAAACCGCGACCAGGCGCTCGCCGCTTTGCGGGCGGAAGAGCCGGCAGTCGTCACGCTTGATCTCGGCCTGCCGCCGGATCCCGACGGGACGACCGAAGGTTTTGCCGTGCTCGATGCGATCATGGCGATGAAGCCCGACACCAAGGTCGTCGTCGCCAGCGGCCACGGCGCTCGTGAAAGCGCTCTCCAGGCGATCGACCGCGGGGCCTATGACTTTTACCAGAAGCCGGTCGATATCGACCAGCTCGGCATGATCGTCGACCGGGCCTTCAGGCTGCACGAAATCGAGGCGGAAAACCGCCGGCTTTCGGCCAAGGTGGGCGAGGAAAAAACGGTCCTCGGCTCGATGATCACTGCTGCCCCCGAAATGGCGAAAGTGGCGAGGACGATCGAGCGTGTCGCGCCGACGAATGTTTCGGTCATGCTCCTCGGCGCAAGCGGTACCGGCAAGGAGCTGCTCGCTCGCGGACTTCATGAGGCAAGCGACCGGCGCAGCGGGGCCTTCATCGCCATCAATTGCGCCGCGATCCCGGAGAACCTCCTCGAAAGCGAACTCTTCGGGCATGAAAAGGGCGCATTCACCGGTGCGGTGAAGACCAATGAGGGCAAGATCGAACTGGCCGACGGCGGCACGCTGTTCCTCGACGAGGTCGGCGACATCCCGCTGCCACTTCAGGTCAAGCTGCTACGCTTCCTGCAGGAACGCGTCATTGAGCGGATCGGCGGGCGCAAGCCGATTGCGGTCGACACCCGCATCGTGTGTGCGACGCACCAGGACCTTGAAGCGATGATCGCGGAAGGCACTTTCCGCGAGGACTTGTTCTACCGGCTCGCTGAAATCGTCGTGAAGATCCCGACGCTTTCGGAAAGGCCGGGTGATGCGGTGTTGCTGGCAAAGCATTTCCTGTCCCGCTTCAGCGCGGAGATGAACCCGCAGGTGAAAGGCTTTGCTCCCGATGCCCTTGCGGCCATCGATAGCTGGGGCTGGCCAGGGAACGTTCGCGAGCTGGAAAACCGCGTGAAGCGGGCGGTTATCATGTCGGACAGAAAGCTGGTCGGTGCGGAAGACCTCGACCTTGGCGGTGACGAAGAGGCTGGCGAACTGGCGCTCAATCTCAAGCAGGCGCGTGAAGAGGCCGACCGGAGGATGATCCGCAAGGCCCTGTCGCGTACGCAGGGGAATATCTCCAATACCGCCAAGCTGCTCGGCATCAGTCGTCCGACGCTGTACGACCTTCTGAAGCAGTATGACCTGCAGGACTGATTTCCGACTGGCTGCGGTTCTCGCAGCGGCCTTGGTTGCAGGCTGCGGCGAAAGCGGCGGGACCCGCGACGGCATCGAAAACCTGCGGGCCCAGGTGGAACGCGGCGATGCACGGGCAGTGCAGTTGACGCTTGAAGAGCTCGCGGCATCAGGCACGCCCCGGACCGACTACGCTGCATTGGCAGGCAAGGAGGCGCTGGAACGCGGCGACTTGGTTTCAGCGCGCAAGTGGCTCGGTGATGGCCAATTTAGTCCGCAGACGGCAAGCGAAGGCTTCCGCCTGCTGAGCAAGCTTGCCTACCGCGAAGGAAACCTGCCGGCTTCCATCGAGGCGCTGGAACGGGCGCGCGCTGTCGCTCCCGATGACCCGGAGCTGTGGGTCGATATCGGCCGGCTTCGCTACAACATCGGCAACCAGTTTGCCGCGCTCGACGCGGCGCAAAAGGCAGTGGAGCTCGGGCCGGACAATGCCGCCGCGCTGCGGTTCCGCGGCCATCTGGCGCGCGATAGCGAAGGGATGGTCCCGGCGACGGAATGGTTTGCCAGGGCGCGGCAGGCGGCGCCTCGCGACCAGGAGGTGCGGATTGAATACGCTGCAGCCCTGCTTGATGCAGGCGACGTTCCGCAGGCGATCGACCTGCTTTACGAAGAAGAGAGTGAAACGCCTGCAGCCCACTATCTGAAGGCGGTTGCAGCCGCTCGTAGCGGCGCGTTTGTCGAAGCGCGCGAGGCGCTCGACCGCTCGGGAGCGGTGCGCAGCAGGACACCTGCCGCCCGGTTGCTTTCGGCGATCATCGACATCGAGCGGGGGAACCTCGAAAGCGCAGCGCAAACGCTCGACCAGCTGCAGCGCCTGCAACCCGACAATCGCAGGGTTGCAGAACTGCTTGCCTTCGCCTTGTCACGCAGCGGTGGGGAGGAGGAGCTGGTTTACCGCTTCGCCGAACAGGCGCGTGGACCACTCGGTTCGGTATGGCTGCGCACGCTCGTGGGCCGTGCCTACGAGGCGCTGGGGGATCGGGAGCAAGCTGCTGTGTTTCTCGATTTGGCCTCTTCGCCGGCGGAGGCGCTGGCCGTTCTTCCTCCCACGGGTGTCCAGGGCGGGGCCGCGCTGGCGAAACGCGATGCGATCCGTGTGCGGATGTATAACGGAGATTTCCAGGGAGGGCTGGCTGCCGCGCGCTCCTTTACTGCTGAATTTCCCAATTCGAGCGATGCCTGGGCCTTGCAGGGCGATGCCGCACTGGCTGCCGGCGATCGCGTCGGCGCGCGTCAGGCCTATGGGAAAGCCGCAAGCATAAAGCGTTCATGGCCGCTCGTCTTGCGGCTCTCTGCGGCACTGGAGAGCGAAGACGCGGCACGGGTCATTGCCGAATACGCCGCCGCAAACCCGGCAAACGGCCATGCCGCGGCGTTTGCCGCGAGCGCCTATGCCGAAGCCGGGAAATGGCAGGAGGCCGCCGACCTCTTCGACCGTGCGCTGAAACGCGGAATGCGCGGCGTGCCATGGGTCCTTGCAGCCCGCAGCGTCGCTGCTGGGCAATTGGGCGAGGGTCAGGGCGCTGCCAAGCTGAACTGGGCGCTGGAGGCCTACGAAACACAGCGTACTAGCCTGCCTGCCATAACGGCGCTGCTGGATGCCCTTCCGCCAGAGGACAGGACGCTGCGCAGCGAATTGCAGGCAAAACTCGCCGCGCTTTCGCGCCGCTAGACACCGGCACCGCTCACGGGCAGGTGGACCCTCATGGCACTTGCATCCATCGCCCGGGACCCGATGATCCGCTTTCTGGCAATTGCCATTGCGGCAGCAGCCTTCCTGCCAGCGACCGGGGCCGCGCGGGAGATTGCACAGCAAATCGCCAATGCAGCGATTTTCCTGCTCTTCCTGCTCAATGGCCTGCGGATCGACCGCCAGGATATCCTTGCCGGTATCGCGAACTGGAGGTTCCTCTTGCCGCTGGTCCTGTGGGTGTTTGGCGCGATGGCGATTGCCGGTCTGGGGCTGTCACTGGCTGCAAAGAGCTCGCTCCCCGCAGTTGTTGCACTCGGTTTCCTCTACCTCGGTGCGCTGCCTTCTACGGTGCAATCGGCGACGTCTTACACGTCGCTTTCCGGCGGCACGGTCGCGCTCTCGGTCGTCAGCGCGGCACTGCTCAACATCCTCGGTGTTTTCGTAACCGTGCCGATCTTCCTTGCGCTTGGCGGAAGCGGCGAGGGCGCGGTGGGGAGCGAGGTCATAGTCAAGATCCTCACGATCCTCGTCTTGCCTTTTGCCATAGGGCAGGTGTTCCAGAAGCGCGCTGCCCGGTTCACGGCAGGCAACAGGCAGCGCATCGTCTGGATCGACAGGTTTGTGATCGCGGTCGCAGTCTACGTGGCTTTTTCCGGTGCCGTAGAGCAGGGGTTGTGGTCACGCATGGACTGGTCGGGCTGGACAATCGTCCTTGCGCTGGTCGGCCTGTTCCTCGCCGTGGGACACTTCGGTGCCTGGGCCGCTGGCGGGATGCTGGGCCTGCGACGCGAAGACCGCATCGCCTTCCTGTTCGCCGGAGCGCAGAAGAGCGCAGCGGTAGGAGCGCCGCTTGCGACGATCCTGTTCCCGCCCGCCGTGGCCGGGTTCATCGTGGTGCCGCTGCTGCTTTACCACCTGTTCCAGTTGGTGCTGGCCGCGCCCCTGTCTACGCGGCTGGCCCGTCAGCCTCGACCGGGTGGCGGCGGTTGTACCGCACCGACCACCAGAAGCTGAGGCCGATCAGGATCGCACCGATCAGTCCGGTAATCGTCTCCGGAATGTGGAACTTGGCCGACACCAGCATGATCGCGCCGAGCACGATGATCGCCCAGAAAGCGCCGTGTTCGAGGAATCGGTAGGCCGCGAGCGTACCCTTGCGAACCAAGTGGATGGTCATCGAACGTACGAACATCGCGCCGATCGACAGGCCCAGCGCGATGACGACCATGTTGTTCGACAATGCGAATGCCCCGATTACCCCGTCGAAGCTGAAACTTGCGTCGAGTACGTTGAGGTAGAGGAAGCCGCCGAGGCCGCTGCGCACCACGACACCCTGCAGTCTGTGCGCCTCCTCCTTCATCTCGAGGATCGTGTTGATCCCTTCGACTGCAATGAAGGTCACGAGGCCAAGGATGCCGGCGACGAGGAAAGTCAGCGCTTCGTCGGGTTCGAGCAGGTTCGAAATGCCCCACATGACCAAAAGCAGCAAAGCGATTTCGGCGGCGGGCAGGGCGGCGAACTTGGCGAGGTTGCGCTCGATCACGGCGATCCAGTGCACTTCCTTGTCGAGGTCGAAAAAGAACTTCAGGCCGACCATCGCGAGGAATGCGCCGCCGAAACCGGCAATGCCGACATGCGCGCTCGATACGATGCGCTCGTATTCGTCCGGCTGGTTGAGCGAGAGGTTGATTGTCTCCAGCGGCCCGAGACCCGCGGCGATGGCCACGATGGCGAGCGGGAAGACCACGCGCATGCCGAAGACCGCAAAGGCGATGCCCCAGGTCAGGAAGCGGCGCTGCCAGACCTCGTCCATTTCCTTCAGTACCGAGGCGTTGACCACGGCATTGTCGAAGCTGAGCGAGATTTCAAGGACCGAGAGGACCACGATGATCCACAATAGCGACAGCGTCCCGGTGATCGTACCGGTCGCGCTCCAGCCGTACCAGGCGCCAAGGCCAAGGCAGACAAGGGTGAAGAAAAGGGAAAAGGCGTAGAAACGCCAGAGAGTTGCGAGCATGTTCTAGGTCCGGGTCTCAGCTCTTGGGCTGGTAGGTCTGTTCTTGCGACGGGAAACTGCGTGAACGCACTTCTTCGGCATATGTTGCAACCGTGCGGTCGATGACCTCTGCAATGTTTTCGTATTTCTTCACGAAGCGCGGGACGCGCTCGAACATGCCCAGCATGTCTTCCGTCACGAGGACCTGACCGTCGCACTGCGCAGAGGCTCCAATGCCGATGGTAGGGCAGGACACTGCCTTGGTCGCTTCGATCGCGATGGGTTCCACTACGCCTTCGATCACGATCGCGAATGCACCTGCTTCGTCGAGCGCCTTTGCATCGCCGACGATCTTGTCCGCCTCCGCATCGCTGCGCCCACGCGCCATGTACCCTCCGAGCACGTTTACCGCCTGCGGGGTCAGGCCGACATGGCCCATAACGGGGATGCCGCGCTGGTTGAGGAAAGCGACGGTTTCGGCCATCTGCTCGCCGCCTTCCAGCTTCACTGCGGCGGCGCCCGACTGCTTAAGCAGATAGGCAGCGTTTTCGAACGCCTGTTCCTTCGACGCTTCGTAGGAACCGAAGGGCATGTCGACTACCACGACCGAGTGATAGCTACCCCGCACCACGGCGGCAGCGTGGTTCGCCATCATCTCCAGCGTAACAGGAATGGTCGATGGCAATCCGTAGATTACCTGCCCCAGCGAATCCCCGACGAGCAAGATGTCGCAATGCGCATCGAGGATCTGCGCCTGACGCGCCGTATAGGCGGTCAGCATGACCAGCGGTTCCTTCGTTTCGCCGTCTGCCTTGTGGGCACGAATCTTCGGCACCGTCAGCCGTTTCATCGGCTGGGGCGTGGGGTTGGCGCGGCTCGTGCTCGTATCGAGCTGGAATGTGGTCGACATTGGCGTGCCCTAGCAAGTGCAGGGGAGAAGGCAAAGCAACGCTTGGACACCGCCCTTTATCCATGCTTAAAGCCCGCCCCGAGGAGCGGCGACCGGGAGCGCTGCGGGAAACAAGGGATTAGGACGACAAATGGTCGCGACTTCTCAAACCACGGGCGAGGGCTGGTCCTCGCGTAGCGCATTCATTCTTGCCGCGGTCGGCGCGGCAGTCGGGCTCGGCAACATCTGGCGCTTTCCGACTCTGGCCGGTGAAAGCGGCGGCGGCGCCTTCGTCATTTTCTACATCGGCTGCGTGTTCCTGTTGGGTCTGCCGCTGGTGCTGTCCGAGATTTTCGTCGGCCGTGTCGGCCAGACCGATGCCGTCGGTTCGATCCGCAAGGTAGCCGTGCAGTCGGGTGCCTCGCCGAGCTGGTCCATTTTCGGCGGGATCGGGGCGATCGCGGCATTCCTGATCGTGTCGTTCTACTCGGTCGTGGCTGGCTGGGTGCTCTATTATGCGGGCGTGATGGGCTGGGACTTCCTCCAGGCGATCCTGTCCGGCGATCCGTTCCGCGGCGCCCTTGCCGGGGAGAGCCGGGAACAGATCCAGCAGCGGCTCGGCGACATGTTCGCCAGTCCCGGCCTGCTGCTTGCCATGCATTTCGCATTCATGGGCCTTACCTTCTACATCGTGGCGCGCGGCGTCAGTTCGGGGATCGAGAAGGCCGCGACCTACCTGATGCCGGCGTTCTTCGTGCTCCTGCTTGGCCTGGTGATCTACGGAGCGATCGAGGGCGACATCGGAGATGCAGTGGCATTCCTGTTTACGCCCGACTGGTCGAAGCTGACCCCGCAGGTCATGAATTCGGCGCTGGGGCAGGCGCTTTTCTCGCTCTCGCTCGGCGTTGCAGGGCTGATCACCTACGGTTCCTACATCAAGGAAAACAGCGGCCTGGGCGCGACGTCCGCCATGATCGCATTTGCCGACACCGGCGTGGCTATCCTTGCCGGCCTGATGATCTTCCCGATCGTTTTCGCTGTCGGACTGGATCCGGCCGCCGGTCCGACGCTGGTATTCCAGACGCTGCCCTTCGCATTCCAGACCATGCCGGGCGGCGCATTGTTCGGGTTCCTCTTCTTCATCCTCATCCTCGTGGCGGCAGTCACCAGCTCGATCTCGCTGCTCGAAGTGCCCACCGCATGGGGCATAGGGGAGCGCGGCTGGAGCCGTCCGAAGTCGTCGGCGATCTTCGGCGGCGGGGCCTTCCTCATCGGGATCGCCTGCCTGCTAGGCTACAATGTCTGGGCCGATGTGCGCCCGCTGGGCTTCTGGTCGCTGTTCGAGAACACCGACATCCTCGACACGGTCGACGGGTTCACGGGCAAGGTCATGCTGCCGCTCGGCGCGCTGTTCACCTCGCTCTTCGTCGGGTGGAAGGCGGATGCCAACCTGCTGCGCACGACGACCGGCCTGTCGCCTGCAATGTTCGGCCTGTGGCGTTTCCTGATTGCCTGGCTGTGCCCGCTGGCAGTCACGATCATCCTCGTGACGGGGCTTTTCCCCTCGATTCTGGGGGCCTGACATATTTGCCGCTTTTCCAGTCTGAAGTTCGCGCGTAATTAGCGCGCTTCGGGCTGGCGGAGCGGGAGGGTCCCGAGGCGGGCCCGTGGAGGCCTTCGCCTGAAATGATCCTCGATAGAGTAAAGCCGCTCGACGCCATTCTGGCGACGGCGCAAAAGAAATCGCTGCACCGCTCGCTCGGTGCCATCCAACTCATGCTGTTCGGTATCGGCTGCATCATCGGCACCGGTATTTTCGTACTGACGGCCGCCGGCGCGCAGAAGGCAGGTCCGGGCCTGATGCTCGCCTTCGTGATCGCGGGCGCCGTCTGTATCGTCGCTGCGCTCTGCTATGCCGAAATCGCCGCCATGATCCCGGTCGCGGGTTCTGCCTATACCTACAGCTATGCCACGATGGGTGAATTCCTCGCCTGGACCGTCGGCTGGGCGCTGATCCTCGAATATGCCATCGCCGCATCGGCCGTCTCCGTCGGTTGGTCGGGCTATTTCACGGGGACCATCCTCAACGAATTCATGGGCATATACCTGCCTCAATGGCTGTCGGCCGGGCCGCTGGCGCTGGGCGGGGCAGAAGGCGGTTTCATCAACCTGCCCGCGCTCGTCATCGCCCTGCTGGTGACCTGGCTGCTGATGATCGGCACGAGCGAAAGCGCCAAGGTCAATGCCGTGCTTGTCGCTATCAAGGTAACGGCTCTGACCGCCTTCATCGGGCTGACGCTGACCAGCGCCTATTTCGATCCAGACCAGTTCAATCCCTTCCTGCCGGCCGGCGTGTTCGGCGGCTTCGGGACGGGTGTGGGTGCGGTCGGTGCCGCGGCGACCATCTTCTTCGCCTATGTCGGCTTCGACGCGGTTTCCACCGCGGCCGAGGAAACCAAGAACCCGCAGCGCAATGTGCCCATCGGCCTCGTCGGTTCGCTGCTGTTCTGCACAGTGTTCTACATCCTCGTGGCGGCAGGTGCGATCGGTACGATCGGCGGCCAGCCGATCATGGGGCCGAACGGCATTCCGTTCCCTGCAGGGTCGGAAGAACTGGCGCGCCAGTGCGCCCTGCCTGCCTATTCGAGCGCTCTCGTGTGCTCGGACGAAGCGCTGGCCCACGTGCTGCGCCAGATCGGCTTCTCGGGCATCGGCAACATGCTGGGCATCGCGGCTTTCCTCGCGCTGCCCTCGGTCATTCTGGTGCTGCTTTTCGCGCAGACGCGCATCTTCTTCGTGATGAGCCGCGACGGTCTTTTGCCTGAAGGCCTGTCCAAGGTGCACCCGAAATGGAAGACTCCCTATGTCGTCACTGCCATCACCGGCGTTATCGTGGCGGTTGCCGCCGCCTTCTTCCCGGTGGGTCAGCTGGCCGACATCGCCAACGCAGGAACGCTCTACGCCTTCCTGATGGTGGCGGTCGCGGTCATGCTGCTGCGCAAGACCGACCCGGATCGTAAGCGTGATTTCCGTACGCCGGCGCTGTGGCTGGTTGGGCCGGCGACCATCCTCGGTTGCGCCTTCCTGTTCCTGAACCTGCCGTTCGAAGCGATGCTGGTGCTGCCGATCTGGACCGCGATCGGCCTGGTCATCTATTTCGTCTACAGCCGCGGGAACAGCCATCTCGGACGCGGGATCGTCGAAGTCGTCGACGATGTAGCGGGCGAGGAGACGATGATCCCCATCCATCCCGACAAGCCGCGGGACTAAGGCAAAAAGAAAGGGCCGCCCCACTGGAGCGGCCCTTTTTCTTTGCGCAGTCGATCCGCCTAGAGGTCGACGCTCTCCACGTGGCGTTCTTCCGCTTCGTCGTGGACGGTCATGCCGAGTGCCATCTTGGCAGTGTTGAGCAGGCCGAGGTCGCCGCTCCAGATTTCCGCCTGGCCCAGGTCCATGCGCAGGAACAGGATATCCGGATCGTCCTTGCCGCCGTCGTACCAAGCTTCGACGAAGTTGTTCCAGAACTGGTCGAAACGCTCCTGGCTGGTCTCGATCGCCAGCGTGCCGTCGAAGCGCGCGAACATGTCGTGGTCCTTGCCGGCGTAACTTGCCTTGACCTTCCCCAGCTTCGCGAAGGTGCTGTTCTTCTGCGTGAAGAACCAGATCGAGCTGTTGGCATCCTTGTCGAGCTGGGCGGTCATCGGCACCGAAGTGTCGGACTGGCCGTCGAGTTCGAGGAAGAGGAACGGCGAATCCGCCATGGCGTGCCAGAACTTCTCCTTGAGCGCGTCGGGGTTGCCTTTCGAATATTTCATGATCTTGCCCTTTTGGTGATTGCGTTTGGTTTTCCTACGCTTGGAGCTGCTTGCGTGTTCCAGCGACTGCGCCGGAGCGGGGCAGTGCACAGACGAATTGCGAATCTCTGCCGCATAGAACATAATGCGAACAAACGAGTCGATTCCCCATGTCCGATGCCGCCCTTTCCTCCCTGCCGATCACGGCCTTCGAAGACGTTGCCGCGCTGTCCGCGCGTCGCAGCGCGCGCTGGCGTCCGGGACTGGCGGCAGTGCAGGGGCCGGCGCTCCACAACGAGGTTTTTGCCCTTTCGCGCGAAGCCGCAGGGGCGGGGGTGGCGCTTGCCCTGGCGCTCGACGACTGGCGGCATGTCCCGCGTGAATGCGGCTGCGAGGCGGAGGACCGGCGCGGCGTGCTGTGGGTCCAGACGCGCGAGGCGGCGCGCCTTGGCGGCAGGCCCTGTCGCGCAGGGCTCCCGGCGGACCTGCAGGGCCGCGTGATCCACGTGCTGGCGGAGAAGGTGGAGGATGCCCTCTTCGCGCTGGAAGAGGGGCTGCGCTGCCGCGATCTCGCCTTCGTGATCGGTGAAATCCCGGGCAATGCGAAGGCGCTGGATTTCACCGCCTCGCGCCGGCTGACCCTGGTGAGCGAGAGGCACGGTGTGCCGCTGTTCCTTGTCCGGCTCGATGCTGCGCGCGACCTGTCTTCGGCGCGGATGCGCTGGGAAGCCACCAGCGCGCCGTCCGCCCCGCCGCGCTGGAACGCGCAGGCCCCGGGCGATCCGGCGTGGCGTGCCGAACTCTTCCGGGCGCGCAGCCATGCGCCCGGCGAATGGCTGCTGGGAGAGGACGGCAAGGCCCTCAGGGCAGGCAGGGCCGGCGCAGAAACCGACCGCGCGGTCGCGAACTGGGCGGCCGGGTTGCAACATCGCCGCGCGCCCCGGCGGGCATGAGCGCGCTCCTGCCGGATGCCGCGCGCCCGCGCCGCATCCTATCCATCTGGATGCCTGCCATGGCGATGGATCGCTGGCGGCTGGGCGGTTCCGGCGAGCGCCGCGCGCTCGACAACAGGCCGCTCGTGCTCATCGCCGATACCGCCCACGGGCCGCGGATCGAGGCGGCCAACCGGCCGGGCATGGCGGCAGGCGCGCGCCGGGGCATGATGCTGGCCGATGCGCGCACGCTGTGCCCTGACATCGCTACCGCGCCGAGCGATCCGGCGGGCGATCTCGCCTTTCTCGAAAAGCTGGCGATCTGGGCGCAGCGCTGGGGCCCGTGGTCGGCGATGGACGCGCCCGACGGCCTGCTGGTCGACGTGACGGCAGTGCCGCACCTGTTCGGCGGGGAAGGCAGGCTGCTGGCCGATGTGGCAGAAGCCTTCGCGCGCCGCGAACTGACGCTGCGCTGCGCGATCGCGCCGACGGCGGGGGCGGCATGGGCGCTGTCGCATTACGGCCCCCCCGGCGCGATCCTGGCTGCGCAGGACGATGCCGAAGCGAGGCTTGCCGACCTGCCTGTCGCCGCGCTCCGCCTCGACGACGATGTACTTACCGTGCTGCGCCGCCTCGGCCTTAAGCGGCTCGGAGAGCTGGTCACGATCGGCCGCGATGCGATCCAGCGGCGGTTCCGCAACCGCAAGTCGCCTGCCGCCAACCCGCTCATCCGGCTCGACCAGATCCTCGGCAGGGTGCCTGAACCGCTGCTGCCGGTGGTTCCGCAGCACATGCCGCTGGTCCAGCGGCGCCTGATGGAGCCGATCCGCCATCGCCAGTTGCTGGACCAGGTGGTGGGCGACCTCGCAGGTGACATGGCGCGCGAACTGGAAGCGCGGGGCGAAGGCGCGCGCAGGCTGGAGCTGGGAATGTGGCGGGTCGACGGGGAGGTGGTGGTGCGCCGTCTCGAAATGGCTGCCGCCACCCGCGAGGCGGCGCATATCTGCCGGCTCTTCGCGGCGCGGCTCGACGATGTGGATGCAGGGTTCGGTATCGAGATGCTGCGCCTGCGCGCCAGCTGGGCAGAGCCGCTGGCGCTGGAGCAGGGCGATATCGAGGCAGCGGCAGAAACGCACGGCACTTCGCTGGCGGCCTGTATCGACCGGCTGACGGTACGCCTCGGCAGGGATGCGGTTACGCGGCCGGTTCCGTTTGCCAGCCACATCCCCGAGCGCGCGCAACGCTGGCAGCCCCCGCTCGAGCCGGAACCGACTTCACAAGGCGAATTGGCTTTTCACAATAGGCCTTTGAAATTGCTAGACAATCCGGAAAAGATTGCAGTGCTCTATGCGACCCCTGACGGGTACCCGCGGCGCTTTCGCTGGCGGGGGGAAGTGCACGAGGTGGCGCGGGTCGAAGGCCCGGAACGCATAGCTCCCGAATGGTGGCGCGAGCGCGGGGGTACGAGGCTGCGGGACTACTACCGGATCGAGGACGATCGCGGACGCCGTTACTGGATCTATCGCCTCGGCATCGTGGGCGACGGCCGTGGCGGGGCGCCCGACTGGTACTTGCAGGGCCTGTGCGCCTAGGCTGGCTCGGACGGTTCTTGCGCGCCTTCTTCCGGCACGACCGGCTCTTCGGGTCCGTGCTGGATTTCGGAGAGTTCGGGCATCAGCGCACTGCCCTTGCACACACTGTCGCCGGCCACGATCGTGGCTGCGACGCGCGACTGCTCCATCGCCTCGGGTGTGTTGTTGAAAGGCGGAACGACCGTTTGCGGCGCGACGCATTTTGCAGGAACTTCGCTAGGCGCGTCGGCCTGTGCTTCCTCTTCCTGCGCCAGAGCAGGGGTTGCCGAAAGGGCAAGGGCAGTCATCAGGTATGCGGCGCGCATGGGCAATCTCCAATCCCTGTGCCTATCGCGCAGGCGAGATTGCGGGTGCCTGAACCCTCAGCCTTCCGAAACAAGGCTCGCACGACGCGAACGCCGCTGCCCGAGAGGGATGTTACCGAAATTCGCGACCGGACCCGACGGGACCTCTACCGTGTCGACGGTCTGGTCGATGACCGATTGGGGAAGGGGGCGCTCGAACACAAGGCCGCAGCTGCGCTCGTTGGCCCAGACCACCTTGCCGAAATGCTCGTGGCCGTTCCACGAAAGCAGTCCCGAAACGCCTTCGCTAGGGGGGGTGGGGGTATCGAGGCGCGCACCTGCCTCGGACAGATCCGAAAGCCGGCCGTGACGGTCGCCGCCCAGCATCTTGAGCGTTGCCGCGCAATCGACGCTGTATCGCGTCGCAACGCGCCGGTCCTGCGGTTTTGCGACCTGGTTCCTGCGGAAAAGCCCCACGCGCCATTTCTCCCCTTGAAGGATCCTATTGCCGCAAGAAGGGTGAATCCGGCCCTTCCGCTCATGCTTACCGGGCCATTAGGGAACCGGTGGCAGGCAAATTAAGCCCACACCCGTCCCCTCATTGAGATCAAGGCAGATCGAAGAAGTCGACCTTGCCCTGGTCGAGGTCGTAATAGGCGCCGACCACCTTGAGTGCGCCGCTCCGCTGCGGTTCGAGCAGGATCGGATCGGTGTGCTGGCGTAGTTGCTTGACCACGCGGCGGACATTGGCCCGGACCGAGTTGTCGAGCAGGTCGCCTTCTTCGCGGCGGGCTGCCAGGACGGCAGGGACGATCGGTTCGATCATTGGGCCGATGGAGCCGGGGAATTCTGCGTTGTCGGTGACGACCTGAGTCGCTGCCTTCACGGCACCACAGCTCTCGTGACCCATCACCACCACCAGCGGCACCTTGAGTTCTGCCACGGCATATTCGATGGATCCGAGCGCCACGGTATCGACCGTATTCCCGGCGTTACGGATGATAAAAAGCTCGCCGAGTCTGCGACCGAAAAGAAGTTCCGGCGGAACACGGCTGTCGGAGCACGTCACGTAAGCTGCAAAGGGGGTTTGTCCCTTGGCGATGTCGAGACGCCGCTGGGCGCTGGTCAGGACGCTGGTCTGCTCTCCCCTGAGGAAGGCTTCGTTACCCTCGCGCAGCAGTTGTAGTGCCGTGTCGGGGGTCAGCTCCGAAGCCGGAGGGGCGGGCTTGAGTAAGCTTGGTGCCTGTGCGCTGGCACTTGCACCCCCACCCACAATGGCGGCGGCTCCGGCGGCGCCGGTGGGAGATAACATCGTTCTTCTGGAAATCATTACATTCTCCCTGTGCACACACGGGAGCAACGTCGTGTCAGGCCCGTCTGCGCAATTCGCGTTGCGATACGTCCGACATCACGAATGCTGCTGCACTCGCCAGAGGGGCGCGGTCCGTACCCCCGCTGCGCGCGTGTGCGCGAGGAGTTCCCGAAAAAATCCAACTTCGTGCATCTTTTGACATTGGCGAATCCAGTGCTGGAACACATAAAGAACAAATGGCGCAGCAGACGATCCTCCAGAAGCTGGAAATCCTCGCCGATGCGGCGAAATACGATGCCTCTTGCGCGTCGTCCGGCACGGCGAAGAAGAACAGCCTGGGCGGAAAGGGGATCGGTTCGACCGAAGGAATGGGCATCTGCCATGCCTACGCGCCCGACGGCCGCTGTATCAGCTTGCTCAAGATATTGCTGACCAATCACTGCGTGTTCGACTGCCATTACTGCGTCAATCGCAAGAGCTCGAACGTGGCGCGGGCGCGTTTCACCCCGCAGGAAGTGGTCGACCTGACGCTGGCCTTCTACCGCCGCAATTATATCGAGGGTCTGTTCCTCTCCTCGGGCATCGTGAAGAACTCGAACCACACGATGGAACAGATCGTCGAGGTCGCGCGCATCCTGCGCGAAGAGCATGATTTCCGCGGCTACATCCACCTCAAGACCATTCCCGAAGCGGATGCGGAGATCGTCCACCAGGCCGGGCTCTATGCCGACCGTGTCTCGATCAATGTCGAACTGCCGACCGACAGCGGCCTCACCCGCCTCGCGCCGGACAAGGACGCGCGGCAGATCGAAGGTGCGATGGGCAAGGTGAAGGCCGATCTTGCAGAGGCGAAAGACGCGCACAAAAGGTTCAAGCACGCACCGCGCTTCGCACCCGCCGGCCAGTCGACCCAGATGATCGTCGGCGCCGATGCCGCGACCGATGCCGACATCGTGGGCAAGGCCAGCAGGCTGTACGACAATTTCCGCCTGCGCCGGGTCTACTACAGCGCCTTCTCGCCCATTCCCGATGCCAGTGCGGTGCTGCCACTGAAGCGTCCGCCGCTGATCCGCGAACACCGGCTCTACCAGTCCGACTGGCTGATGCGGTTCTACGGCTACAAACCGGCCGAGGTGATGCAGGCGACCGAGGCGGACGGGAACCTGCCGCTGGACATTGATCCCAAGCTCGCTTGGGCGCTGAAATTCCGAGAGCAATTCCCGGTCGACGTGAACCGGTCCACCAAGGAGCAATTGCTCCGCGTGCCCGGCCTCGGCGTGAAGGCGGTGGGCAAGATCCTCGCCAGTCGCCGCCACCGCGCGCTGCGGCTGGACGATGTGGCGCTGCTCACCCAGTCGATCACCAAGGTGCGGCCCTTCATCTGCACGGTGGACTGGCGCCCGGTCATGCTGACCGACCGGGCCGACCTCAGGAGCCTGCTCGCGCCAAAGGCAGAGCAGCTGGAGCTGTTTGCGGCATGACCGCGCTTCAGCATGTCAAACTCGGCACCTATTACGTGGTGCATCTGCCCGAGCCGGACGATTTCGACTTCTGGCGCGAACGGGCGCGCTCGCTCGTCCAGTGCGATGTGCCGCCCGACCGGATCGCTTGGGTCGAACCGAGCGGGAGTGGGGACCTGTTCGCTCATGGAGAGCGGCGCATGCCCGTGCCGCCGATGGATGCAAGGCCGGTGCGCGCCAACCGCCGCTTCGTCAGCCTCGCGAAGAACGCCATCCTCCATTCCGATCCCGAGCGTTTCGCGCTGCTCTACCGCCTGCTGTGGCGGCTCCAGTCCAATCCGCGGATGATGGAGGACAAGGCCGACCTCGACGTACGGCGGGTGGAGGAACTCGACAAGAACGTGCGGCGCGACAGCCACAAGATGCACGCCTTCGTCCGCTTCCGGCTGGTGGAAAGCCCAAATGACTCAGGGGGGGAAGAGGCGGGCGAACACTACGTCGCCTGGTTCGAGCCGGAGCATCACATCCTGCGCGCCAATGCGGGCTTCTTCATGCGCCGCTTTTCGAACATGCGCTGGTCGATCCTGACCCCTCGCGGCAGCCTCCACTGGGACGGCGAGACGATGGCGGAAGGCCCGCCTGCCGAGCGCCACGATGCCCCCGGCGGCGATCCGATGGAGGATCTGTGGCGCACCTACTACGCCTCCATCTTCAACCCCGCGCGGCTAAAGATCGGGGCCATGCTGAAGGAAATGCCCAAGAAGTACTGGAAGAACATGCCCGAGGCATCGCTCATCCCGGACCTGATCGCAGGCGCACAGGGGCGCGAGGCCAGCATGGTGGAAAAGGGCAAGTCTGTGTTCTCTGGGGAATTCGAGGAGCGGCCCGACACGCTGGCCGCGATCGACAAGGCGATCCATGCCTGCCGCAAGTGCCCCATCGGCGCGCTCGACAATACCGCCGTCATGGGGGAGGGGCCGCAGGATGCCGCCCTGATGATCGTCGGCGAACAGCCTGGCGATAACGAGGACTTGGCTGGCCGCCCCTTCGTGGGCCCGGCCGGGCAATTGCTCGACGTGCATCTGGAGAAGGCCGGGATCGACCGGCGCGCGGCCTATCTCACCAATGCGGTGAAGCATTTCAAATACGTGCAGCGCGGCAAGCGGCGGCTGCACCAGAACCCGGGCGCGAAGGAAATCGACATCTGCCGCTGGTGGATCGAGAGCGAGCGCGCGATCGTGCAGCCCAAGCTGGTGCTCGCCATGGGCGCCAGCGCGGCGCGCGGCCTGCTGGGCAAGACGGTCAGCATCTCCAAGGTGCGCGGCACGCCGATCCCGCTGGAAGACGGCAGCGAACTGTGGGTCACCGCGCACCCGTCCTATCTCCTGCGCCTCGAAGGCCCGGCGCGCGAGGAACAGGCGCGGCTGTTCGATGCCGACCTTGCCGCGGTGAAGGCGCGCCTGGCGGAGCTGGCGGGGTGAGCCCATGCCCGAAAGCGACCTCCAGATTCCCAAGCGCACGATCGAGATCGATCCTGCCTCGGTAGACGCGCCGCCGCGCAGCGCCTTCGTCGAACTCGGCATCGTGTCATGTTTCAGCTTCCTGCGCGGGGCATCGGATGCGGTGGACCTCGTGCTCAAGGCGCGCGCGCTGGGATACGACGCGATCGGGATTGCCGATGCCAACACCATGGCCGGTGTGGTGCGCGTCCATACCGAGGCGGCAACGCTCAAGGTGAAACCCTGCATCGGCTGCCGGATCGAAACGCTCGAAGGGCTGGCCTTCCTCGCCTATCCGAAGAACCGCGCGGCCTATGGCCGGCTCTGCCGCCTGATCTCGGCGGGCCGGATGCGCACGCTGGACGGCGAATGGCAGGAGAAGGGGGAGTGCCACATCTCGCTCTCCATGCTCGCCCGCCATGCGGAGGGCGTGCAGCTGATCCTCGTGCCCCCGCGCGATCTGGCGCAGGAATACACCGTGCCTGCATGGGCCGGAAACGTGGTGGGGCTGGCAGGAGAGAAGCTGCAGGAACACCTTGCCGCGCCCTTTGCCGATATCGTGCCGCAGCTTGCCGCCGGTCTGCCCGGCCTGCGTCATATCGCGGCGGCCTATCTCTATACCGACAGCGATATCGCACGGATCGAGCAGCTCGACACGCTGGCGAAGACGAACGGCCTGTCGATCCTCGCCACGAACGACGTGCATTACGCGGGGCCGGAGAGGCGCCCGTTGCAAGACGTGATGACCGCGATCCGGCACAAGACCACGGTCGCTGCCGCCGGCCACCTGCTCCACGGCAATGCGGAGCGTTACCTCAAGCCGCCTGCGACCATGGTCCGCCTGTTCGAACGCTGGCCGCATGCCATCACCGCAGCGCGCGAAGTGGCCGATGCCTGCAATTTCAGCCTCGACGAGCTGAAATACGAATATCCCGAAGAGCTCTATCCCGGCGGGGTGGAGCCGCAGGACTATCTCGTCTCCGAGACGTGGAAGGGGGCCGAATGGCGCTATCCCGCAGGGATTCCCGAAAGCGTGGCGGAAACCTTGCACAAGGAGCTGGCGCTGATCGGCAAGATGGAGCTGGCGCGCTATTTCCTGACCATCAAGGACATCGTCGATTTCGCGCGCGAGAAGGTCGATCCGCCGATCCTGTGCCAGGGGCGCGGCAGCGCGGCCAATTCGGCCGTCTGCTATTGCCTCGGCATCACCAGCGTCGATCCGGCGCAGCACCAGCTGCTGTTCGACCGCTTCATCTCCGAAGACCGCAAGGAACCGCCCGATATCGACGTCGATTTCGAGCACGAGCGGCGCGAGGAAGTGATCCAGTATCTCTACCGCAAGTACGGCCGCCACCGCGCCGGGCTGTGCGCCACGGTCATTCATTACCGCCCGCGCATGGCGATCCGCGAAGTGGGCAAGGCGATGGGGCTGAGCGAGGACGTGACCGCCGCGCTCGCCAAAACGGTATGGGGCGGCTGGGGCCGCGAGATCAGCGAGAAGCACGCTGCCGAAACGGGCATGGACGTGACCGATTCGCACCTCAGGCGCGTTCTCAAACTGACCGAGCAAATGATTGGAATGCCGCGCCATTTGTCGCAGCATGTCGGCGGGTTCATTCTCACCGAAGGCGCGCTGACCGAAACGGTGCCGGTCGGCAATGGCGCCATGCCCGATCGCAGTTTCATCGAATGGGACAAGGACGATATCGAGGCGCTGGGCATCCTCAAGGTCGACGTGCTGGCGCTGGGCATGCTGACCTGCATCCGCAAGTGCCTCGACCTGCTCGACGATCATCACGGCCGCACGCTGACGCTCGCCTCGGTCCCGCGCGAGGATCCGGAAACCTATGCCATGCTGCGCGCCGGAGATTCGCTCGGCGTCTTCCAGGTGGAAAGCCGGGCACAGATGAACATGCTGCCGAGACTGCGCCCGCGCGAATTCTACGACCTCGTCATCCAGGTCGCCATCGTGCGCCCGGGTCCCATCCAGGGCGACATGGTCCACCCCTATCTGAAGCGCAGGCGCGGAGCGGAACAGGTGGTGATCCCCGCGCCGTCGCCGCAGCACGGCCCGCCGGACGAGCTTTCCAGCATTCTAGAGCGTACGCTGGGCGTGCCGATCTTCCAGGAACAGGCGATGAAGATCGCGCTCGATGCGGCCAAGTTCTCCTCGAAAGAGGCGAACCGGCTGCGGAAGGCCATGGCGACCTTCCGCAGCCGCGGCATGGTGGACGAATTGCAGGACATGATGGTCGAACGCATGGTCGCGCGTGGCTACGACCGCGATTTCGCCCAGCGCTGCTTCAACCAGATCCGCGGTTTCGGCGAATACGGCTTTCCCGAAAGCCATGCGGCCAGCTTCGCGCATCTCGTCTACGTGTCGAGCTGGCTGAAATGCCATTTCCCCGCCGCCTTTGCCTGCGCGCTGCTGAATTCGCAGCCCATGGGCTTCTATGCACCCGCGCAGATCGTGCGCGATGCGGCGGAACACGGCGTGCGCGTGCTGCCGGTGGATGTGAACCTGTCGCAGTGGGACTGCACGCTGGAGGAAGTCGGTGCGGCGAGCGGCAGGCAGGGCGACAGCGGGCGGCTCGACCGGCACGTCGCCTTGCGGCTGGGCCTGAGGCAGGTGGACGGCCTGCCCGAAGCGGTGGCCGCGCAACTCGTCGCCGAGCGCGAGGAGAACGGCGCCTATGAGGACGTGCGCGCGCTGCGCGATCGTGCGCGGATCGGTCCCGCCCATGTGGAACGGCTCGCCAGCGCGGATGCCTTCGGTTCGATGCGCCTGTCGCGCAGGCAGGCCCTGTGGGACGCGCGCAGCCTTGTCGGCGGGGCGGACCTGCCGCTGTTCGCCGCCGCCGCCACGCGCGACGAGGGGGCGGAGGTACGTCGCACCACGCTGCCGCAGATGCCTCTGTCGGAGGAAGTGGTGGCCGATTACCAGACCACCCGTCTCAGCCTGAAGGCGCATCCGATGGCGTTCCTGCGCGCCAGCCTTGCCGAACGCGGCTTCGTGCGTGCCTGCGATCTGAGGGCGCGCAAGTTCCGCTCCATGGTCCACGTCGCGGGCGTGGTGCTGATCCGCCAGCGGCCGGGCTCTGCCAAGGGCGTGTGCTTCATCACGCTGGAGGACGAGACCGGCGTCGTCAATCTCGTCGTCTGGCCGGACCTGAAGGAAAAGCAGCGCCGGGTGGTCATGGGCGCACGCCTGATGGAGGTGCGCGGGCGCGTCGAATACGACGACGAGGTAATCCACGTGATCGCGCATCACATGACCGATGCGACTGACCAGTTGCACAGGCTGTCCGACGACATGCTCAACGCGCCGCTCGCCCGGGCCGACCATGTCTCCTCGCCCCTGCCGGACAAGTTCAACCCGCGCGACAATCTGCGCGAGGGCAGGGACGATCCCTACCAGCCGGTCGAACCGTGGCAGGAACCGCCGCCGGGCAACCGCGAATGCGGCTGGCATCAGGGACATCCGCGCGACGGGCGGATCATTCCGAAATCGCGCGACTTCCACTGAGGCTGCGGCTAGGGGCGCGGGCGTAATGGGTCTCGAAACGCTCCTCGCATTCCTCCTCGTAACCGCCACGACCAGCATCGTGCCGGGGCCGTCCATGATTTTCGTGATGAGCCAGGCCATCTGGCGGGGCCCGCGTTCGGGCTGGGCCGCGCTGATGGGGATGCAGATCGGCTATTTCGTGTGGTGGGCCTTTGCTGCGCTGGGCCTCGGCGCGCTGGCCGCTGCCTATCCGCTGGCCTTCCGACTGCTGGCGATCGCGGGCGTGCTTTATCTCGCGTGGCTCGGCGTGAAGGCGATCCGCCATTCCTTCCATGCCGGGGAGGATGGGGTAGAACCGGTCCGCCAGGTATCCGGCCACGCCTTTCGCGACGGGATCGCGGTCGCCATCGGCAACCCCAAATCGCTTGTCTACATGGTCGCGATCATCCCGCCCTTCGTGGATCCGGCTAAGAGCGTGCCGCTGCAGATCGTGGTGCTGGCGCTGGTCGCGTTGGTCGCCGACCTCGTGATCGGCTGGCTCTACATCGCGGCGGGCAAGCGCATGGCGCGCTTCATGGAACGCGCCGCGGCCCGTGTCTGGATCGATCGGGGCATCGGAACCGTATTCATCCTGATCGCAGGGCTGATCCTGGTCGATCTGATGGGTACGCAGGTTTGAAACTCACCATTTCGAGGCACATCGGCAAGTTTATCGGTGACCGGCGGGTTATCCTGCTGCTGGTCGCCGCAGCGCTGTTCGTGGCGGGACGCAGCTGGCTCGCCGCGCATCCCCAGCACGATCCCTGGGCCCCGCTCGACCTCAATGATCCGGTGGGCTGGGCGACGGAGGCCAAGCTGCGCGCCCTTGCCGGTGATGTGCCGCAATGCCGCGCCGTGCTCGAGCGGAGCGGGGTCGACTTCACCGCCCTGCCGCCGGAAGGCGAGGGAGCGTGCCGCCGCGAGGATCGCACGCAGCTTGCAGACTATCCGCTCAGCCCCGACACGCCGCCCACGACCTGCCCGGTCGCGATCGCGATGGAGCTGTGGCAGCGCGACACAATCGAGCCTGCCGCACAGGCGATATTCGGCACCGGCATCGCGCGGATCAAGCATCTGGGCGCCTATTCATGCCGCCGCCTTTACGGGCGCGAGGACGGTCCGTGGAGCCAGCACGCGACCGGCAACGCGATCGATATCGCAGGTTTCGTCCTCACCGACGGAACGAGGATCAGCGTGCTGGGGGACTGGCAGGGCGAAGGCGACAAGGCCCGCTTTTTGCGCGAGGTTCGCGACGGCGCCTGCGAGGCTTTCGGCATCGTCCTGTCGCCCGATTACAATGCTGCCCATGCCGACCATCTGCACCTCGACATGGGTGCACGGCGCGGTGGGCTGTGCCGCTGACCTAGCCGAACAGCGCCTGCACGCAGGGTCGCATGCGCGCCCGGTCGGTCTGTACGAAACCGGACTGCCCGAAATCGCCGAGATAGGCCGTGTCGCGATCATCCACGGCATGGACGCAGTCGAAACGGTCATCGTCCTCGGGCACGTAGATCGTCACTGGGCGACCGGCCGGGATGCCGTCGAAATGGCCGGCCGATACCTTCGCCGCCGCGCAGATGCGCCGCCCGTCGAGGTTATGGCCTTCGGGATAGTGGGCGTAATTCACCGCGAAGAGGATGTGCGAGGGGGCAAGGCCGTCGGTCCATTTGACCGAAAACACGCCGTTCGCAGTTTCGGACACTCGCGGCTCCGGCAGGCCGTAAAGTTCGGAAAAGCGGCGGAAGACATCGCGCAGTTCGCTGGCCGTCCAGCCGCTGACCCGCAGTTCCACTGCCCTCGATGGCACTTTCGCCAGTTCTGCGGCTTCCCGTGCCTCGCGCGTGGCCTTGAAATGCCGGCCCAGCAAGAGTGCGCCGATGAATATTGCTATGAACGCGTAGCCGACGAACTCCATGCCGCAACTTTAGACGGGTTCGAAGGAATATCCAGCGCTGCGCACGGTGCGGATCGGGTCCTTGGCGCCTTCAACTTCCAGCGCCTTGCGCAGGCGGCGGATGTGCACGTCGACGGTGCGCAGTTCGATGTCGCTTTCGGTGCCCCAGACTCCGTCGAGCAGCTGGTTGCGGCTGAACACGCGCCCCGGGCTTTCGATGAAGAACTTGAGCATCCGGTACTCGGTCGGGCCGAGCTTGAGCTGCTTGCCCCGGCGCGTGACCTTGTGCGCCACGGGATCGAGCGTCAGATCGCCTGCATCGATGCTTTCACCGGCCAGAACGGGCCGGATACGGCGCATGACGGCCGCCACGCGGGCTAGCAGCTCGCGCGGCGAGAAGGGCTTGGTCAGGTAATCGTCCGCGCCCGTTTCCAGCCCGCGGACACGGTCGTCTTCCGCCTCGCGCGCAGTCAGCATAATGATCGGCACGTGCGCGGTCGCCTTGTCGCGGCGCAGCCGGCGGCACACTTCGATGCCGCTGGTCCCTTCGATCATCCAGTCGAGGATGACGAGGTCGGGCGTTTGCTCGCTGGCGAGGAGGATGGCCTCGTCGCCGTCCGGCGTGGTGCGGACGTCGTAGCCTTCGTTTGAAAAGCGGTATTCGAGCAGCTCGGAAAGGGCGGGATCGTCCTCTACGAGCAGGAGTTTTGCAGCCTGCACCTTCGCGTCTCCATGCGAGCGGTTTTTCTCGTTCGACATGGCTCTATGACCTTCAGGCTACAGGAATATGTCAGTTATCCTCGTCGACCGGATATTGTCCGGTGGCGGCGAAATGGACCATTTCGGCCACGTTCGTCGCATGGTCGCCGATGCGCTCCAGGTTGCGGGCGACGAACAGGAGCTGCGCCGCGCTGGAGATCATCGAGGGGTTTTCGACCATGTGGCTGACGAGGTTGCGGAAGATCGAGTTGTAGAAGGCATCGACCTTCTCGTCCGCAAGGATGACTTCCTTCGCCAGTTCCGGGTCGCGGGCGGCGTAGGCGGTCAGCACGTCGTGGACCATCTCGCTGGCGACTTCGGCCATGGCGGGAAGCAGGGTGAGCGGTTCGAACTTCTTGCGGTTGTCGCCGATCTCGCGGCTCGCCTTGGCGATGTTCTTGGAATAGTCGCCGATACGCTCGACCACGCCGGCGATCTTCAGCGCGGCGATGACTTCGCGCAAATCGTCCGCCATCGGCGCACGCAGCGCGATGATGCGCACGGCCAGCTTGTCGATCTCGCTTTCGAGCGCGTCGATTTTCTTGTCGCCCTTGACGACCTTCTTGGCGAGGTCGTCGTCACCGCGCACCAACGCATCGAGCGCCTGCTGGATCGCGACTTCGGCCAGACCGCCCATTTCCGCGATCAGGCCGCGGAGGCGGGTGATGTCTTCGTCGAAGGCTTTTACGGTATGTTCTTGCATGTTCTTACCTAGCCTTATCCGTAGCGGCCCGTGATGTAATCCTGGGTCCGCTGTTCGAGCGGATTGGTGAATATGTCAGAAGTACGACCATATTCCACCATCTTTCCGAGGTGGAAAAAAGCCGTCCGCTGGCTGACGCGCGCGGCCTGCTGCATCGAGTGAGTAACGATCACGATGGCATATCGGCCATTCAGTTCGTCGATCAGTTCCTCGATCTTGGCAGTGGCGATCGGGTCGAGCGCCGAACACGGTTCGTCCATCAGGATGACTTCGGGATCGACGGCGATGGCGCGCGCGATGCACAGGCGCTGCTGCTGGCCGCCGGACAGGGCGGTGCCGCTGTCCTGCAGGCGGTCCTTGACCTCTTCCCACAGGCCCGCGCGGCGTAGCGATTTCTCGACCACCGCATCCAGCTCGTCCTTGCCTTCTGCAAGGCCGTGGATCTTCGGACCGTAGGCGATGTTCTCGTAGATCGACTTGGGGAAGGGGTTGGGCTTCTGGAAGACCATGCCGACGCGGGCGCGCAGCTGCACCACGTCCATGCCCGATTTGTAGATGTCTTCGCCGTCCAGCATGATGTCGCCTTCGACGCGCGCCGAAGGGATCGTGTCGTTCATGCGGTTGAGCGTGCGCAGGAAGGTCGACTTGCCGCAGCCCGACGGGCCGATGAAGGCCGTGACGTAGCGCGTGGGAATGTCGATCGAAACCTCGTCGATCGCCTTTTTGTCGCCGTAGAAAACGGAGACGTTCCGCGCGCTCATCTTGGCGTCGGTATCTTCCAGGTTTTGATGGACTACGGTCACCACTTTTTCTCGAATTTGTTGCGCAGGTAGATGGCGAGGCCGTTCATCAGCAGGAGGAACAGCAACAGGACTATGATAGCCGCACTGGTCCGTTCCACGAAACCGCGGTCGATTTCGTCGGACCAGAGGAAGATCTGCATCGGCAGGACCGTGGCGGGCGAGGTAAAGCTGTCGGGCGGGCTCGCCACGAAAGCGCGCATGCCGATCATCAGCAGCGGGGCGGTTTCACCCAGCGCGCGGGCCATGCCGATAATCGTGCCTGTAAGGATGCCGGGCAGGGCAAGCGGCAGGACGTGGTGGAAAACCACCTGGACCGGCGAGGCCCCGATGGCGAGCGCGCCGTCACGGATGCTCGGCGGGACGGCCTTGATCGCGTTGCGCCCGGCAATGACGATGACCGGCATCGTCATCAGCGCCAGCGTCATGCCGCCGATCACGGGGGCGGATCGCAGGTTCGGGAACAGCGTCAGGAACACCGCAAGGCCCAGCAGGCCGAAGATGATCGACGGAACTGCCGCAAGGTTGTTGATCGACAGCTCGATGAGGTCGGTCCAGCGGTTCTTGGGCGCGTATTCCTCAAGGTAGAGCGCGGCTAGCACCCCGATGGGGAAGGCCAGCAGCAGGGTGACGATCATCGTCAGGAACGAGCCCTTGAGCGCGCCCCAGATACCAGCCTGCTGCGGATTGGTAGCATCCGACCGGGCGAAGAAGCCGGTGTCGAAGTTCTTGTCGATCTTGCCCGCTTCATCGAGTTGCTGCGCGAGCGCCTGCATCTGCTCCGAACCTTCGCCGGCATAGCCGCTGGCGAGGCTGGCGCTGGCAGGAAGCCAGAAGGTTTCCTGCCGGTCGAGGATGGAGGGATCGGCGGCAATCGCGTCGGCGACATCGCGCCATGCCTGCGCACCGAGCTGTTCGGCCGCCTCGTCGCCCAGCGATTGCTCGGCGAAGAATTGCACGACTTCGGGCAGACCCTGACCCTGGAGGGATTGCACGGCTCCGTCGCTCGCCATGGTGGCGGGATCGGCGGAAATGCCGGCCTGCGTGAAGTCGATCGGCACTTCGAGTTCGGCGCGCTGGAAGCCGCCGATACCGTTCAGCGTCATCGTGCCGAGCAGGTAGACCAGGACGGCGACCGAGAACACGATCGCGGCCAGGCCGAGCCTGCGGAACCGGCGCTCTGCCGCGTAGCGCTTCTTCAGGCGCGCCTCGAATTCGGGCGTGCGCGTGGGGGCGATATGCTCACTCATAAGCTTCGCGGAACCTCTTGACGACGCGCAGGGCGATGAAGTTCAGCCCCAGCGTCACCATGAACAGCACGAAGCCGAGCGCGAAGGCGCTGAGCGTCGCGGGATGGTCGAAACTGCCTTCGCCGGTCAGCATGGCGACGATCTGGACCGTCACCGTGGTCATGGAATCGAGCGGATTGGCGCTAAGATTGGCGGCGGTCGATGCGGCCATGACGACGATCATCGTCTCGCCGATCGCGCGGCTGATGGCGAGCATCACGCCGGCCACGATACCGGGCAGGGCAGCGGGCACCAGCACGCGGCGGATTGTCTCGTTGGTGGTCGCGCCCATCGCCAGGCTGCCGTCACGCATGGCCTGCGGTACCGCGGCGATGGAATCGTCGGCCATCGAGGACACGAACGGAATGATCATCACGCCCATGACGAGGCCGGCTGCCAGCGCGCTTTCGCTCGACGGATTGGACGCGCCGAGGCTGATCGCGAAATCGCGGATGGCGGGCGCGATCGTCAGCGCGGCGAAGTAGCCGTAGACCACGGTCGGCACACCGGCGAGGATTTCGAGCGTCGGCTTGATCCATGCGCGCAGGCGCGGGTTCGCATACTGCGTCAGGTATACCGCACTCATCAGGCCGAGCGGGATCGCCACGATCATGGCGATGATCGCACCGATGAACAGCGTGCCCCAGAACAGCGGGATCGCGCCGTAGCGGCTGCTGTCGGGATTGTCCGGATTGCTCATCGGGTCCGGGCCCCAGTGGGTGCCGAATAGGAAGTCGAGCGGGTTGACCATGCCGAAGAAGCGCATGGTCTCGAAAATGAGGCTGACGAAGATGCCGATGGTCGTCAGGATCGCGACCAGCGAGGCACCCAGCAGGATCGCCATGACGATCCGCTCCACCCGTGTGCGGGCGGCGAAATCGGGCTTCAGGCGCAGGAACGACCACGCGCCGCCGAGGAAGGCGATGACCAGCGTCGCGGCGATGCCGATCCAGTTGTAGAACGACAGGGCCTGCCGGTACGGCTCGACGAATTCCTTAGCCAGCGGGTTGAACACCGCCTGCGATGCGCCGGTCGCGACTGCGCGCGCTTCGTTCAGGATCGTCTGGCGCTGGAAGCCGAAGGCAGGAAGCTGGTCGGCGGCAGGCGATGCCAGCACCGACTGGGTGACGAGGCCGGGCGCGATCGCGCTCCAGACCCCGACGAAAACCAGGACGGGCAGGATGATCCACAGCGCCACGTACCATGCGTGGTAGCTGGGCAGGCTGGCGAGCCGCCCGTCAGGGCTCGCCTTGCGGAAGGTCCACGCACGCGCACGAGCCGCCAACCATCCGGCGAGCCCGAGCCCGAGGGCCAGGAGGAGCAGAATGGTCGGCGACATTGCGTGCGTTGATACCCTTACTTCAGCTCGGAACCGTCGAGCGTGGTGTATTCGGTGACGGCTGCGGTGGCCTTGGCCATCGCATCATCCGGATTGGATACGAGACCGATCTTGGCGAGCGCCCCGTCCTTGGCCCACATGGTCGACCACTGGGTGAGGAATTCCTTCAGGCCCGGGATCGCGTCGAGGTGCGCCTTCTTCACGTACATGAAGAGGGGGCGCGCGCCCGGATAGGCGAAGCTGGCGATGTTCTCGTAGGTCGGATCGACGCCGTTCATGGGCAGGCCCTGCACCTTGTCGAGATTCTCTTCAAGGTAGGAGTAGCCGAAGATACCCACTGCGTTCGGGTTGCCTTCGATCTTCTGGACGATGAGGTTGTCCTGCTCGCCCTGGTCGACATAGGCGCCGTCGCTGCGGACTTCGGTGCAGACCTGGTCGTAACGGTCTTCGTCGGTTTCCTTGAGCGCTGCGGTTGCAGCGTCGGTCTTGCAGCCTGCTTCGAGGATAAGTTCCTTGAGCGCGTCGCGCGTGCCCGAGGTGCTCGGCGGACCGTAGACGAGGATCGGCTGGTTCGGCAGCGAGGGATCGATGTCCGACCAGTTCTTGGCGGTCTGTTCCTTGCCGTAGGGCGAGGCGGCGAGCGCTTCGTAGACCATCTTCGGCGTCAGGTTCATCATGATACCGCCCTTCGACGAGGCGAGGGCGATTCCGTCGAGGCCGACCTGGACTTCAATGATGTCGGTCACGCCATTGGCCTGGCAGTCGGCAAACTCACCGGCCTTCATGCGGCGCGATGCGTGCGCGATGTCGGGCGTCTGGGCGCCGACGCCGGCGCAGAACAGCTTCATGCCGCCGCCGGTACCGGTCGATTCGATGATCGGCGAAGCGAACTGCGTGTCGCGTGCGAACGCTTCCGAAACGGCCTTGGCGAACGGGAAGACGGTCGACGAGCCGACGGCCTTGATCTGGTCGCGGGTCGCACCGCCACCCGAATTGTCACCGCAAGCGGTCAGGGCCAGGGCCGAAGCGGCGGCGAGAGCGAATTTGAAAGTCTTGGTCATTGGGAACCCCTATGTTGTCCAACTAGCCGCGCAAGAGCGCGGATTTGTTACATGCTGACGACAAAAGTGTGACTTCCGCTAGGGGGTGCCGAATCGTTGTCGCAGCCCCTAGCGCTATCTGGATCAGAAATCGACCTGTGCGCGTACACCGAAGGCATCGACGGTGTAGGACGTGTCGCCGGTTGCCGTCGCATAGGCGGCATCGTCATAGTCCATCTTGCCGTAGTTCAGGCTGAAGAGCGTGTAGTCGGTCGGCTTCCACACCAGCGAGGCGAGGTAGCCGTTCTGCACGCCGCCGATGATCCCGGCATCGTTCAGGTCGAGGTAGTCGTAACGCAGGTTCAGCTGGATCGAGCCGATCCCGCCTTCGCCCACCGCGCTGGCCGGCTTGGTGCGGTCGAACTTGCCGTCCTTGTAACCACGCGTGTCACCCTTGGTGAGGAAGTAGCCGACCTCGGCATAGCCACCAAAGAAGGTCGGGCTGTCCGGCATGGCGGGCATGTCCACGTTCTGCCAGAAACCTTCGACAGCCGCGTGGAACGGGCCGGAAATCATGGCTGCTTCGAGGCCTGCGCCGAATTCGCTGTCGGCAGCAAGATTGCCGGTGTTGACGAAGCGTTCGGAGGTGAAGTGAACCAGCGGGCGCTGGCGATAGCGCACGCTGCCGGCGTCTTCGCCCAGTTCGTTGAAGTGCAGCGAACCGCCGAAGTGGAGCTGGGTGTCGCCCATCTTCGGCATGACGACGAGGCGTCCGTCGATGCCGCGGTTGTTGGTGCCGGTATCGTCGAAATTGTCGGTAAACACACCGGCCTGAGCCAGCACGATACCCTGCGAATAGCTGACCGAGGCACCGATGCGGCGCTCGAAACCGAAGGCATCGGTAAAGGCGGCGCGTTCGATGAAGCTGGTGTGCAGCGAGCTGGTCAGCTCTTCAAGCGACTGGAAGTTGTTGTGGTGGCCGACGATCACTTCGAGCGGGCCGTTGCCATAGCTGAGGTAGGCATCGGCAGCCTCGACCTCGTTACCGGCGAAATCGAGCTCGAACTTGTATTCGAAGCCGCCGCCAAGGCCGCCCGAGGCGCCGAGGCGCGCACGGCGAACTTCGCTGGCGAAGCCGTCTTCACGGCCGGTCGATTCGGGCACGCTGGTGAAGCCTGCATCGTACATCAGGCGGCCGCGGGGCTTGAAGCTCCAGCCATCCTTCTTTTCGAGCTGAGCCACGGCGGGCGTCGGTGCGGGTGTTGGTTTGGCGACCGCTTCGGTGTTGGCGGCGATCGATGCATCCTGAGCAGCGTTGGCAGCCTTTTCCTGCGCCAGTTCGCCTTCGAGCTGGTCGATACGGGCGGCCAGGGCAGCGAGCTGCGCGCGCATTTCGGCGAGGCTCTGCTCTGCAGTGGGTGCAGCCGCATCCTGCGCGCCGACGGGAGTGGCGATGGTGCAGCTCAGTGCCGCCGCAATCACGGAGAGCCGGAATGCCGGTTTCATTATGACGAATCCTTTACAAGGTTACGATCCGGCGTCGCCTCTATGACCCGATGATTACAGCCATGTGACACATTCCACGCGGGCTTGCGCACCCTGTGGAATGGCTGTGGAAAAGCTGTGAAAAGCGCCCGACTGTGCCGAAATCGCGGCTTAGTCCGCTAGCGGGAGCGAGACCTTGACCCGCGTCCCTTCGCCCAGCTTGCTGTCGATGGACAGCTTTCCGCGGTGCCGCTCGACAATGTGCTTCACGATGGCGAGGCCAAGGCCTGTCCCGCCTGAGGCACGGCTGCGGCCCGGATCGGTGCGGTAGAAACGGCGCGTGAGGTGCGGGATATGTTCGGGCGCGATGCCGTCGCCGCGATCGGTCACGGTCAGCAGCACGCGCGTCTCGCCCTGCGGCGAAAGGCGAACCGTCACCATGCTGTCGGGCGCGCCGTACTTCATCGCGTTATCGACGAGGTTGCGCACCAGCTGTTCGAGCTGCTGTTCGTCCCCGCGCACGATGAAATCGCCATGCGCCTCGAAATCGAGCCGCTCCATGCGCTCTGCGCCGGCCCCGTCCTGCGCCGCGCGCTTGGCGACGGCGGCAAGGGAGACGGTATTTGCAGGAAGGTCGTGCTTTTCGGCTTCGATGCGCGAGAGTGACATGAGATCGCTGACGAGGTCCTGCAGGCGCCTGGCTTCCCGCTGGATCGTGGCGAGGAACTTGTCCGCCATTTCCGGCTCGGGCCGGTCTTCCTCGCGCAGTGTCTCGACATAGCCGAGGATTGAGGCGAGCGGAGTGCGCAGCTCGTGGCTGGCGTTGGCGACGAAATCGGTGTGGGCGCGGCTGATGTCGGCCTCGGCGGTCTTGTTGACCAGTTCGATAACCGAGAGGTTGGTGTCGAGCAGCTTGCGGTTCACCCGCCAGATATCGCTCCGCCGCGCAAGGCCGCGCACGATGGCTGCGCCGTCCTGGTCGCTGTCGAGCAGGCTGACGGCTTCCGGCTGGCGCAGCGCCATCCTGACATCCTGACCCAGCACGTGCGCGCCGAGCAGGCGGCGTGCGGCGAGATTGGCGACGATCACGCGTCCGCGGTCGGTCAGGAGTACCGGTGTTTCCGAATGCTCGAACAGGTCGCCCATCGAATCGCGCGAGATCGCGCCATTGCTGTTCTGCTCGACCGCAGGCGGCGGGGTTGCGCCGACGAGCCAAAGCGAACCGGCCCAGACCAGCAGCACGAGTGCAACGGTAAGCAGGTCGTCACCCAGCACGAGAAGTGCGATGGCGGTCGCCGCGGCGAGGGCGAAGGCGGACCAGGGAAAGGAGCGCTCGCTCATGCAGGCGCGCTTAGCGAGGCCTGCTGGCCAGCGCCAGAGCCAATGTCCGCAAGCCTGTGGGAGATGGTGACCCGTACGGGAATCGAACCCGTGTTTCAGCCGTGAAAGGGCCGCGTCCTAACCGCTAGACGAACGGGCCACATGTGTGGCGCTTTGCGCGGATTGCAGATGCAATAACGCCACCGTGGTGACCCGTACGGGAATCGAACCCGTGTTTCAGCCGTGAAAGGGCCGCGTCCTAACCGCTAGACGAACGGGCCACACCCGTTGCCGGGTCGGTGGCGTGGCGGCGCACTTAGGCGGGGGCGCTCGGGGCGTCAACCCTCCAAATGCGCAAGCTGCGGATCAGTCAGCGAAAGCTGCGTCCTCGAGGTGCAATTCGGCCTGCGGGCGGCTTCCCCAATCGTCGATTTTCGCCCGGCCTGCCAGCCACAGGCGGCGCCCGCGCGAGCCGTGCAGCAGCGCCTGTCCCATCTCGCTGTCGGCAGCGCGGAAGGCGATGCCCTTGAAGCTGCGTCCGTCGTCTCCGCTGGCAATCAGGCGCACGTGATCCGTACCGACGATATCGCATTTCACCAGCCGGACCGGACCGACCGCGATTCTCGGGCCGGGCCAGCCGACGCCGTAGGGCCCGCCGCACTCGAGCGATTCGACCAGTGCCGGCGTCAACCCGCCCGGCGCGACCGCGATATCGAGCAGCATCTCGCGGTTCTCGCTTGCGCGGGCGACCACGCTTTCGAGATGCGCGTCGAGCCATTCGGCGAAGGCGTCGAGCCTGTCGCTGGCAACTGTCAGGCCCGCCGCCATGGCATGGCCGCCGCCCTTGACCAGCAGGCCTTCCTCGCGCGCCCGGATGATCGCCGCGCCAAGGTCGACGCCGGGGATCGAGCGCCCCGAACCCTTGCCTTCTCCGGCTGCGCTGTCGAGCGCCACCACGAGCGAGGGCTTGCCCGTCTTTTCCTTGATGCGCCCGGCCACGATGCCGATGACGCCGGGGTGCCAGCCATCGCCGGCGAGCACGTGCACCGCGCGGTTGTGCTGTCCGGCCAGCTGGTCCTCGGCCGCCTGCTGGACTTCGGCCTCGATCGCGCGGCGTTCCTCGTTTAGCGCGGAAAGCTGCGCTGCGATCCGCGCGGCCTCTTCGGGATCCTCGGTCGTCAGCAGGCGCACGCCGAGGGTGGATTCGCCCACCCGGCCGCCTGCGTTGATCCGCGGCCCCAGCGCGAAGCCGAGGTCGGAGCAGGCCGGGGCCCGCTTCAGGCGGCTCGCATCGATGAGAGCCGCCATCCCGGTATTGGCCCGCTTGCCCATCACCTTCAGGCCTTGTGCGACGAAGGCGCGATTGAGGCCGTGCAAGGCAGCGACGTCGGCTACCGTGCCCAGTGCGACGAGGTCGAGCAGGGAGAAGAGGTCAGGCTCCTTGCGGCTCTCGAAATAGCCGCTGGCGCGCAGCGTGCGGACCAGCGCAATCGCAAGCAGGAAGGCCACGCCAACCGCAGCAAGGTGTCCATGCGCTGCGGCGAGGTCGTTCTCGTCGAGCCGGTTGGGGTTCACCAGCGCGGCTGCTCGCGGCAATTCGGGCGCGCACTTGTGGTGGTCGACCACGATCACGTCGATGCCCGCATCGCTCGCCATGGCCAGCGCCTCGTGCGCCATGGCCCCGCAGTCGACGGTGACGATCAGGCTGGAACCGCTTTCGCCAAGCTGGACCAACGCCTCGCCGGACGGGCCATAGCCTTCGAGCAGGCGGTCGGGGATGTAATAGTCCGCCTCCACGCCAAGATCGCGCAGCAGGCGGATGAGGAGCGCCGAGCTGGTCGCGCCATCCACGTCGTAATCGCCGTAGACAGTGATTTTCTCGCCCCCGAGCACGGCCTGGGCGAGCCGGTCCGCTGCCGCGTCCATGTCGTTGAACTCCGACGGGTCGGGCAGGAAATCGCGCAGGGTTGGGGTGAGGTGCCGGTCGAGATCGTCCGGGGCCACCCCGCGCGCGAGCAGGATCTGGCGCACGATATCGTCGCCGGCTGCGAAATTGCCCTGGCCGAGGTCCATGTTCCCGCCGCGCCAGCGCCAGGCCTTGCCGGTCAGGGATTGCGAAACGCCGAAAACATGGGGGAGGGCCGAAGTTGCCATGCCTCCCTCCTATCGCGGCGAACCCCATCGCAGCAAGCGCGGCGGCATTGACAATCGACAAGGCTGCGCGATGCTCGGCGGCGTCATGACGTCCACACAACTCCTGATCGCCTGGCACAGCCGCACCGGCGCAAGCGAGGCGCTGGCCCAGGCTGCTTCCGAGGGTGCAGGCGATGCGGCCCTCTTGCTGGGGGCGAACGCGGTTACGCCGGAGCACTTTCTTGCAGCAGGCGGCTATCTGTTCGTCTGCCCCGAAAACCTCGCCACGATGAGCGGGGAGATGAAGGAGATGTTCGACCGCTGCTATTACCCGGTGCTGGGGCGGATCGAGGGCCGCGCCTATGCGACGATGATCGCCGCCGGCTCCGACGGGGAAGGCGCGCAGCGGCAGATCGACCGGATTGCCACCGGCTGGCGCCTGCGCCGCGTGGCCGAGCCAGTGATCGTCAACACGTCCGCACAGACTCCCGAACAGATAATGGCCCGAAAGTCGTTGTCGCACGATATTCTGGAAGACGCCCGCCAACTTGGCGCGGCGATGGCTGAAGGACTTTGCAGCGGCATCTTTTAGGCCAACTATCTCCGAAACGGACAGAATCTACCTTAATGGCCTCGACGTAATTTTTCAGGGCGCTTAGGGCTTTATGGCGAAGGGACGGGGGACGCATCGGAAATGCAGCGGGGATCGGGAAAGCCGGATGAGGCACGTCGATGCCCCGACGGGCTCTATTTCCTGTTCGAGCCCGGGCAGCGCCCCGACCGTTCGACGCTGATCGACGCGCTTGCGGCCGTGCCGCAGGCTTCCGTCAGCCACGATCCTCTACTGCATGACGAGGTTGCTGCGCCGGAAAGGCGCGAAAGTACGCGCGGCGGAGACTGGCTCGAACTGCTGCAATGGGGAATGACGTTCGACTGCCTCGGGCTTGCACCCGGACCGGGAGTCGCGGTTCCGCCCTTCGTTCACCGCTTCAACGTGCCCGCCGGGTTTGGTGACAGTGCTAACGAGGCCATCGCACTGGTTCCCGGCCCGCACCTTGCCGACGCTGCCAACAGCCTCCCGATCGTGCGCTCCATGCTGGATATGGGCGCCGGGCTGGCGGAACATCTGCCGGGCGTGAAGGCGGTGTCCTGGGGCCCGTCCTGCAGCGCTATCGAACCTGATTTCTTCCTCCGAACGGTCAATGCCTGGATCGACGGCGGTCCGTTCCCTGCGCTCGGGCTGGTCGGCTTCGCAGTCGACGGCGACGGCGCCTTGGGGAGCGACGGGCTCGCCTGGTTCATCGGCCAGGAAATCCTCATTGCACCGGAAATCGCGCAGGATCGCATCGGGGCAACCCGCATGGCCGCGCGCCTCGTGCACGAGCTGGTGGGGGAAGGGCCTCTTCAGGAAAAGTCGGAAGCCCGGTTCGAGGACGGGGCAATGGTCATGCTCGATCCCAAGGGGGACGGGACGGTGAGAGTGACACCGATGTAAGACGAAAGAGGGGGGGCGTGACGGGTCGCAACTCATTTTCAGGCGGGCGTTCCCGCCTGCCTTTCCGCGCGGTCAACCGGCGCGGGCAGCCGGGTCACGACCCTGCGCTGCAGCGGCATCACTTGCTGCCGCGCCAATTGCTCAACCGCGACTGCTTCGGCTCTATGTTCGCCGCGCTCGGGCGCAAGCGGATCGGGTTCGACGATTTCCGCATCAACGGCCTGCTGCTTCCGGCCAGCGAGCATGCGGCGCGGCGCACGGCTTTGCCGCTGCACCGCGGGCCGCACCGGGACTACAATGCGATGGTGATCGAACGGGTCGGCTGCGTGGAGAAGGTATGGGCCGAGAAGCGCCGGCTCGACCCCGAAACCGCTGCCCGGGATGCCTTGCACCGCCTGCAATTGCTGCAGAAGGCCCTGCGGCGAAGGCTTCTCGACGAAGCGCGCCCGCTGCTGCTTAACCGCCGCGACCCGGTGGCCGCGGATCTCGACTTTTCCGATCTCGACGCGATGGCCGAAGCGCTGTGGAGCGCGGCTGCCTAGACCGTCCGCTTGTCGAGCGATTCCTTCGCATCGCGATATTCGCGCTCGAAACGGGCGACCATGTCCTCGACCGGGCCGACCGACTTGACAGTGCCGATGCCCTGGCCCGAACCCCAGATATCCTTCCACGCCTTGGCCTTGGTATTGCCGCCGCTGCCGAAATTCATCTTGGAAGGATCGCTTTCGGGCAGGTTGTCGGGATCGAGGCCCGCATTCTCGATGCTGGAGCGCAGGTAGTTGCCGTGCACGCCGGTAAACAGGTTCGAATAGACGATGCCGTCCGCGCTGCCTTCGACGATGCCCTGCTTGTAACCGTCGACCGCATTGGCTTCCTCGGTCGCGATCCAGGGCGATCCGATATAGGCGAAGTCGGCACCCAGCGCCTGCGCAGCAAGGATCGACCTTCCGTGCGCGATCGAGCCGGACAGGGCGACCAGCCCGTCGAACCATTCGCGGATTTCCTGCATCAGCGCGAACGGGCTGAGCGTGCCGGCATGGCCGCCAGCGCCTGCCGCTACCGGGATGAGGCCGTCGGCACCCTTTTCGATCGCCTTGTGGGCGAAGCGGTTGTTGATGACATCGTGCATGGTGATGCCGCCCCAGCCGCGCACTGCGTCGAAGATTTCCTCACGCGCGCCGAGCGAGGTGATGACCAGCGGCACCTGCCATTTCGCGCAGGTCGCCATGTCTGCCTCGATCCGGTCGTTCGAACGGTGGACGATCTGGTTGACGGCGAAAGGCGCAGCCGGACGGTCGGGATTGTCGCGGTTATAGGCTGCCAGTTCCTCGGTAATCCGGTGGAGCCATTCGTCGAGTTCGCTCTGCGGGCGGGCGTTGAGCGCGGGAAAGCTGCCGACGATGCCGGCCTTGCACTGGGCAATCACCAGTTCCGGTCCGGAGACGATGAAGAGCGGCGATCCGATGACCGGCAGGCGCAGCTTGTCGAAGGGGGCGGGCAGGCTCATGCAGAAAGGCTCCTCTCTCGAATATGCGCGAACGCCTATGGCGCGCAGGCGCGCTTGTCGAGAGTGACGTTACGTAAACGTCAGGAGGCCGGCAGGACGTGCTCGATCCCGTAGATGCGGGCGGCAGTCCCTGCGAACAGCGCGCGCTTCTCGTCCTCGGAATGGCTGCGGGCGAGACGCTTGAAAGCGTTCCACAGCACCGGGTAGCTCGCGCCCCAGCGGTCGACGGGGTAATTGCTTTCGAACATGGCCCGCTCGGGGCCGAAGCTTTCGATACAGGTCTCGATATAGGGGCGCCAGAGCGCGGCGAGGTGTTCGGACCCGTGGCCTTTGGCGGGGCCGTCCTCGGGCATGCCGCAAAATGCCATGGCGAGGCCGCCCAGCTTGACCGCGACGTTGGGGCATTCGGCGATGGCGTGGATGGACCGGCGCCAGCGGTCGAAATTCTCGTGCAACTTGCCCCTGTGGCTCGCGATATTGAGCGGGGTGCCGCAGTGGTCGAGGATGATCTGCTGGTCCGGAAACGCACGGGCAAGTTCGAGGACATCGCCGAGCTGCGGCTCGAGCAACCAGGCGTCGAAAGTCAGGCCGAATTGCGAATATGCTGCGAACCCGGCGCGAAAGGCATCGCTGCCGTAGAGCCCTTCGGGTGCATGGAAAGGGGGGCCGAGCACCTCGGGATCGGGATCCCAGGCCGAAGCGTGCCGGATTCCGCGGAAACGGCCATTGCCGGCGGCGATGAGCGCCTCGATGACCGGTTTGACCCCGTCGCCCAGCGTCAGGTCTACATGGCCGACGATGCCTGCGCAGGGACGGTAATCGCCGTAGAGCCCGCTCGCCCCCTGTGCAGCGACGCCGTTGACGAATTCGACTTCGCCGACAGGCTTCATCGCATCGCCGCGCGACGCGTCATAGAAGGCGCCGCATTCCATGAAGACGGTGCCGACGACATTGTGCCCGCTCTGCGTGTCGGCGAGCAATTCGTCAAAGGTGTAATAGGGCGCGCCGGCAATCGCCTCGATAAAATCGTGCCGCGGTTCGGGGAAGGCGGCCATCAGCGGGCGCAGGTCCCACAAGTGATGGTGCGGATCGATGATCGGAAGTTCGGGTTCGATTATCGCTTCGCTCATTCTTGCCTCTCCCCTTTGGCCGGTCAGGAAAACCCTCCCGGGTTCATTCCTGCCGTCTTACCACCCGCCCTGTCCAGCAAAGTGTGGACCATGTCGGGATCGCATTTCCCGCGCAAACAATCCACCGACAGGAAAACCTTTCCCTTGCGGATTTCCTGTTCGTAGAGCGTGGCGGATACGCCGTCGACATCGTGGTCGGTAAGCATCTTGGCGATGCCGCTGCCGGTAGCGCCGATGATGCCCGTCACCGTCGCCACCGACGAAAGCGCCGAGGAGGTGAGCGCCCCGGCCACGGCAACAGGGCCCACGCCGGGGATGAACAGGATCGCGGTTCCCAGCAACGCGCCGGCGATACCGCCGCCGGCAATTACTGTGGCCACATCGACGATCGCGTGGCCTTCGCCCGCGGTGTAGTCGGGGTCGAGATACTGGCTGGTGCGCCAGGCCAAGGAGATTGCGTCCTCCGAAATGTCGCTGCCGCACAGCAGCTCGACTGCCTTCTCAGCAGATTCCACATTATCAAACACGGCTGTGACGACATTCGCTGTGCTGGAATGCAGGTGGCGGCGCGCTTCCACGAAGGCGCGGGCAAACCGGTCCCGGTCGCTTTCGTTGCCGAACACGGCGCGAAGGCCCGAGGATTGGTGCAATTTCTTGACGCTCGGCGAACCGGGCTCGCGAAACAGGGTGCGCAAGAGCATGTCGACGGTGGAGGGGCGCAGCTTGGAATCCGTGCCGCGATTGATCCATTCGACGCGACGGGGCCGCGGGTGTTCGCGGTCCAGGTAATAGAGCGCCGGTAGCTGGTCAGCCCGGACTACGTAGAACGGCTCCTCGACCAATGAATGCCCTCATATTGCGACCATAAAGGCCTGATAATCGGAGAAACTCGGCAGCCTCATACCATAGTATACCTGCTTAGATTGTATAGAAGGGCCATAGTCCCGATGCGGGGCACTCCGCGTGCGAATTACTTTGCGGGTCGTGCCGAGTTGGCAGCGCTGAGTACTGCCCGGACACTGGCAGTCGCGACGTCCTCGTCGATCCCGCATCCCCAGATCGTGTGCCCGTCGGGTGTCCGGCATTCGAGGTAGGCTGCGGCGTTGGCGTCGGTCCCTGCGCCCAAGGCATGTTCCGAATAATCGACCACTTCCAGCTCGACGCCGAAGGCATCGCGCAGTGTTCCCATCACGCTGGAAATGAGGCCATTGCCGCGGCCCGACACGCTTTGCGCGGTCCCACCGACCTCGATCCGGCCCGTGAAGATGCGCGTGCCGTCGCTGGCACGGCTTTCCTCGTAATCGACCAGCTGGAAATGCTTGTCGGTGGTCTTGACGTGATAGGCCTTGCGGAAGGCCTCCCAGATGTCGGCAGCGTTGAGTTCGCGGCCGAGTTGGTCCGCCATGCGCTGGACATGGGGGCTGAAATCGGCCTGCATCTTCTTCGGCAGTTTCAGGCCCTGGTCCTGTTCCAGCACCCAGGCAAAGCCGCCCTTGCCGGATTGCGAATTGACGCGGATTACCGCCTCGTAGCTGCGGCCGAGATCGGCCGGGTCGATCGGCAGGTAAGGCACGCGCCAGTGCGGGTCGTTCTGCGTTTCCAGCGCCATAAAGCCCTTCTTGATGGCGTCCTGGTGGCTGCCGGAAAAGGCCGTGTAGACCAGCTCGCCGCCATAGGGGTGACGCTGGTGGACGGGGATCTGGTTGCAGTACTCTACCGTCTCGATGACGCGGTCGATGTCGGAGAAATCGATCCCCGGATCGACGCCTTGCGTATACATGTTGAGCGCCATCGTAACGAGACAGCAATTGCCCGTGCGCTCGCCATTGCCGAACAGGCAGCCCTCGACGCGGTCCGCCCCTGCCATCAGCGCCAGTTCGGCCGCCGCGACGCCGGTGCCGCGGTCATTGTGCGTGTGGAGGCTGATCACCGCGCTGTCGCGGTTCGGCAGGTTGCGGATGAAATATTCGACCTGGTCGGCATAGATATTGGGCGTCGCCGCCTCGACCGTGGCCGGCAGGTTGAGGATGATCGGGTGGTCCGGCGTGGGGGCGAGCACCTCCATCACCGCCTCGCAAACCTCGAGGCTGAAATCGAGTTCGGCGGTGGAGAAGGTTTCCGGGCTGTACTGGAAATGCCAGTCGGTACCGGGCTGCTTGCCCGCCTCGTCGCGCATCACCTTGGCGCCGTGGACCGCGATCTCGCGCACCTGGTCGCGGGTCATGCCGAACACGACTTCGCGCCATGCGGGGCTGACCGCGTTGTAGAGATGGACGATGGCCGCGTGCGCGCCTTCGAGGCTGGCAAAGCTGGTGCGGATCAGGTCTTCGCGGCTTTGCGTGAGGACCTGCACCAGCACGTCCTGCGGAATGCGGCCGGACCGGACGAGGCCGGAGATGAAATCGAACTCCGTCGCACCGGCGCTGGGAAAACCGACCTCGATCTCCTTCACGCCAATCTCGACCAGCAGGTCGAAGAACCGGTTCTTCTTGTGCGCATCCATCGGGTCGACGATCGCCTGGTTCCCGTCGCGAAGATCGGTGGAGAGCCAGCGGGGCGGGGCGATGATCGTGCGCGTCGGCCATTGCCGGTCGGGCAGGTTCACCTGGGGGAATGCGCTGTACTTGGTGCTCGGATCGCGAAGCATGGACATTGGGAAAACTCGTATCGGTAACTGCGAAGGTCGGTTCGGCCCTTGGGTGCGCGGCGCACCCTTTCGGCACGCCTAGGTCACGCCCAAGGGCGGGTAAGTCGCAGAATTAGTCCGATGCGGTTCATGACATGCTGCATTGCGCAATATTACCCCGAGTTCAAGCCGAAGTTTCGTAAAATTATCGCCAGCGTAGGCACTCGCTGGTCAATTGTTCCACCGAGGTGACGCCCATCAGCCGCATTCCGCGCTCGATTTCGTCGCGCAGGATGGCAAGCGCGCGTTCCACGCCCTCCTGCCCCGCGGCGGCGAGGGCATAGAGATAGAGCCTGCCGCCCGAGGCCGCAGTGGCCCCCGTGCAAAGGCTCTTCAGGACATGAGTGCCGCGCCTGACCCCGCCATCGCAGATGATCTCGATTTCGCCGCCGACCGCATCCACGATCTCGGACAGTTGGTCGAAGGGTGAGCGGCTGCCGTCCAGCTGCCTGCCGCCATGGTTGGAAATCATGATCGCATTGGCGCCGATCTCGACCGCGCGGCGGGCGTCGGCTGCGCTCATCACGCCTTTGAGGCAGAAGGTGCCGCCCCAGTCCTGTCTGATTTTCGCAGCCGTATCCCAGTCCATGCCGGTATCGAGCATGGTGTTGAAATAGTCCTGGATGCTGACCGCCTTGCCCGTCCCTTCCTGCACATGACCGTCGAGATTGGGTAGCCGGAATTTGGGCGAGAAAACGTAATTGAGCGTCCAGTACGGCCGTGTCGCATAGCTCCACAGCGAGGAAGCGGAAAAGCGCGGCGGCGTGGTGAAACCGGAGCGCAGGCACCGCTCCCGCTTGCCGGAAACGATGGTGTCGACCGTCAGCGCCAGCGCATCGAACCGCGACGCCTGGCAGCGTTCGATCATGCTGGCGTTCAGTCCCTTGTCCTTGTGGACGTAGAGCTGGAACAGCTTCGGCCCGCTGGTGAGAGCAGCCACTTCCTCGATGGAATGCGTGGCAAGGCTGGAGATGCCGAACCACACGCCGAATTTCTCCGCTGCCTTCGCCACGGCGCGTTCCCCGTCGCGGTGGAAGGCGCGCTGCAGCGCGGTCGGGCTGAGCATGAGGGGCAGGGCGCTCTTGCGGCCCATGATCGTGCAGGACGTGTCGATGTCCGCCACGCCGGCCAGCACGTCGGGCACCAGGTCGACGCTGTCGAAGGCGGCGGTGTTGCGCGCCTTGGTGATCTCGTCGTCGGCGGCTCCGTCGATATAGTCGAACACCGGCCAGGGCAGGCGAGCTTTCGCAAGCCTGCGGAAATCCTCGATATTGTGGCAATCGGACAGGCGCATGGTCAGCTTCTTCCCAGGGCGGCTTTTTCAGCGTCGGAAAGCGATAGCGGCTGTGCAACCGGAGCCTTCGTGACGGGATCGAACAGGGCATATCGTTTGTTCGAGCCGGAGAACTTGTCGGCGAACAGCCGCACGATCACGCGGCGGATCATCGCGAATGCAGTGACGGGCGGCGTCACCAGGTCTTGGCCGGTTGCGTGTTCGGCAAAGACGCTGCCCCTCGGCGGGCCGAGCACGGCATCGCACTGCGCCTTGTCGCAGCCTGCCGTGATCATACTGAGGAAGGGCCAGCGGCCATTGTCCATCGTGTTGAACAGCGGGGTACGGCAGTCGCGGCAGAACCAGCGCAGGGTCTGCTTGCCAGCCATGTTCACGCAGGCAAGGTGATCGAGCCCGCGTTCGATGCGCAGGTGACCCACGCGGGTCTGGTAGACCGAGGACCCGCCTGCCGCATCCAGCACCTCCGCATCCTTGCCCAGATAGCGCGCGAAATCGCGGCAGTCGTTGCAATAGCAGACATAGCGGTCGCCGGCCTTCGGGCCGACGTCCACCAGCGTCCCGGCAATCGCGCCGCAGGAACAGGAAAAGGGCAGGTCGCTCATGAGCTTATCCTGCCCCTAATCCCGTAATGCGCAAGCCCTCAGTTCTTGTCCTTGTCGACCAGCTTGTTCGCGCCGATCCAGGGCATCATCGCGCGCAGCTGTGCGCCGGTCTGCTCGATCGGGTGTGCGGCCGCGGCCTTGCGGCTGGCCTTCAGTTCGGGCTGGCCGGCCTGGTTGTCGAGCACGAAGTCCTTCACGAAGCGGCCCGACTGGATGTCCTTGAGGACGCGCTTCATCTCGGCCTTGGTCTCTTCGGTGATGATGCGCGGGCCGGTCTTGATGTCACCGTATTCGGCAGTGTTCGAGATCGAATAGCGCATGTTGGCGATACCGCCTTCATAGAGCAGGTCGACGATCAGCTTGGTTTCGTGGAGGCACTCGAAATAGGCCATTTCGGGTGCGTATCCCGCCTCGACCAGTGTTTCGAACCCGGCCTGGATGAGGTGGGTGATGCCGCCGCACAGCACCGCCTGCTCCCCGAAGAGGTCGGTTTCGCACTCTTCCTTGAAATCGGTCTCGATGATGCCCGACCGGCCGCCGCCGACCGCGCTGGCGTAGGAGAGCGCGAGCTGCTTGGCGAAACCGTTGCCGCCCGACTGGCTCGATTCCTGGTGGACCGCGATGAGGCAGGGCACGCCGCCGCCCTTGAGGTATTCGCCCCGCACCGTGTGGCCGGGGCCCTTGGGTGCGATCATGATGACGTCGACGTCTGCCGGCGGGTCGATCAGGCCGAAGTGGATGTTGAGGCCATGCGCGAAGGCGAGGGCGGTGCCCGGACGCATCTTGCCGGCGATCTCGTTCGCATAGATCGAGGCCTGGTGCTCGTCGGGCGCGAGGATCATCAGGACATCGGCCCATGCGGCGGCTTCGGCCACCGTCTTGACCGTGAAGCCTGCGCCTTCTGCCTTCTTCGCCGTCGCCGAACCTTCGCGCAGCGCGATGACGACTTCGCCGACGCCGCTGTCGCGAAGGTTCTGCGCATGGGCATGGCCCTGGCTGCCATAGCCGACGATAGCGACCTTCTTGTCCTTGATGAGCTGCTGGTCGCAATCGGTATCGTAATAGACTTGCATTGGATTCCTCGTTTTACGCGCCGGCTGCGCCGCGCATCATACCCACGATCCCCGAGCGGCCGACCTCGACGAGGCCGAGTTCGCGCATCAGGGCGATGAAACTGTCGATCTTGTCCGGCGCGCCGGTCAATTCGAAGACGAAACTGCTGGTGGTGGTGTCGACCACGTTGGCGCGGAAGAGCTCAGCGATGCGAAGCGCCTCAACACGGTTGTCACCCTTGCCAGCGACCTTCACCAGCGCCAGTTCGCGTTCGACATGCGCGCCCTGTTCGGTGAGGTCGATGACCTTGTGCACGGGCACGAGCCGTTCCAGCTGGGCGCGGATCTGGTCGATCACCGGTTCCGGCCCGCGCGTCACGATGGTGATGCGGCTGATGGCATGGTCTTCGGAAATGTCGGCCACGGTCAGGCTGTCGATGTTGTAGCCGCGTGCGGTGAACATGCCCGAAATCTTGGCAAGGATACCGGCCTCGTTGTCGACGATCACGTTGAGCACGTGGCGTTCGCTGGCCTGTTCGGCGATCTTCACTGCGCGCGCTCCTGCCACACCGGCTCGAACATGCGGCCTTCGCCGTCGTATTCGCGCAGGAAATCGCGTCCGCGCCGCACCGCTTCGAAATTGTCGGTCTGGCGCGAGAGGTCGAGCTGGTCGGGCAAGAGCGTCCAGTTCTCGTCGCCGTGCTTTTCCGCCACGTCCATGCCGATGAAACGGTGACCGTCCTCTTCCAGCCAGTCGAGCAGCCGTTCGGCATCGGCGCGATTGAACCAGCGCCGCCGTTCGGCGCGCGCGGCGAACTCGGTCGGGATTTTCGAATGCATACCCATCAGACAAGTGCCTTCGCTTCGTCGTCCATCGTGCCGCCCACCTGGTCGCCGTAGAGCAGCATGTCTGTGTGCGCAGCTCCGCTCGGGATCATCGGGAAGCAGTTCGCTTCCTTCGCGACCTGGCAGTCGACTATTACCGGCCCGTCATGTGCGAGCATGGCCTCGATCCCCGCGTCGAGTTGGCCTTCATCCTCGATGCGGATACCCTTCCAGCCATAGGCCTCGGCCAGCTTCACGAAATCGGGAAGGCTGTCAGAATAGCTGTTCGAGTAGCGGCTCTCATAGGTCAGTTCCTGCCACTGGCGGACCATGCCCATGTATTCGTTGTTGAGGATGAAGACCTTGACGGGCAGGCGGAACTGGCTCGCCGTGCCGAGCTCCTGAATGTTCATCTGGATGCTCGCCTCGCCCGCGATGTCGATGACGAGGCTGTGGGGATTGCCCAGCTGTGCGCCGATTGCGGCAGGCAGGCCATAACCCATCGTGCCGAGCCCGCCGCTGGTGAGCCACTTGTTGGGACCGCGGAAACCGAAATACTGCGCCGCCCACATCTGGTGCTGGCCGACCTCGGTGGTGATGATCGGGTCGCGGTCCTTCGTCAGGGCGAACAGGCGCTCGATGCTCTTCTGCGGCATGATCGCGTCGCTTCGATCGGGATAAGCGAGGCAGTCGCGCGCCTTCCAGCCGAGGATGCGAGCCTGCCACTCGGACAAATCGTTCGGCTTGCGGCCGCCCCATGCCTGCAGCATCTGGTCGAGCACATGAGCGCAGTCGCCCACGATGCCGAGGTCGACGCGAACGATCTTGTTGATCTGCGCCCGGTCGATGTCGATGTGCACCTTCTTAGCCTGTGGGGCGAAGGCGTCGAGGCGGCCCGTGACGCGGTCGTCGAACCGCGCGCCGACGGCGATGATAAGGTCGGCCCGGTTCATCGCCATGTTGGCTTCATAGGTGCCGTGCATGCCGAGCATGCCCAGCCAGTCGGGATGGTCGGCGGGAAAAGCCCCGAGGCCCATAAGCGTGCTGGTCACCGGCGCGCCGGTCGCGCGCTGCAGCTTGCGCAGCAGCTCGGTCGCGCGGGGACCTGCATTGATCACGCCGCCGCCGGTATAGAAGACGGGCCGCTGCGCTTCGGCCAGCATGGCGACCGCCTGCGCGATTTCGTCCTGCGAGCCTTCGATCTGCGGCTGGTAGCGATGCGAGGGCAGGGGCGCCTCGTCCTGATCGCCCCAGGATGCCAGCGCGATCTGCACGTCCTTGGGAATATCGACCACCACGGGGCCGGGGCGCCCAGTCGTCGCGATGCGGAAGGCTTCGTCGATCGTGGCGCGCAGGCGCTCCGGGTCCTTCACGAGGTAATTGTGCTTCGTGCAGTGGCGCGTCAGGCCGATCGTGTCGGCTTCCTGGAACGCGTCGGTCCCGATCAGCGCGGTCGGCACCTGGCCCGTGATGACCACCATGGGAATGGAATCGAGATAGGCGTCGGCGATACCGGTAACGGCATTGGTCGCACCCGGGCCGCTGGTGACGAGCACAACGCCGGGCTTGCCGGTCGACCGCGCATAGCCTTCCGCCGCATGGGCCGCGCCCGCTTCGTGACGGACGAGGATATGGCGAATGTCGTCATCGGCGAAGAGTTCGTCGTAGATCGGTAGCACCGCGCCGCCGGGATAGCCGAATACGAATTCGACACCCTGCCGCTTCAGGCATTCGATCAATATGGCAGCACCGCTGCGCTCTTCCGACACGTTTTCCTCCGTCTCAAAGTGACAAATCGGCCCGGTGCTGGGGTCTTAGCACCGGGCCGACTGGACCTTCCGTATGAGAAACGAAAAGCGTGCTGTCAACTCGATTTGCGCAATAAAGATACAAAAATATCTTCAACCGAGATATTTTTGCAATCACTGCGCGGCCAGTTCCCCGGCGGTTGGTGCCGGAACCACGTATATTGCCGCTTTGCGTACTGGCGCGTGGCCGTCTGGCCAGCGACGATGGCTTGAGCCAGCGATAGATCGCCTTTGAGGGTGGCCGCGATTTCGCGCACGCCGATTGCTCTCATGACCGGCAGGGCCGGGTCGAGATGGCGCGCCAGCAGCGCCTCGACTTCCTCGATGGCCCCTTGGTCCAGCATGATTTCGAACCGGCGGTCGCAGCGCTCGTACAGCCAGTCGCGGTCCGGCAGGAGGATGAGCGGGTGCAGGTCGATATCTGCGCCGATCCCGCCTTCCTTGTGCTCCTGCCAATAGCTCAGCGGGTATCCGGAGGAGCGGACAACTTCGAGCGCTCTTGCGGTGCGCGCCGTATCGGCCGGGGCCAGGCGGGCTGCGGCCTCGGGATCCTCGAGTTCCAGAGCGGCGCGGGCATCCGCCTGCGACAGCGCACGCACCTCTTCGCGCACGGCCTGATCGATCTGCGGGATCGGTGCGATCCCTTCCAGCAGGGTTCGCATGTAAAGGCCGGTGCCGCCGCACAGGATCGGCACCGCACCTTCGGCATGAAGCGCCGCGATTTCGCGCTTCGCCGCCTCAGCCCAATCGGCTGCGGAGCAGGCCTGTGCGCCGTCCCAAGCGCCGAACAGGCGATGCTCGATACCGCCCATCTCCGCCTCGTCGGGCCGGGCCGAGAGGACGCGCAGGTCGGCATAGACCTGCGCACTGTCGGCATTGATCACCACGCCGCGCCGCCCGCCTGTTTCCAGCAGCCGTGCGAGTCGAACCGCGAGATCGCTCTTGCCGCTGGCGGTCGACCCTGCAATGAGCGCGACCGGCCGTCCGGCCCCGTTTGTTGCAGGAGATTGCGCAGTGCTCATCGCCCGGCTGATAGCAGAGGAAGAGGGACTGGAAACCCGCCTCGATTCCGCAGGCGCCGCACTCGAATCCGCCGGCACGCCGATCGCCGCGGCGGGCATGCTGGAATTCTGCGGCAACGTCCTCGAACTGACCATGCCGCGCGGCGATGCGCTCGAGGTGGCCGACATCCTTGGCGAGCATTTCGGAGATTGCGACATGCTGGTCGCAAGGGACGAGATTGCCGTGCCCCGCCTGTTCGTCTCCGACATGGATTCGACCATGATCGGGCAGGAATGCATCGACGAACTGGCTGACTACGCGGGGATCAAGGACCGCGTCGCCGACATTACCGAGCGTGCAATGCGCGGCGAACTCGATTTCGAGGCTGCGCTGCGCGAGCGCGTGGGCCTGCTCGAAGGGCTGGCCGAAGCGGCCATCGAACAGTGCCTCGATGAGCGCATCCGCCCGGTTCCGGGTGCGCGCACGCTCGTCCAGACGCTGAAGGCGCATGGCTGCCGCACGGTCCTCGTCACCGGCGGCTTCCACCATTTTGCCGATCCGGTTGCAGAGCAGCTCGGCTTCGAGCGGGTCGTCGGCAACCGGCTCGCCGTGGGCGAGGGCAGGCTGACCGGCGGTCTTGCCGGTCCGGTCAGCGATGCCTCGACCAAGCTGGCGACGCTGGAGGAGGAGCGCGCTGCCCTGGGCGATGGAGCCCGCGTCCTCGCCTCGGGCGACGGGGCGAACGATATCCCGATGATCGGCGCGGCCGATTACGGTTTCGCCTATCGCGCCAAGCCCAAGGCCCGCGCTGCTGCAAACGGCCGGGTCTCGAGCGAGGACCTGACGGTCATCCTGTCGCTCCTCGGCATCGGCCGCGAGGACTGGACGCAGGGCTAAGTGTCCGTGGAATGACGGTAACGTCCAATCGGACATAGCCCATTTGCACTATCCTCCTGCTTCGACATTTGCCGAATACGAAGCAGCAGGAACCGATGACTTCCATCACGCCGATGGCCGATTACGCGCCCGATGGAACCCCGTTCCGGCATCCCGAACGCCCAGAGCAGAAACGCAGCCTGCGCCGCGCTTTCAGGCACTATCGCGAATTATTGCGGGACAAGGAGGAGACCTCCCACGTCTTCCATATCTTCGATGCCCTGCCGTCACGCCATACGGAGCGGCTGGCTCGCAAGCTGACGCTGAGCGACCACGGGGAGATGCTGCGCCGCAAGGAGCCCTATCTCCCAGAAATCCTCGACGACCATGATGCGCTGCGGCGCCTGCCCAAGGGCAGCGTGGCTCATGCCTATTGCGATTTCATGCAGGGGCAGAAGCTGTCGGCGCAAGGTCTGGCGGACCAACAGAAGAGGATGGGCAGGCCACGCTATGGCGACTTGCTCGAATGGTTCGGCTGGCGTCAGCGCGACACGCATGATTTGCTCCATGTCCTTACCGGTTATGGGCGCGATGCGCTGGGCGAAGCCTGCGTGCTATTGTTCACGCATGGGCACGCGCCCAACCACGCCAACCTGCTGCTGGGCTATAGCGGCGGGTTCAGGATCAGGCGCAAGGTGAAGACGTCAGCCCCGGTTTTCGACGCGGTTCGTGAAGCACACAGGATCGGCAAGGATTGCGACGGCCTGATTGCCCACCCGGTGAGCGAGGTCCTGATGATGGACCTTGAAAAAGCGCGGGAGCGTTTCGGCTTCCAGCGCCCCGATGCCTATCACCGCTGCCATGAGGTCTGGCACCGCGAGGGGCACGACTCGCGCGAAATGCTGCGGGCAGCCTAGCTCACAGCCAGCTGGCGATCTGCGCCAGCGGCTTCTTGTCCAGTGCGTGGCGCGGTACGGTTGCGCCTTCTGCGGGCAGGCCGGCGACCACCACCATCAGCGGCTTTTCATGTTCGGGCCGGCCGCAGATTTCGCGCAGGAACCCCATGGGCGAGGGCGTGTGGGTCAGCGTGGCGAGCCCTGCCTCGTGCAGCGTCGCGATCAGCATGCCGCAGGCAATGCCCACGCTTTCGGTGACGTAATAGTTCTGCGTCTTCCCGTCTTCCGCGATACCGCCCTTGCGCTGGGCGAATACCACGATGAGCCAAGGGGCGGTCTCCAGGAAAGGCTTGTCCGCATCGGTACCCAGCGGGGCCAGCGCATCGAGCCATTCGGCGCTGGCCTTGCCGGCGTAGAATGCGCGCTCTTCCGCCTCTGCTGCTTCGCGAATGGCGCGTTTCTTGTCGGGCGAGGACACGACGGCAAAATGCCACGGCTGGTGGTTCGCGCCATTGGGCGCGGTGCCTGCAGTCTCGATCGCAGCCTCGATCACTTCGCGCGGGACCGGCCGGTCGGAGAAATAGCGGCAGGTTCGCCGCTCCTTCAGCCTGTCCCGCATGGCCCGTGCGCGGGAGATGCGGTCCTCGTCAGCGAGGTCCGGCAGGTCGTAAGCGATGCTCTCGTGGTCTTGCATGTCCCCTCCTATCGGCAATTCGCGGGGCGGAGGGAACCCGTTACATGGACAGACAATTTACACTGTTGTAAGTTGCGCGCTGCAATGGAGCTTCGCATGGCACTTATCGAACGTCCGCTTGTCCATCCCGACCGCAAGACCAGCCGCATCCGGCCGCTCAAGGCCTGGCGCCATTTCCGCAAGTTGGTCGCGGACAAGGAAGACACTGCGCAGGTGTTCCACATCATCGAATCGCTGAAGGGCAAGCGCAGCCACCGGCAGGCGTGGGACTTCATCGCCTCGGAAGAGGGCCAGCGTTTCCTCGCGGACGAAACCGACATTCCTGCCATGCTGGACGACCATTCGCGCTGGGCCGATTGCGGCCCAGAAACCGTGGCGGCGCATTATATCGCCTTCATGAAGCGCGAAGGCCTCTCGGCCGCCGGACTGGTTGCCGAATCGCACAAGTTCCTACCGCCCGAAAAGCGCTACGACGACCTGACGGAATGGTATTTCAGCCGACTTCGCGACACGCACGACCTGTTCCACGTCCTGACCGGATACGGACGCGATGCGCTGGGCGAGGCGGCGCTGCTAGGCTTCAGCTACGAACAGAACCACAACCGCGGCATCCTCTTCATCGCCTATGCCGGCGCGCGCGAGATCAAGAAATCGACCGGCACGGCTGCACCGTTGTTCGACGCCATTCGCGAAGGACGCGAACTCGGGCGAAATGCCGCCAAGCTGGCGCACATGGATGTCGCCAGCGTGATGCGCGAAGACATTGCCGAAGCCCGTCGCCGCCTCAATGTCGGCAAGCCGGAAACCTATTTCCGTTGTCTCGAGATCATGCGGTCCGAAGGGCTCACGGAAGAGGACTATATGCCTCCGCAGGCGCAGGCCGCCTGACCTTCAGCGCAGTTCCTTGCGGATCACCAATTTGAGGCCCGACCAGGTCTCGTCCACCGCGCACACCTTGGTATCGACGAGGCCCATCGGCAGGCACACCTCGCGAATGGTGTCCTCGGTGATGTCGGTCGCCACTCCGGACGCCTTCTTGGGCCAGCTCACCCAGATGTGACCGTCGCTGGCGATAGTGTCGCGCAGCACCGTGAGCTTCTCTTCCATTGCCGCGCATTCGGTCACGAAAATGTGCGCCGCGTCGGGATTATCCTCAGGGCCAGCCGCGAAACTCAGTTCGAGCGCATATTCGTCGATTTCGTCGATCACGTGTTCGGGCATGTTGTCGAACCAGACCCGCTGGCCGTCACGCAAGTTGAGCTTCTTTGCCAGCGGCGTTCCGGAATAGGCTGAATTCATATTACCGGCTCCATCCCTGCATGCCGCAATCGCCCAGGTCGACTGCCAGGTGCCACAGCGCACCAAGTGCAAACGCCCGCATCCACCATTTCGGCACTGCGAGCAGGACCACATAAACCCCGGCAGCCAACCAGCCGTGCAGCGGGTGGAAGCCGATACTGCACCTGTCCGGATCGAATATCGGATCGGCCAGCAAATGGTCGAGGTCGATCAGGTTCGCCGCGGCCATGACCGCGCCCGCACGCAGCCAGTCCCTTGCGAAGACCAGTCGCGCGATCAGGAAGGGAGCAAGCCAGTGGCCGGCATAATGCAGCACGAACTGCAGCCCAGCCATGGCCCAGTCCTCAGGCTTCCATCCAGTCGTGGAAGAAGCTCTGGTGCGCTTCGCGCAGCTTGCTCACGGGGACGCCGAACAGGCTGTCGCCGCCGACCGTACCGAGACGGCGGAAACCGACGCGCGCGGTGTCCTCGTTTTCGGTGCCCTTGGCGAGATAGGCGTTGAACGCTTCTGCATCGGGAACGGTGATCACATAGCGGCCCTGGTCCTCGCCGAACCACCACTGGGCCTGCGTGTAGTCGTCATTGCCGACCACTTCCGCGCCGAGCCCGCTGGCCATGGCCATTTCGGCCAGTGCGACGGCAAGGCCGCCGTCGGACACATCGTGCACCGCGCTGACGAGGCCGGCCTCGATCAGTTCGCGCACGCCTTCGCCGGCGTTCTTTTCCAGCGTCAGGTCGACGGGCGGAGCGCGGCCTTCGTCGCGGCCGTGGATTTCCGCGAGCCACAGCGACTTGCCGATGTGCGAACGCTGCGGATCGGGCGTAGCCCATTCCTCGGCGTGGATGAGGTAGATCGCCTCGCCCGCAGCCTTGAAGGGCATCGTCATCATCTTATCGTAGTCGTCGATCAGGCCGACGCCGCCGATGGCCGGGGTGGGCAGGATGGCCGAGCCGCCGCCGGTCGCCTTGCTCTCGTTGTAGAGGCTGACGTTGCCCGACACGATCGGGAAATCGAGCGCACGGCAGGCAGCGCCCATGCCTTCGAGGGCGTGGACGAACTGCGCCATGATCTCCGGACGCTGCGGATTGGCGAAGTTGAGGCAATTGGTCACGGCCAGCGGGCGCGCGCCCACTGCGCTGAGATTGCGATAGGCTTCCGCGATCGCCTGCTTGCCGCCTTCGTAGGGGTCGGCATGGACATAGCGCGGCGTACAGTCGGTGCTGATCGCCAGCGCCTTCTTGGTGCCGTGAACGCGCACGACACCGGCATCGCCGCCGGTCTGCAGCGTATCGGCGCCGACCTGGCTATCGTACTGTTCCGAAATCCACTTCCGCGAGGACAGGTTGGGGGAGGCCAGCAGCTTCAGCAGGTCTGCACCCACGTCCTGCGTGTCCGGACGGTCGGTCATCGGCTTGATGCCCGCCCAGGCGGTGTATTCGTCCTTGGAGAGATACGGGCGATCGTATTCGGGCGCATCGGCAGCGAGCGGGCCGAGCGGGATGTCGCAGACCACTTCGCCGTCGAATTCGAGCACCATGTGCTGCGTGTCGGTGACTTCGCCGATGACCGCGAAATCGAGCTCCCACTTGCGGAAGATCGCTTCTGCCATGGCCTCCTTGCCGGGCTTCAGCACCATGAGCATGCGCTCCTGGCTTTCGCTCAGCATCATTTCGTAAGGGGTCATGCCTTCCTCGCGGCACGGCACCTTGTTCATGTCGAGGCGGATGCCCGCCTTGCCGTTGGTCGCCATTTCGACCGACGAGGAGGTGAGGCCCGCTGCACCCATGTCCTGGATCGCGACGATGGCGTCGGTTGCCATCAGCTCGAGGCAGGCTTCGATCAGCAGCTTTTCGGTGAAGGGGTCGCCGACCTGCACCGTGGGGCGCTTGGCATCGGCGTCTTCCTCGAAATCGGCGCTGGCCATGGTCGCGCCGTGGATACCGTCGCGCCCGGTCTTGGAGCCCACATAGACGATCGGGTTCCCGACGCCGGTCGCCGCCGAATAGAAGATCTTGTCCGCATCGGCCACGCCCACCGTCATCGCGTTGACGAGGATGTTGCCGTCATAGGCGGGGTGGAAATTGGTCTCGCCGCACACGGTCGGGACACCCACGCAATTGCCGTAGCCGCCGATGCCCGACACCACGCCCTTGACGAGGTGCTGCATCTTGGGGTGGTCGGGCCGTCCGAAGCGCAGCGCATTGGCGTTGGCTACCGGACGCGCGCCCATGGTGAACACGTCGCGCAGGATGCCGCCCACGCCCGTCGCCGCGCCCTGGTAGGGTTCGATGTAGGAGGGGTGGTTGTGGCTCTCCATCTTGAAGATGGCGGCCTGGCCGTCGCCGATATCGATAACGCCCGCGTTCTCGCCCGGACCGCAAATCACCCAGGGCGCCTCGGTCGGCAGCTTCTTGAGGTGCAGGCGGCTGGACTTGTAGGAACAGTGCTCGCTCCACATCACCGAGAAGATGCCGAGTTCTACGAGATTGGGCTCGCGGCCGAGCGCGTGCAGGACGCGGTCGTATTCTTCTTCGGAGAGGCCGTGCTGGGCGACGATGTCGGGGGTGATTTCGCTCATGGCGCGCGCCTTACGGGCACGCGCGCGCGGGCGCAATATGCGGTGCTGCGCTTTTCCCTACAGCGGCGGGCTGGCGCGGTTCAATCCGACCTCGTTGCGGTGCCAGCGCGTGCTGCCGACCCATGATGCGACGAGGGTCAGTATCCCGAAGGCGACGAGGCCCGTGACGAGGAAGGGGAAGCCCACGGTTTCCGGCTCCGGCCCGAACCAGTTGACGGCCTGGAACAGCAGCAAGGTGCCCAGCAGGATCAGCGGGGGAACCACCGGCCCCTTGGTCCGGCGCACGTACCACCAGAAGCACAGGCCCACGAGCGCCAGTTCCACCAGCATCGCAGCCAGCGGATAGTTCCACAGGCCGAGGCCGTGACGGTCGGGGCCGCCGGCAAGCGTCAGGTCGGGGCGGTGCGAGACCCAGTCGAGCACCCAGTGCGACATGACGACGATGGCCGCCCAGGTCGCCGCAATGGCGTTTCGCAGCACGACGCCGACCACGATCGCAAAGCCGAGCGCGAATCCCGCCGTGCCGACCAGCGAATGGGTTATCGGGTAATCGTAGAAATCGAGCGGGTTCATCGCCGTGATACCGGGCGTCAGGCGCAAATGCTCCAGCCCGCCCATCGCGAACAGGAAAAAGGCCCAGTCGGTCAGCTGCGCGGCGATGAACAGTGTGCCCAGCTTGGGCGCCTCGTCGGTGATGGCGCGCGCGGCAAAGGCCGGGGCGAAGTGGGCGATGAACATGTCTTTGCGGTTCCGGTCAGGCGAGCCGCTGGGCGGCGAAGGTCGCGACCGATGCAGCGACGCAGGTGGCGAAAGCGCCCCAGATGATGTCCGCGACCGTGACCGTTGTCGACCACTGGCGCAGCGTTGCCTGATTGGTGAGGTCATAGGTCGCATAGCAGATCGCCCCGAGCAGCGCCCCGTTGAGCGCGGCCTGTCCGATGCCGCCTGCAAGGCCCGGCCGCACGGCGAACCAGACGATTGCAGCGATATAGGCGGTGTAGAACACCAGCGCCGGCCCCATGCGGAAGCTGTCGGCCAGTATGTCGCCGAGGCGGGGGCGATAGAAATTGTCGCCGGCCCAGCCCAGCCAGATGGCATCAAGCGCGCCAAAGGCCAGCGCCGCAGCGATGAAGGCGACAATCCACGTCATATCTGCTCCCCTGTTTTGCCATCTTCTTGACCGCGCGCCCGTGCCCCGTCAATGCTCCGCCGCATATGACAGAGGGTCAAGACAAGCCGATTGGCGAAATGAGCTTCGAGGAAGCGCTACGCGCGCTCGAGGGGGTCGTGCGCAGCCTGGAAAGCGGCGAGGTTCCGCTCGATGAAAGCATCGCGCTTTACGAACGGGGCGAAGCGCTTCGCAAGGCGTGCCAGGCGCGGCTCGACGCGGCGCAGGCGCGGATCGAAAAGATCGTGCAAGGCGGCGACGGCTCGCCTTCGGGAACTGTCCCGTTCGATGCGGAAAGCTGAGGCGTGAACGCGATGTCCGGCATGCCCGACCTGCTCGCCGAAGCCTTCGAACGGGTCCAGGCCGAAGTCGACGGGGCGTTCGACGCCTTCCTGCCCGTGCCGCAGGACACCCGCGCCAGGCTGGTGGAAGCCATGCGCTATTCCGTCATCGGCGGGGGCAAGCGGGTCCGCCCGCTGCTCGTCTGCGCAACGGCGCAGCTTTTCGGTGTCTCGCGGCAGGCCGCCGTCAACGCCGGATGCGCGGTCGAGGCGATCCATGCCTACTCGCTGATCCATGACGACTTGCCCTGCATGGACGACGACGATTTGCGGCATGGCAAGCCGACGCTGCACAAAGCCTTCGACGAGGCGACCGCCGTGCTGGCGGGCGACTGCCTTCACGCGCTGGCCTTCGATATCCTCACCATGCCCGACACCAGCAGCGATCCGTTTGTAAGGGCCGAACTCGTGGCGGCACTCGCCAAGGCCAGCGGGCACGACGGCATGGCGGGCGGGCAGATGATGGACATCATGTCCGAAGAGCAGGAATACGACCTCAGGCAGATTACCCGCCTCCAGCAACTCAAGACCGGGGCACTCCTGGCTGCCAGCGTGGAGATGGGTGCAATTCTCGGCCGCGTTCCGCCGGAAGGCCGCACGCATTTGCGCGCCTATGCACGCGACATCGGCCTCGCCTTCCAGATCGCCGACGACCTGCTCGACGTGGAAGGTGACGAGGAAAAAGCCGGCAAGGCGCTGCGCAAGGACGAACGGCAGGGCAAACAGACCTTCGTCACGATCATGGGGCGCGAACAGGCGCGCGCGCAGGCCGAAATGCTGGTAGAGCAGGCCGGCCAGCACCTCGCCAGCCACGGCGCGGACGCAAGGCTGCTGGCAGAATTGGCGCGCTTCATCGTGAAGAGGGACCATTGATGAGCACCCGTATCGGCATCTACCCCGGAACCTTCGATCCCATCACGCTGGGTCATGCGGACATTATCCGCCGCGGGTCCAAGCTGGTCGACAAGCTGATCATCGGGGTGACGACCAACCCTTCGAAGAACCCTATGTTCTCGAACGAGGAACGCTTCGCCATGGTGGAGCGCGAGATCGAGCGGCTCGGGCTCGATAATGTCGAGGTGGTCGGGTTCAACGCGCTGCTCGTCAAATTCGCGCAGAAGATGGGCGCCAACGTCCTCATTCGCGGGCTGCGCGCCGTCGCCGACTTCGAATACGAGTACCAGATGGCCGGGATGAACCAGCAGCTCGACAGCGAAATCGAGACGGTCTTCCTGATGGCCGACGTCTCGCTGCAGCCGATTGCCTCCAAGCTGGTCAAGGAAATCGCCCTTTTCGGCGGCGACATTACGCCCTTCGTAAGCAAGGCCGTTTGCGAGGACGTGATCGCGCGTGTGGAAGAAAAGGGCCGGCTGGGCGACTATTGACGCTGTCCAAGCTATTCATTGAACCGACAGCGCCCGCTCGCTAGGGCAAGCGCCACATCAGACATTTCGACGGATACACGATGTTCAAGACCACGCTTGCCATTGCTGCCGCAGCCCTGACGGTAATCGCTCCCGTCGCTGCAACCGCGCAGGACGCGGAAGCCGCCGCGCCGCGCAAGGTTCTCCAGCCGATCAACTACAGCCAGCAGGAAGATCCGGAGAACATCCTCCTGCTCGACCTGTCGAACGGCGAACGCGTTGCCATCCGCCTCATGCCGAGCTGGGCGCCCAACCATGTGGAGCGTATCAAGACGCTGGCCCGCGAGGGTTTCTACGACGGCGTCATCTTCCACCGCGTGATCGACGGCTTCATGGCACAGACCGGCGATCCGACCGGCACCGGTCAGGGCGGTTCGACGTATCCCGATCTCGAGGAAGAATTCAATTTCATGCCGCATGTGCGCGGCACTGTCTCGATGGCTCGCGCCGCGAGCGAAGACAGCGCGAACAGCCAGTTCTTCATCGTGTTCTATCCGCGCTTCAGCCTCGACAAGCGCTACACCAATTTCGGCCGCGTGATCTCCAATATGGATGCCGTGGACCGGATCAACCGTGGCGAACCGCCGCAGAACCCGACGCGTATCATGCAGGCCTCGATCGCGGCCGATAACAAGCCGACCCCTGCCGCGCCGCGCATCATGACCGAGGCGGAAGTGACCGCCGACGATCTGAACTCGCCGATCAGCTAAGCGCTTTAACTGTCATCGCCCTGCGTCTAGATGCGCGGGCGATGAAAGTTGACCTCTTCGATTTCGAACTTCCCAACGAACGTATCGCGCTGCGTCCGGTACGTCCGCGCGATGCCGCGCGCATGCTGCTGGTCGAAGGCGACACCGCACCTTTTCGCGATTGCGGGGTGCGCGACCTGCCGAAGCTGCTGCGCCGCGGGGACGTGCTCGTGTTCAACGACACGCGCGTCATTCCCGCACAGCTGGAGGGGCGCCGCGGTGAAGCGCGCATCGGCGCGACGCTCCACAAGCGCGTGGACCTGCGCCGCTGGCAGGCCTTCATCCGCAATGCCAAGCGCCTTAAGCCGGGCGACCGCGTCGAATTCGGCGGCGGTGTCGAGGCGGTCGCGGAAGAGCGCCTGCCCGACGGCAGTTTCGTCCTCGTCTTTGCCGGCGAAGAACCGGTCGAGGTCCTGCTGGAGCGGGCAGGGCGCATGCCGCTGCCGCCCTATATCGCGGGCAAGCGTGAAACCGACGCGCAGGACCGCGAGGATTACCAGACGATGTTCGCCGCAGAGGACGGCGCAGTGGCCGCGCCCACCGCGTCGCTTCACTTCACGCCGCGTCTCGTCGCCGCGCTGGACGACGCCGGTGTCGGGCGAGAGATGCTGACCCTCCATGTGGGTGCGGGCACTTTCCTGCCGGTCAAGGCGGACGACACCGACGACCACGCCATGCATTCCGAATGGGGCCGTATCGAACCCGAGGTCGCGGAACGCCTCAATGCAGCGCGCGGGGCAGGCGGGAGAATTATCGCTGTTGGCACGACCAGCCTGCGCCTGCTCGAAAGCGCGACCGGCGAGGACGGTGTGATCCGTCCCTTTGCCGGCGACACGGATATCTTCATCACGCCCGGCTACACCTTCCGCGCGGTCGATGGCCTGATGACCAATTTCCACCTGCCGAAATCCACGCTGATGATGCTGGTGAGCGCGCTGATGGGGCGCGAGCGCATGATGGCCGCCTATGCCCATGCGATCGCCAATGAATACCGCTTCTATTCCTATGGCGATTCCTCGCTTCTGCTGCCCGAAAAGCCGAAGCGAAGCTGATAGCGGTTGGCGCGCCTTGCCGAGGCGGTATTGTGGCTTATCCGGCGGCGAATCGCAGCCGTCGTTTCAAGAGGGGCGCAATGAAATTCACCGCATATCTCGCTGCTGCCGGCAGCCTTGCCTGTGCATCGCTGGCCGTGGCCAGTCCCGCATCGGCCCAGACCATGGTCGCATCGCCGAACCCGGCTTCAGCAAGGCTTGGCCAGTGCCTCGTCGGCAATACGACGGGCAATGACCGCGTTCTCGTGGCGCGGTGGATGGCGGCCAGCATGGCATCGTCACCGATGATGCAGGGGCTGGTATCGGTGGACCAGGCTGAAAAGGAACGCGTGGACCGCTTTATGGCCGATCTGTTTACGCGCCTCATGGCGAAGGACTGCCTTGCGGAAGCGAAAGTGGTCATGCAGGCGCGCGACCAGCAGGGCATGCAGGCTGCGGGCGGTCGACTGGGCGAAATCGCCATGCAGGAACTGATGATGGACCCGGCTGCGATGGCGGCGCTGCTGGCATATGTGAAGCACATCGATCCGGCCGATCTGGCAGAACTGGGCAAGTAAGCTGGAAAGCCCGCCGATCCTCGAACTCGAGCGCCTGACCAAGGTTTATCCCGGCGGGCTCAAGGCGCTCGACGATGTCAGCCTTTCGATCAGGCCGGGCGAGATTTTCGCGCTGCTCGGCCCGAATGGCGCCGGCAAGACAACGCTGATCGGGGCGGTTTGCGGGCTGGTACGGCCAAGCTCTGGCCGGATGGTTGCTTTCGGGCACGATCTGGCGACCGACTGGCGCAAGGCGCGGGCGCGGATCGGCCTGGTGCCGCAGGAACTCAGCACCGACATGTTCGAGCCAGTGATCCGTGCGGTCAGCTATTCGCGCGGCCTTTTCGGCCTTGCACCTGACCCGGCGCGGATCGAGGAAATCCTGCGCAGCCTCAGCCTCTGGGACAAGCGGGACGAACGGATCATGGCGCTGTCTGGCGGGATGAAGCGGCGCGTGCTGATCGCCAAGGCGCTGGCGCACGAGCCGGACCTGCTGTTCCTCGACGAGCCGACCGCCGGCGTCGATGTCGAACTCCGCAAGGGCATGTGGGCGATCATCGACCAGATGCGCGCGCGCGGCGTCACCATCATCTTAACCACGCATTACATCGAGGAAGCCGAGCTGATGGCCGACCGGGTCGGAATCATCAATCGCGGCAAGCTGCTGATGGTCGATGAAAAGGAAGCCATGATGGCGCGGCTTGGCCGGACCGAAGCGCATATCGCGCTGGCCTCTCCGCTCGCCGCGCTGCCTCAGGCGCTTTCCCGCTTTCCCGTCGAACTCGAAGAAGGCGGTACATCGCTGTGCTATCGCGGGGGTGACGGTACGGGGAAGGGCAAGGCGGAAGTAGCCGAGCTGACCAAGGCACTGGTGGCCGAGGGTATCGATTTCACAGGCATAGAGACGCGCGAGAGCAGCCTCGAAGACATCTTCGTTTCCCTCCTGGGCGATGGGGAGGTCGCGGCATGATCGGATGGCGTTCGACCTGGTCGATCTACAAGCGCGAGCTGGTGCGTTTCCTGCGTACCGCCTTCCAGTCGGTGCTGGCACCGGTGCTTACGACCTCGCTCTATTTCATCGTATTCGGTGCCGCCATCGGGGGCCGGATGCCCGACCTTGGTGGAGTCGATTACGGCGCCTTCATCATCCCGGGCCTGCTCATGCTGACGCTGCTGGGTGAGACGACCAGTAATTCCAGTTTCGGCATCTACATGCCGCGCTTCACCGGCACGATTTACGAGCTGCTCAGTGCTCCGGTCGGGGTGGCCGAGACGCTGATCGGCTTCGTCGGGGCTGCGGCGACCAAGAGCCTGATCCTTGCGGCGATCATCCTCGTGACGGCGCGCCTGTTCGTGGACTACTCGATCGCCCATCCGCTGCTGGCGGTCGTCTACATCATGCTGGTGGCCGCGGCCTTCAGCCTGTTCGGCTTCATCCTCGGCATCTGGGCCGACAATTTCGAGAAGCTGGGCATCATCCCGATGCTGTTCCTGACCCCGCTCACCTTCCTTGGCGGTACGTTCTATTCGATCGATATGCTGCCCAAGCCGTGGGATACGATCGCACTGGCAAACCCGATCGTCTACCTTGTCAGCGGCCTGCGCTGGACGTTCTACGGGTCGAGCGACGTCGACATCAGGATCAGCTTTGCCATCACGCTCGGCTTCCTTGCCGTCTGCGTCGCGATCATCGCCTACATCTTCAAGACGGGCTGGCGACTGCGCGCCTGACGCGTCCCTGAATTTCTCTTCGTTTTCGTTCATTTACCAGACAGTGTTTTGCCATCATATAACGGCACGGCACCGGATCATCCGGCGCCATTTGTCAGGGAAACGACAAGCATGAAGAAGATGATTTTCCTTGCAGGTGCAGGGCTCGCTGCCGCTGTTGTTCCGGCCTCCGCCCAGGCGCAGGATGCGACTGCCGGAGCGCAGCCGTTCATCGGCGTGTCTGCCGGCTATCACGACCTCGGCGTCGACGACGAGGTGACGATCGCCCTCGAAGGCTTCGAAATCACCGATTCCAGCCCGATTCTTGGTGTGGTTGCCGGTGTCGACGTACCTGTCTCCGAGAGCTTCTTCGCCGGCGTGGAAGGCAATTATCACTTCGGCACCGATGCGGTGGATAGCGAATACGGGGCATCGGTACGGCTCGGCTACATGGCCGAGGGCGGTGCCAAGTTCTATCTCCGCGGCGGCTATCAGGTTATCGATCTCGATCCGTACAAGCTGACCGAGCCCGAACCGCCGGCAGGAAGCCTCGACGACCTCGACGATAGCGGCGGTGACTATCTGGTGGGCGCCGGCGTCGAATTTCCCATCGGCGGGATCGCCTTGCGCGTGAACTTCGACAGCGTCGGCTTCGACACGATGCGGGCAACCACCGGCGTTACCTTCAGCTTCTGATCTCATCCGGTTCCGGATGAACGGGGGCGGCCGCGCAGTTCGCGGTCGCCCCTTTCCGTTGGATGCCTCGTAGCGGCGAATGGGGTGACAGAAGGCCTCTGCCTCGCTAGCGGGCGCTTATGTTTTTCCGGCCCTCCATCCTGATTGCCGCCTGCCTCGCGATGCAGCCAGTAGCTGCCCACGCGGAGCTTCCGGATGCCGCGCGTACCATGATCGAAAATGCCATCGCGACCGGCGACGCGGCAAAGGTCGATGCAGTGATCTCGGTCGCGCGCAGTTCCTTCCCTGAAGATGCCGCCGAAATCGGCGCGCTCGAGAGCGGCTGGAAAGCGGCAAAGGCCGAGCGCGATGCGGCAGCGGAGGAAGCGCGGCTCGCGAAAATCGAGAATGCCGGAATGTTCGAGCTGTGGAAGGGCGAGGGCGAGCTTGGCGGCTTCCAGTCTTCCGGCAATACCGACAGCGTCGGGATCGCCGCTTCGCTCAAGCTGAAGCGCGAGGGCATAGACTGGAGCCACCGCCTGCAGGCCCGCGTGGATTACCAGCGCCAGAACGGCACCACGAGCCGCGAGCAGTATCTCTTCTCCTACGAACCGCGCTGGCAGTTCAACGAGCGCATGTTCGTCTATGGCCTGGCACAGTTCGAAAGCGACAAGATCCAGGGTTTCTCCGGCCGCTATGCCGCATCGGGCGGCGTCGGTTACAAGCTGGTGGATAGCGGCGACCTGTCCCTCTCGGTGAAGGCCGGCCCTGCCTATCGCGTGACCGAATACACCGACGGGCGTACCGAAAGCCGCATTGCCGCGCTTGCCGGTCTTGATTTCGACTGGAAGGTTTTCGAGCGCCTGACCTTCTCGCAGGACGCCAACGCGCTGGCGGAAACGGGGGGCGAGGCCCAGCTGATCGTCGACGGGTCGAACACCAGCCTGACCTTCGTCAGCGGCCTCGATTTCAAGGTCACCAACCGGCTGCGTTCGCGACTGTCCTACCAGTTGGATTACGACAGCAATCCGCCTGTGGGGAAAGTGTCGACCGACACGCTGACCCGCGCGACGCTGATCTACGGCTTCTGACATGGCAAAGCGCTTTTCCTTCACCATCGATGCGACCGACGGCCGCGCAAGAACCGGGCGGATCGAGATGCTGCGCGGTGACATCCGCACGCCTGCCTTCATGCCTGTTGGCACGGCGGCTACGGTCAAGGCGATGAAGCCGGAGACGGTGCGTGCCACCGGGGCGGACATCATCCTTGGCAATACCTATCACCTGATGCTGCGGCCCGGGGCCGAGCGCGTGGCGCGGCTGGGCGGACTGCACAAGTTCATGAACTGGGATCGCCCGATCCTGACCGACAGCGGCGGCTACCAGGTGATGAGCCTGTCGGACTTGCGCAAGCTGACCGAAAAGGGCGTCGAGTTTCGCAGCCATATCGATGGTTCGAAGCATATGCTGACGCCAGAAAGGTCGATGGAAATCCAGCGCCTGCTCGGCAGCGATATCGTCATGGCTTTCGACGAATGCCCCCGCGCCGACCGCCCGCGCGACGAGATCGCCGCCAGTATGGAAATGAGCATGCGCTGGGCGAAGCGCAGCCGGGACGGCTTCGATGCGGGCGGCGAGCACGCTGAACGTGCCGCCCTGTTCGGCATCCAGCAGGGCGCGCTGGACGAGGAACTGCGCAAGATCAGCGCCGAGAAGCTGACCGACATCGGTTTCGACGGCTACGCCATCGGCGGCCTCGCGGTAGGCGAGGGGCAGGAGGCAATGTTCGCCACGCTCGAATTCGCTCCGCAACAGCTGCCGCAGGACCGCCCGCGCTATCTGATGGGGGTCGGAAAGCCCGATGACCTTGTCGGCGCGGTGGAGCGCGGGGTGGACATGTTCGATTGCGTCCTGCCCAGCCGGTCCGGTCGCAATGGGCAAGCCTTTACCTGGAATGGTCCGCTCAACCTACGCAATGCGCGGTTTGCGGAAGACCAGGAGCCGCTCGATGCACGGTGTTCCTGTTCGGTCTGCTCGACTTATTCGCGCGCCTACCTGCATCACTTGAACAAAGCGGGTGAGATCCTCGGCGCGATGCTGATGACCGAGCACAATATCGCCTTCTACCAGCAGCTGATGCAGACGATGCGCGATGCGATCGGGGCGGGCTGGTTTGCGACCTTCGCGGCCGACTTCCGACGCGACTATCTCGGCAGCGGCGAGTGATGAACTGGCGGCGCGCAGCGGTCATCGGCGCGTCGGGAGGAATCGGCGCTGCCTTGGCTGCGGGACTGGAAGCATCGGGGACGCAGGTTGTGCGCCTTTCTCGCAGTGCTGGCGAAGGCACGCTCTATCTCGACCTCGAAGTCGAAACGAGTATCGCCGCAGCCGCCGCCACAATAGCGGAAGGGGGCGAACTCGACCTGGTGATCGTGGCGTCGGGTTATCTCCATTCGGATGGCGAGGGTCCCGAAAAGGACTGGCGGCACATCGATGCGGCAAATCTCGCGCGCAACTTTGCGGTCAATGCGACCGGCCCGGCGCTGGTGGCCAAGCATCTCCTGCCGCTCCTGCCGGCAAGGGGGAGGGCAGGCTTCGCGGCCATCTCTGCCCGCGTCGGAAGCATTTCCGACAACCGGCTGGGGGGATGGTATGGCTACCGCGCCAGCAAGGCGGCACTCAACATGCTGATCCGCACGCTTTCGGTGGAACTGGCGCGCAAGAAGCCCGACGCTTTCTGTATCGGCTTGCATCCCGGAACAGTGGACACCGCGCTGAGCGTACCCTTCCAGCGCAATGTGCCTGAAGGAAAGCTTTTCACGCCCGAGTATTCGGCATCACGCCTGCTCGAAGTGATTGCCAGCCGCGATGCCTCGCATAGCGGGAACCTGTTTTCGTTCGACGGCAAGTTGATCGCCCCGTAAATCGCGGTAAGTCGGGCATGATCTGACCGAAAACCAGAATTTTCCGAGCAAATGTCGGAGGAACAGGAGCAGGATGGAGCGCTGGCGCGCCACGAACGGGTCTGCAAACGGAAACTTTTCCGGCCGCAGCCCGCGCGAAGAGATCACCATGCTGGTGGTCCTCGCATTTGCGACCATACTGCTATGGCATTCGCCCTATGGCGGCTACCTGCTCTATCCCTTCACGATCCTGTCGACCTGGTTCCACGAGATGGGACACGGGTTGGCGGCCATGGCATTCGGCAATGATTTCGAGCGGCTAGTCATCTTCGCCAATGGTTCGGGCTACGCTCTCCACGTGGGTGAGGTCGAGCCATCGCGTATTTCCAGCGCAGCGATAGCCGCGGCGGGTCTGCTGGGACCGACCGCAGCAGGTTGCGCGCTTATCCTGTCATCGCAAACGCGGCGCGCAACGACCGCAGCGCTCGCCGTACTCGGCATCGTACTGCTTGCATCGACGCTGATCTGGGTGCGCTCGCTTACGGGCTGGGTCGTGCTGCCGGCAGTCGGGGCGGCATGCCTGTGGCTGGCCTTTCGCGGAGCGCAGAACCATCGCAAGTTCGCCGTGCAGTTCTTGGGTGTGCAGGGCTGCATCAGCATCTACCGCGACTTCGACTATCTCTTCAGCGCGGACGGCATGCTGGACGGCCGGCCGCAGATCTCCGACACCGGCCACATCGCGCAGGCGCTGTTCCTGCCTTACTGGTTCTGGGGCGGAGTGATTACCGCCATCATTGCATCGATGGTCTACTGGTCCTTGCGCCGTGCCCATTCACGCTGAGGCGGTTTCTCGCGCATTTCGAGGATGGTCCCGCGATAGGCGACGAAGTCCCCGTTCGGTTCAGTGAAACCCGCCCCGATGGCGTTCGCCTGCCGCTGCGCATCGGCAAGCGAGGCGTACCATTTGCCGATGCGCGTGCGGGTGAGATAGCGGTAGACTGTCATTGCACCGCAATAACGCGCTGGATGTCGCAAGTTCCCACAAGCTATTGAAATATCGTATACAAATGAAAAGGGCGGCCCCGAAGGGCCGCCCTTTCGTGTTCCGTTGCCGGACCGATCAGCGCGAATAGAATTCGACGACCAGGTTCGGTTCCATGGTGACCGGGTAGGGCACTTCGTCGAGCTTCGGCACGCGGGTGAACGTGATCTTGTCGTTGCCGTCCGGAGCAACGTAGTCCGGGATTTCACGCTCGGGCAGGCTCTGCGCTTCGATGACGAGAGCCATCTCCTTGGCCTTGCTGCCGAGGCTGACGACGTCGCCGACCTTCACGCGGGCCGAGGCGATGTTGGTCTTCACGCCGTTGAGGTAGATGTGGCCGTGGCTCACGATCTGGCGGGCGGCGAAGATGGTCGGAGCGAACTTGGCGCGATAGACGACCATGTCCAGACGCTGCTCGAGCAGGCCGATCAGGTTCTGGCCGGTGTCGCCCTTCATGCGCGACGCTTCCTGGTAGGTGCGCTTGAACTGCTTTTCGGTCACGTCGCCGTAGTAGCCCTTGAGCTTCTGCTTGGCGCGCAGCTGCAGGCCGAAGTCGGACATCTTGCCCTTGCGGCGCTGGCCGTGCTGGCCGGGGCCATACGAACGCTTGTTGACCGGGGAATTCGGACGACCCCAGATGTTTTCACCCATCCGGCGGTCGAGTTTGTACTTGGCGCTCTTGCGCTTCGACATGAGTCGTATCCTTCAATTTGCTGAGCCACCCCAGCGGTGGCCATCCAACCCGGCATCGCACCGCAGAAATCGTGGGATTTCTACGCGGCCACCGCTTCACCGGGGTGCGGGGCCAATTAGCGAAGGCGCGCGCATAGCAGGATTGGCGCCTGCGTCAAGCGCCTTGGGCAGCTTCGCAGAAGGCACGGATGAGGTCCGGGTCCTTATTGCCGGGAGCCGTTTCGACGCCGGAAGACGTATCGACCAACGGGGCTGCGGTCTGGTGGAGCGCTCCCGCAACATTGGCAGGAGACAGACCGCCGGCAAGGCCCCAGCCGGACCGGCCTTTCTGGGCTGCAAGCAGCGACCAGTCGAACCGCAGCCCCATCCCGCCAGGAAGCGCCGCGTCCTTCGGCGTTTTCGCGTCGAACAACAGCAGGTCTGCCACACCGCGATAGTCTTCGGCCCGGACTACATCGGCGGCAGTTGATACCGGGATAGCCTTCCAGACCGGCAAGCCGAACCGCGCCTTGACCTGTGCGACGTGCGCCGGTGTCTCCTCACCGTGCAATTGCACCGCATCAAGCCTCCCGGCGGCAATGCCTTCCGCCATTGTGCTATCGTCTGCATCGACGAACAGTCCGACCCGCCGGATGCGGCTGCCAGCCCTTGCGGCAAGCGCCGCCGCAGCGTGTCCGTCGACATGTCGGGGAGAGGGCGGAAAGAACACCAGCCCCACGAAATCGGCCTGCGAGGTGATCGCGGCGTCCAGCGCTTCGGCAGTTGCAATGCCGCAGATCTTGATCAGGGGGGCTCCCATTGCGTCTACCTAGTCAGCCGACAGCGGCTTTGCCAGAACCACGAATTCGAGCGGCGGATCGCGCAGGATGGGGAAGGGCCGCCTTTCGCCGGTCGGACGATAGCCGCTGCGTTCGTACCATGCGATCAGCGAGTCTCGCTGCGAGATGACGGTCATTTCCATGACCTTCAGACCCATTGAGCGTGCTTTCTCCTCGGCTCCGCGCAGGAGCTTCGTTCCCAGGCCTGCCGATTGCAGGGTAGGGGACACGGTCAGCATGCCGAGGTAACCGAGCGAGTCGCTGACAGCGGTCACGGCAACGCAGCCGACGATCCTGTGCTCTTCGTTGCGTGCAACACACAGGGCGATATCAGGGGCGCCGATCATACGCTCGATCTCGCTCATCGAGGTGCGCTCACCATCAAGGAGGTCGGCCTCGTGGGTCCAGCCCTGGCGCGCGGAATCGCCGCGATAGGCGCTTTCGACCAGCTGCCGGATATCTTCGGCGTCTTTCGGCGACGCCTCTTCGAATCGACTCAAAGTGTCGCCTCGATCGCGCGCGCGGCTTCGGCCGGATCGTCGGCCCGGCTGATCGGACGACCGATGACCAGCACGCTGGCCCCGTCGTCGCGTGCCTGGCGCGGCGTGACTACGCGTTTCTGGTCGCCCACGGCGCTGCCTGCCGGGCGCAGGCCGGGAACGACGAAATAGCCGTCCTTCCACTGGCTGTGGACTGCTTTCACCTCGTGGCCGGAGCACACGATGCCGTCGAGCCCGCTTTTGTGCGCCAGTTCGGCAAGGCGCATGACGTGGTCGTGCGCGCTTCCCTGCACGCCTGTGCGCTGCAAGTCTCGGTCGTCCATGCTGGTCAGCATGGTAACGCCCACCACCTTCGTATGCTCACCGGCTGCAGCCTTGGCGTCTTCCATCATGGCCCGCCCGCCGCTGGCGTGGATGGTGATGATGGCTGGCTCCAGCGAATGGATCGCGTGCATCGCGCCGGCCACGGTGTTGGGGATGTCGTAAAGCTTGAGGTCGAGGAAGATCGGCAGGCCGAGCTGGCCGATCATGTGCACCCCGTGTGCCCCGTGCGCGCAGAAGAATTCGAGGCCCAGCTTGATGCCGCCAACATGCGCTTTGACCTTCTCGGCCAGGGCGACGCCGTCCCTCAGGCGCGGGACGTCCAGCGCAAGGTAGATCGGATTGCTCATGCCCGCTGGTCGGGTTCGGGCTCGACCGGATTGGCCGGTTCCGCAGCGGGCGAGGCGTTGGCTTCGACGGGAGCCGGGGCAGTGACAGGCGTATCGTCCACCCGCGGGCTCGCCATCTTGGCAGTTGCCTGCTCCAGTGCGGAGATGCGGCGGGCCTGCCGCCAGCGGACGCCGCGGTGATAGAGCCACATCGGGATGAGCCCGATCATGAACGAGACGATCACGAGCGCAGGGACGCGCGTATCCCAGACGATGCCGGGCCAGATGCGTACGTCGATCTGCTTGTCCCAATTGCCGAAGGAGAAGGCGAGCACCGCCACCAGCAGCAATACCCAAAGGATCGTCCGGACAATCTGCATTCTGCGTTACCCCTCAGCTGTTTGGCCGCGATGCTAGGCGCGCATCACCCGCGCGGCAAGGTCAGCCGAAGACGCGGTCGAAAATCGTGTCGACGTGCTTGAAGTGATAGTCGAGGTCGAACCGTTCCTCGAGCTGTTCGACGGTCAGCGCGGCGGTCACTTCCTCGTCCTGCTTCAGCAGGTCAAGCAGCATCAGCCTGCCGTCCGATTCCCAGACCTTCATCGCGTTGCGCTGGACAAGGCGATAGGCATCCTCGCGGCTCACGCCGTTCTGGGTGAGGGCGAGAAGGACGCGCTGCGAGTGAATGAGGCCGCCCATCCGGTCCATGTTCGCCTGCATACGCTCGGGATAGACGAGGAGCTTGTCGACCACGCCGGTCAAGCGGGCAAGCGCGAAGTCGAGCGTGATGGTCGCATCGGGACCGATGAAGCGTTCGACCGACGAGTGCGAGATATCGCGCTCGTGCCACAGCGCCACGTTTTCCAGCGCGGGCAGGGCATAGGCGCGTATCATGCGGGCCTGGCCGGTCAGGTTCTCGGTCAGGATCGGGTTGCGCTTGTGCGGCATGGCCGACGAACCCTTCTGGCCGGGCGAGAAATATTCCTCGGCTTCCAGCACTTCGGTGCGCTGGAGATGGCGGATTTCCACGGCAAGGCGTTCGATCGAGCCGGCAATCACGGCGAGCGTGGAAAAATACATGGCGTGGCGGTCGCGCGGTATGACCTGCGTCGAGACGGGCTCTGCCTTGAGGCCCATCTTCTGAGCGACATATTCCTCGACCGACGGATCGATATTGGCGAAGGTGCCGACCGCGCCCGAAATCGCGCAGGTCGCGATTTCTTCGCGTGCGGCGAGGAGGCGGGTCTTGCAGCGGTCGAATTCGGCATAGGCCTGGGCAAGCTTGAGGCCGAAGGTCACCGGCTCTGCATGGATGCCGTGGCTGCGGCCGATCGTCGGCGTGTATTTGTGCTCTTTCGCCCGGCGCTCGATCGCTTCGAGCAGGGCGTCCATGTCCTCGAGCAGGATATCGGTTGCGCGGGCCAGCTGCACGGCCAGCGTGGTGTCGAGCACATCGCTGCTGGTCATGCCCTGGTGCATGAAACGCGCCTCATCGCCGACGTTTTCGGCAACCCAGGTGAGGAAGGCGATCACGTCGTGCTTGGTGACGGCCTCGATCGCGTCGATGGCTTCCACGTCGATCTTCGGGTCGGTGGCCCACCAGTCCCACAGGGCCTTGGCCGCGCTTTTCGGCACCACGCCGAGTTCGCCGAGCTTCTCGGTCGCGTGGGCTTCGATCTCGAACCAGATGCGGTATTTAGCTTCCGGCTCCCAGAGAGCGGTCATGGCAGGGCGGGCATAGCGGGGGACCATCGGTCGACTCCGTGAAGAAAAGGCAGGGCTGGCGTTTGCGCAGCGCGCTAGGCAAGGCAGCCCGAACTGGCAAGGGCGCACGGCCGGTTGCGCATACGTTATTGGACGATTTCGCCATTATCGCACAGCCGCGCTTGTTCGATTGCAAGCGGCTGCGATTGCGGTAAGTTGTTCTTCATGAACGACCAATCGATCCAATCGGCCGCAAAAATTTCCCTCGCCACAGGCGCAGCAATCTGGCTGGCGCTGGCCGCTCCTGCCCATGCGGGTGACAAGGTGATTTACGGGGACGCGCCGGAATGGGTCGACAAGGTGGCGCTGTCGCGGGTGAACGTTGAAAGCGATCCTTCGGCGCTGATCTACGATTGGCAGCATCGCCTCGAAAACGGCGTGGTGAGCGAATACGCCGACACGGCCATCAGGATCGACAATCCGGACCTCCTGATGGAGCACGGTACGGTCACGCTCGCATGGCTGCCGGACAAGGGCGACCTCACCGTCCACCAGGTGCAGATCATCCGCGGCGCGGAGATCATCGACGTGATCGCCTCGGGCGCCCAGTTCGATGTGCTTCGCCGTGAACAGGGGCTGGAGCAGCGACTGCTCGATGGCCAGCTGACCGCGACGCTGGCTGTCCCCGGCCTGCAGGTCGGCGATATTCTGCGGGTGAGCCATACCGTGACCATTGCCGACCAGGCGCTGGGCAAGGAAATGCAATCGTCGCAGTACCTTGTGCCCGCGCCTTGGCAGGTCGGCTTTTCGCGCGCGATCGTGAGCTGGCCCGAAGGCACCGATGTCTATTTCGGCGCGGAAGATTTCGCCCGCCTCCCGCAGCCGGTCACTCGTGACGGCTATCGCACGCTGACGGTCTCCCTACCGATCGCCGAGCCGCCGGAAATGCCCGGCGACGCACCTTCGCGGTTCAATCGCGATCCGATCCTGCGCGTCGGTACCTTTGCCGACTGGCAGGAACTGTCCCGCTCATTCGCGCCCCATTACGAGAAAGCCGCCAAGGTCGCCGACGATAGCGCGGTTGCCGCCAAGGCACGCGAGATCATGGCCAAGACGGGCGACCCGCTGGAGCGGACCGCGTTGGCCCTGCGCCTTGTGCAGGACGAAGTCAGCTACCTCCTCAACGGGCTCGATGGCGGGAACTACATGCCGCAATCGGCCGCAGAGACCTGGGAGAAGCGTTACGGCGACTGCAAGGCCAAGTCGGTACTGCTGTATTCGCTGCTGTCCCGCATGGGCATCGATGCGCGGCCGGTGCTTGTCACCACGATGGGCGGCGATGCGCTTCCCGAACTCCTGCCGATCCCGGGCAATTTCGATCACATGATCGTACACGCCAATGTTGGCGGCACCGACTACTGGCTCGACGGGACAAGCACCGCGACGCGGCTGACCAATATCGGCGAAGTCCCGGCCTTCTATTATGCCCTTCCGCTAAGCGAAGGAGGCTCCGGCCTCGTCCCCATGACGCAGCGCCGCCAGCCGTGGCCCGACATGGTCATGGACCTCACCAGCGATTATTCAGCCGGAGTCGATTTTCCGGCGCTGTTTACGCTCAAGATGTCGATCTACGGCGCGCGGGGCGCAGGCTTCCGCGCGGCTGCCGACGAGGCGGACGAGGACAAGCTGAAACAGTTCGCGCAAGGATTCTCGACCGGACCGGGCGGGGCGGTGACTTCTGTCACGCTCGAATATGATGACGAGGCAGCTGCCGGCGTGCTGGAGGTCAAGGGCGTGATGCCGGGCGATTTCACCTGGCGCGACGGACGCCTGCGGCTTTCCTCCGATCAGTCGGAGCAGTATAATTTCAACCCCGATCGCGCGCGTTCGGAATGGCGCGACATTCCCGTGTTTACCCCGGGGCCGCAATACAACCGTATCGCTGCAACCCTCATCCTTCCCGAGGGGCTGGAAGGGTTCGAAAATACCGGTCCGGAGTCGATCGACACCGGTTTTGCAAACACGACCCTCAAAGGGGTCACCAGGCACGTCGGCAACAAGGTGACCTATAATGTCGATGTCTGGCAGGATCTTGGCGAGGTGCCCGCGTCCGAGCTTCCGGCCCACAAGCGCAAGGTGCGTGAGATCAACTCGATCAAGTCCGAACTGCTAGCGCCGGAGAATTTCGCCTGGCGCTGGGAATTCGATGCCAAGGAGCTGGCCCGCCGCACCGCGCCGCTGGTCGAGGCATATGACAAGGCCGTCGCCTTCGCATCCAGCGATGATTGGGGGCCGCTAAGCCAGCGCGCCAGTTTCAGGGCGCAGATTTTCGACTGGAAGGGCGTGCTCGAAGATCTCGACACGCTGATCGAGAACCAGCCGAGCGCCAATCTCTACAGCTGGCGCGGTGCCGTGCACGAGGCGCTGGGCAACCGCGAGGCGGGTATTGCCGATGCGCAGATGGCCTATGATCTCGATCCGGCGTCGGCCTATGCGTTCAGCCTTGCCGAAATGCTGGCCTATGCCGGCAAGCGCGACGAGGCGCTCGAACTGCTCGATTCGCTGCCGGTCGGCGATGACGAGGAAGGATCCTTCGCCAGCACCTATGCTACCGTGGCAGGGCTTGCTGGCCGCACGCAGGATGCGCTCGAAGTGCTGTCGCGGCAGGTTGCCGCCAAGCCGACCAATGCGTCTGTCCTCAACGCCGATTGCTGGTTCCGCGGCCTGTTCGATATCGAAGCGGAAGGCGCCATGCCGACCTGCACCAAGGCGATCGAACGGGCATCCAACAGCGCGCCCATGCTCGATAGCCGGGCGATGGTCAGCTACCGCTTGGGCAATTTCGACGCTGCGCTGAAAGATCTCGACAGCGCGTTGGAACTGGCGCCCAACCTGTCCGCCTCGCTTTACCTGCGCGGTATCGTGCGACTGGAAAAGGGCGACAAGGGCGGCCGGGTCGATGTGGAGCGGGCGCTGCGGATGGCGCCGGAACTGGCGGCCCGTTATGCAGCGCACGGCGTCGCGCCCCGCAAGTAAGGTGACCTTGTCCTAGATCAGGCCCTTGGCGCGCAGTGAGACGTGGCTGCCGCGCCCCACGATGACGTGGTCGTGGACGGTAATGTTGAGCAGCCGCCCGGCCTCCGCGATCCTGCTGGTTATCTGGATGTCCGCGCGGCTGGGCTCGGGATCCCCGCTCGGGTGGTTGTGCACCAGGATCAGCGCGGTCGCCCCGATGTCGAAGGCCTTGCGGATCACTTCGCGCGGATGGATGGCTGCTTCGTCCACCGACCCTTTGGCGGCCAGGTGGTCGAGGATAAGCCGGTTGCGCGTGTCGAGATACAGCACCCGTACGCGCTCGTGCTTGAGATGGCCCATGTCGATGGCGAGATAGTCGAGCAGCGCCTGCCAACTTCCCAGCACCGGTTGCTGCTCGATCGCGCCGCGGGCCATGCGTCGTGCTGCCATGGCAACCGCGTAAAGCGAGGCGGCACTGGCTTCGCCCATGCCCTTTACCAGCGCCAGCGCTTGCGGATCAGCGTTGAGCACGCCGGCAAAGGAACCGAAGCGCGCAATCAGCGTCTTTGCCAAGGGCTTGGTGTCTCCTTGACGGAACGCCCCGAAGAGGAGGTGTTCGAGCAATTCGTAATCGGCCAAAGCGTCCGGCCCGCCCTTGAGCAGTCGCTGGCGAAGCCGCTCACGCTGTCCTGCACCGGAATGCTCCTTTGATATGCTGCCCCCGTCAGACAAATCGCGACCCTATCTAACGACCTTTCAAAGGCTTGCATTGCCTTCGCGCGGCGATGGGCGCAAGTGTGCGCATAATGGATGAGGGCGAAATCGCAGGCATGACGAGCCATCGGCCGCGCTGGCGCAAGAAGCGTTATGCCGTGCCCGGCCTCTCGCTGCTCACCCTGCTGGCGATATTCCTGATGGCCTGGGCCAATCGCGAAAGCATCGCGCATGATTTCATCCGCGACCAGTTCGACGCCTATGGCATCGAAGGTACTTACGAAATCGAACGCATCGGCGGGCAAACGCAGGTCATCTCCGATCTCGTAATCGGCGACCCGGCGGCGCCCGACCTCACCGCCAAACAGGCTGTGGTGAAGCTCAAGTATCGGTTGGGCTTGCCGCAAATCGGCAGCATCACGTTGGTGGAGCCGCGTCTTTACGCGACCTACCTCGATGGGCAGCTGAGTTTCGGCTCGCTCGATCCGCTGGTGTTTGCCGAAAGCGAGGAGGAGCCCGGACTTCCCGCGTTCAACGTCGCGATACGTGACGGTCGCGGCTTGCTCGAAACGGACTATGGCCCGGTAGGCTTCAAGCTCGAGGGGAGGGGACCGCTCGACAACGGATTTACGGGCATTTTCGCGGCAGTTGCGCCCGATTTTGCGATTGGCGGGTGCGAAGCGCGGCAGACGACGCTTTACGGCAAGGTGTCGACCGACGGAGGCACGCCGGAGTTCTCAGGTCCGCTGAGGCAGCAAGACCTTACCTGCAAGGGCAACGGCGTCCGGGTGACCGGACTGGTTGCCGAACTCGATGCAGCTATGACGCCGCAATTGTCCGATCCCTCGATCGAGGCGCGGATCGACACGGACGCGCTCGCCATTCCGGGCGGTGCAGCCCAGTCGCTTGCAGGGACGATCCGTGCACAGATGCGGGGCGATGATGCAACCGCGCGCTTTTCGCTTGCCGCGCGCGGCTTCGAGACGCCGCAGGCTCTCGCTGCGGTCATCACCGCCGAAGGTGTTGCGCGCGGTCGCGGCGGGTTCGAACGGTTGGAGGTCGACGGCAATCTTGAAGGCAACGGCCTGCGCCTCGGCAGCGGCCTTGTCGCCGGCATCGAAAGCCTGTCCCAAACGGGCGAGGGCACGCTTGTCGAACCGATCGTCAACAAGATCGCCGCATCGCTCCAGGCGCAGACCCGTGGCAGTTCGCTGGAAGCGCGCATCCGGTACAGGCAAGATGAAAAGGGATATTCGCTGCTGATCCCGCAGGCCGAGCTGGCCGGAGGCGGGGGCGCGCGCATACTCTCCCTGTCGCGGGTCCAGGTGGGCGCCAGTACAGGAGAGGCTGCCCGTTTCTCCGGTAACATCGCGACCGGTGGTCCCGGCCTGCCGAGCATTTCGGGCCGCATGGAGAACAACGGCGGGGCCGGTCCGGTCTTTCGCCTGTCCATGGCGCCTTACGAAGCTGGCGGGTCCACCTTTGCCATCCCCCGCATGAGCATCGTGCAAGGCGAAGGCGGCGCGTTCGGTTTCTCCGGCCAGGTAGAAGCGACCGGTCCGGTGCCCGGCGGCGCAGTCGATAGCCTCTCGGTTCCGGTCAGCGGGCGCTATGGCGCTGACGGGGCGCTTGCACTCTGGCGGGATTGCACGCGGATCGCCTTTCGCCGCATCGCCCTTGCCGATCTCAATATCGCGGGGCCAGGCCTCACGCTTTGTCCGCCGCCGGGTCGCCCGATGCTGCGCAGCGGTCCTACAGGCCTGCAGTTCGCAGCCGGTGCTCCTTCTCTCGACCTCAAGGGTTCGCTTGCCGACACGCCCATCCGCATCGCTAGCGGGCCAGTGGGCTTTGCCTGGCCCGGTACGATCAGCGCCCACAATCTCGCAATAACGCTTGGTCCGGCGGAGACTGCCAGCCGTTTCGTCATCAGCGATCTCGACGCAAAGGTGGGCGAGAATATCGCCGGGACGTTCTCCGACGCGGACATCCGGCTTGCATCGGTGCCGCTCGATATAAGCAATGCCGCAGGAAACTGGGATTACACCGGCGGTGTCTTTACCATCGGCAATGCCTCGCTGCGTGTCGCCGATCGCGAGGAGCCGGACCGTTTCCAGCCGCTGGTTGCCGACGGCGGCACGCTGACGCTGCGCGACAGTATCATCGACGCGCGCGCCGAACTGCGCGATCCCTACGAGGGGCGGCTGATCACCGTCGCCGATATCCGGCACAATCTGGGAACGGGGGCAGGGTATGCCGATCTCGACGTGCCCGGAATCGTGTTCGACGAGACCTTCCAGCCTTCGCCATCCAGCAATATCTGCTTCGACGGCGGCGAGCCCGGTCCGCGGGAGCCGAGCGGCCTCAGCTGCCTTGCGCTGGGCGTCGTCGCCAACGCGGAAGGGACGGTCACCGGTCGCGGCCGGATCGACTGGGACAGCGATGGTGAAGTCACCAGCACCGGCACCTTCTCCACTGACGACTTCGATTTCGCAGCCGCATTCGGGCCCGTCGAAGGAGCCAGCGGTACCATCGAATTTACCGACCTGCTCGGCCTGACGACCGCGCCCGGCCAGAAACTGCGCGTCGCCTCGATCAACCCCGGTGTCGAGGTGCTGGATGGTGAGATCGAGTTCGAACTGCGCGGCGGCGAGGTGCTTGCGGTTGCCGGCGGAAGCTGGCCTTTCATGGGCGGCCGGCTGATCCTGCGCGAGGTCGATTTCAGGTTCGGTGTCGAGGAGGAGCGGCGCTACATCTTCGAGATCGTCGGTCTGGATGCCGCGCAGTTCGTCGCCCAGATGGAATTCGAGAATATCTCTGCGACGGGTATTTTCGACGGAACCGTGCCGATAGTCTTCGGTGAGAATGGCAATGGCCGGATCGACGAAGGCATCCTTCTCTCGCGGCCCCCGGGCGGAAATATCTCCTATGTCGGCGAGTTGACCTATGAAGACCTCTCGCCGGTCGCCAACTACGCCTTCGACGCCTTGCGCAGCATGAATTTCACCCAGATGCGGGTGGTCATGGAAGGCCCGTTGGCAGGCGAGATCGTCACCCGCGTGCGGTTCGATGGTGTCAGCCAGGGTGAGGGGGCGAAGAAGAATTTCGTGACCCGCCAGCTTGCCAAGCTGCCGATTCAGTTCCGCATCAACATCAGGGCGCAGTTCTACCAGCTGCTGACTTCTCTCAAGGCACTCTACGACCCGGCCGCCGTTCGCGATCCGCGTGAACTGGGCCTGCTGAGCGACGACGGCACGCGTTTCCTGCGCCGATCCGTCACCGGCGAGGAAGTGAAACCCGAGATTGACCCGGAAGATGTCATTCCGGATGAACCCACCATTCAGGACCAAGAAAGCGAGTAGGGGCTATGAGAACCGTTGAATTGACTGACCCCGCGCCCCTTGCAAGAAGCGCTGACATGGAAGTTTCAAGCAGGAGACCGGGTTTGCGGATCTTGGCCGTCGGGCTTGTCCCGTTCGCGCTTGCGGGGTGCATAACGCTGGAAGCACCGACCGAGCCGATCGTGATCGAACTCAACGTCAATATCCGGCAGGAAGTGATCTACCGGCTCGCGGAAGACGCGGGCAACACGATCGAGGAAAACGCGGATATCTTCTGATGGGTGATTTTATGACCAAAACCATGACCAAGACGATGCTGGCGGCAGCCGTGGCTGCGACCGCGCTGGGCGGCATCGCGACCCCTGCCTTTGCGCAGCGCGACCCTGCCTATGCCGCGGCCCGCGCGTCGGGCGAAGTGGGCGAGAAGATGGACGGTTACCTCGGCATCGTCGGCGCCGAGACGCCGGAGCTTCGCCGGATCGTCAACGACATCAATATCAAGCGCCGCGCCGTCTATGCGGAACGGGCGCAGGCCAACAACGCCACGCTCGAGGAATACGCGCTCACCGCAGGTTGCCAGGCGATTCTGGCGACTTCGCCGGGCGAAAAATACCAGGCGCCGGACGGTAGCTGGCAGACTCGTTCAAGCAGTGCCCCCTTGCGCGATTCGCGTTGTCCTTGAGGCTATAGGTCCCAGCGGTTTGCCGCTCGGGTGACGAATATGCGACGGGTGTTGCGTTTAAAGGCCTAATTCGCCCTCCCTCCATGTTGACTCGCAAAGGCCCCCCTTCTAAGGGGGCCGCGCCCTTGGCGGGCAAGTCCCTGCGCGTGCCGCGCAACCCCCTTTAAAGGAGCAAGGCATGAGCGACGACAAACCCGCACGGGAACCCATCGAGGAGGATGCGCGGATCGACGCGCTGGAAAAGCGGCTCGCAGCCGCCCAGCAGCGCGAAGAGGAGCGTAACCGCCCGCAGGTTTCCGGTTCCGATGCGAACTATCGCAGCGGCAACCGGGTTCTGGCGGATCTGCTCGGAGGGCTCCTTGGCGGTTCGGTGATCGGTTATGCCATTGGCTACTTTACCGGCACGAACCCGTGGGGTCTGTTGGTGGGACTGTTCCTCGGGATAGTCGTCGCCTTCAGGAACATCATCCGCGCGGCAAACCAGCGCCCCGAAGAATGATCCCGCAATGGGGATTCCGGGGCGCTCGTTACAGGATTTAGGGACGTAACAGACGTGGCAGCCGAACAGGCCAAAGTCGATCCGATGTACCAGTTCACCATCCAGCCGCTGGGCGGCTCGGAAGGTTGGGAACTCGCGGGCTATAATATCGCCTTCACCAACAGCGCGCTGTGGATGCTTATCACCACGGTCGTGCTCTTCGTGTTCGTGCTCGGCGGCATGCAGCGCCAGCTCGTCCCCGGCCGCTGGCAGATGATGGTGGAAACCTTCACCGGTTTCATCGACAACATGCTCGAAGCGAACATCGGCAAGGCCGGGCGCAAGTACGTGCCCTATGTCTTCAGCCTGTTCATGTTCATCCTTTTCGCCAACCTGCTCGGCCTCCTGCCGCTGGGCATCGTCGGCGTTCACCCGTTCACCTTCACCAGCCACTTCACCGTGACCGGCGTCCTCGCGATCATCAGCTTCGCGATCGTCCTGATCGTCGGTTTCTGGAAGCACGGGCTGCACTTCTTCTCGCTCTTCGTGCCGCATGGCACGCCGCTGCCGATGATCCCGGTGATCGCGCCGATCGAGTTTATCTCGTTCATGGTGCGCCCGTTCAGCCTCGGCCTGCGACTCTTCGTCGCCATGATGGCCGGCCACGTGCTGCTCGAAGTGCTGTCCAGCTTCGTGATCGACGGTACCAATGCCGGCGTCCTGTGGGGCGGCATCGTGGGTCTGCCGAGCTTCCTTCTGATGGTCGGTATCTGCGCGCTCGAACTGCTGGTCGCAGGCATCCAGGCCTATGTTTTCGCTCTTCTGACGTCGCTGTACATCAACGACGCCGAGAACCTTCACTAAGTCTTCAATTCAAAGTTTTTCCCAAAGGAGTTTGTCATGGAAATGGAAGCTGCAAAGCTGGTTGGCGCCGGTCTCGCTGCAATCGGTGCCGGCATGGCCGCCATCGGTGTGGGTAACGTCTTCGGTTCGTTCCTCGAAAGCGCTCTGCGTAACCCGGGTGCTGCCGACGGCCAGCAGGGCCGCCTGTTCATCGGCTTCGCCGCTGCCGAACTTCTCGGCCTGCTGGCGTTCGTCGTTGCCATGATCCTGATCTTCGTCGCCTAATCGACGAATTTCGAGATCGCACCGGTCGGGATACGCCCGGCCGGTGCCATGAATTTTTCGCACCCGCTTTTCGAGAGCTGCAATGCCCCAGATAGCACAGCTTGCCGATACGTGGTCCAGTCAGGTCTTCTGGCTGCTGGTCTTCTTCGGCATCACTTTCTTCGTCATCGGCAAGGGCATGGTGCCCAAGGTGATGGAAACCGTTGCCCAGCGCGACGGCCAGATCGCCGCTGACCTCGCCGCAGCAAAGGCTGCGCGTGACGCGGCCGACGAACAGGAAGATGCCTGGCGGGTGCGTGAGAATGAAAACCGCGCCGCTGCACAGGCGATCGTGGCCAAGGCCAAGGACGAGGCTGCTGCCAAGTCCGAAAAGAAGCTCAAAGCTGCGCAGACCCGCATCGACAAGAAGCTTGCCGACGCGGAAGCCCGCATCGGTGAAGCCCGCACTGCGGCTCTTGCCGAAGTCGAAAGCGTTGCAGTCGAAGCGGCCCAGGACATCGTCCAGCGTCTCGCCGGTGTGAAGGTGACCAAGCCTGCCGCCGCCAAGGCAGTGAAGGAGGCAATGGCCAATGGCTAATACCACTCCTGAAGTCTTCGCGACGGAAGCGGCCGAAGTGAACACCGAAGTCGGTCACGGCGGTGCCGGTACGCATGCAGAGCCCGAACTGTTCGGCCTCGCACCGTTCCAGATCGTCTCGATCGCGATGCTCATCCTGCTGCTCATCGCTTTCTTCGGTGCCAAGGTCCACAAGACCATTGCCGGCGGCCTCGACAGCAAGATCGCCGCGATCAAGGACCAGCTGGAAGAAGCCAAGCAGCTCCGTGCCGAAGCCGAAGCGCTTCGCCAGGAATATGCCGACAAGATCGCCGGCGCCGAAAAGGATGCCGAGGCCATGCTCGCCAATGCGCAGCATGAAGCCGACGCGATCCTCGAAAAGGCGGAGGCCGACAGCCAGGCCATGGTCGAGCGTCGCAAGCGCATGGCGGAAGACAAGATCGCTGCCGCAGAGCGTGAAGCGGTCGAGGACGTCCGCAACCGTGCCGCGCTTGCCGCGACCGCTGCTAGCCGCGCGCTTATCGCCGACAAGCACGACGCCGATGCCGACAAGGCGCTGGCGGACAAGGTCATCGCCGGCATCTGACGGCCCGACCTCACAGGACACGAAAAAGCGCGCGAGGCCTTCGGGTTTTGCGCGCTTTTTTCTTTCAATCCCGGATTGTCACGCTATTGCGAAGCGTTAGCAAAAAAGGATCGTTTCGTGAATCGTGTCTTCCTCACCAAGCTGCATCTCATCGCGGCTGCCATCATGTTCCCCGCCATCTTGATGTTCCTCGTTACGGGGGCGCTTTATACGTGGGGCAACACCGGTGAATGGCGGGAAGAGACGGTCCTTGTGCCGCTCGAGCAGCCGCTTGCGGAAGACGAGGCACAACTGAAGCAGGTCGCGCTTGCGGGCCTTGCGCAGCAAGGCCTTTCCGCGCCGAGTGGCAAGACCAAGGTCAGCAACGAGGACGGCGAAATTTCGCTGTCCTGGTCGGGCGCGCGCAGCGAAGCGAAGGTTGTTGCCACCGATGATCCGCTGGTCGCCGAAGTTGAGGTGAAGGAAGCTTCGCTCCACCGCTGGCTGGTTCAGTTGCACAAGGCAAAGGGCAGCACGGCCTTCAAGATCTACGCGACGGTCCTGGCGATCGTCCTGTTCTTGCTGGTGCTCAGCGGCGTGATCATGGGCCTGCAGGTCAAGGCGCTGCGCAAGCTTACCATCACTTGGAGCGTCGTGGGCGCTGCGGCATTCGTGGGCTTCGTGCTGCTGGGCTAGGGTTCCAGCACGATCTTCCCGACGATCTCTCCTGCCTCCATCGCTTCGAAGGCTTCGCGCCATCGGGCGAGGGGCAGGGTGCGGTCGATATGGGGGCTGATCCGGCCTTCACTTGCCAAGCGCTCGAGTTCCGCGGCGATCCGTTTGGCGCGGTCGGGGAAGCGGCGCGCATATTCCCCGGCCCGCACGCCGACGACCGAGAACCCCTTGATCAGCGGGATGTTGACCGCGATTTCGGGGATGCGACCGGCGACGAAGCCGACGACCAGTAGCTTCCCGCCGAAGGCGACGCAGCGGGTGCTCTCGTCGAATACGTCCCCTCCGATAGGATCGAAGACCAGGTCGCATAGCCTGCCACCGGTAAGTTCGGCGACCTGTTCACGGAAGCGGCCCGTGTTGGGGATTGCCGCGTCCGGAGCGGCGATCCGCTTGAGTGCGGCCAGCTTGTCTTCGCGGTGCGAGGCGGCAAAGACGCGGGCTCCGAGCGCTTTGGCAAGGTCGCAGGCGGCAAGCCCCACCCCGCCGCTCGCGCCGTGGACCAGCACCGTCTGGCCTTCCTGCAATCCGCCGAGCTCGACCAGGGCGACATAGGCTGTGTGATAGGCCGCGCCCATGGCCGCTGCTTCGGGAAAGCCGAGGCCCGCCGGGACGGGCCTGAGCGATGAGGCTGGAAGGGCCACGAGACCCGCAAAGGCGCCGGTTTTCGCGCCGCCCATGACGCGGTCGCCGGATTTGAAGCCGCTGCCTGCATCGGCCTCGACCACTTCGCCTGCCATTTCGAGGCCGCTGACGAAGGGCACGTCCGGCTTGAATTGGTAATCCCCGCGGGTCATCAGCAGGTCGGGATAGTTGAGCGAAGCCGCTCGCACCCTGACGAGGACCTGCCCTTCTTCCCGCACGGGATCGGCGATTTCCTCGATCTGCGTCCCCGAAAGGTCGGGCGACAGCGACCGGACGACGAGTGCCTTCATGGCGTCAGAAGTTGTCCTTGGCTGCCCGGAGCGCTGCGAACGTCTCTGCGGGCGTGCTTCCGCCCCAGCGATCGCGCAATTCCGCGCTGTCTGCGCGCAGGAAGGGATTGGTGACCAGCTCGCGCGACAGGACCGTGGGGACAGTGGGTTCGCCCTTGGCCCGCTTCTCTTCCACCCGGGCCGCGTAAAGCTGGAGTTCGGTATTGTCGGGATCGGCGTGCAGCGCGAACTTCGCATTCGATGCCGTATATTCGTGCGCGCAGTAGAGCAGCGTGTTTTCGGGCATCTGCCTGATCCGCTCCAGGCTGTGCCAGAACTGGTCGGGCTTGCCTTCGAACATGCGCCCGCAGCCAAGCGCGAAGACGCTGTCGCCGACGAAGGCGAGGTCGGCTTCGGGAATGTGATAGGCGATATGGCCGTTGGTGTGGCCCGACACGTCGATGACGCGTGCGTGCCAGCGGCCCAGTTCGACCTTGTCGCCATTGCCCACGACACGGTCGATCGGGGTCAAGCGCTCGACTTCCTGAGGGGCGACAACCTTGGCGCCGGTGGCCTCGACGATGGCCTTGTTCCCGCCGGCATGGTCCGGATGCCAGTGCGTGTTCCAGACCTGCGTGATGCGCCAATTCTTCGCATCGGCCTGCCTCAGGTATTCCGCACCATCGGGCGTATCGATTGCGGCTGTTTCGCCGCTTTCGGGATCGTGGAGGAGGAAGCCGTAATTGTCGGCAAGGCAGGGGAACTGGTGAACCTGTAGCATGGCGGGCAGCCTACGCCCGTTGCCCCCTATAGGAAAGGCCCGCCTGCTCGAGTGAGCAAGCGGGCCTTCCTGATTACCCTGATGAAGGGAGGAAGAGCTTAGTCTTCCTTCTTCTTCAGCGCTTCGCCGAGGATGTCGCCGAGCGAAGCACCCGAGTCCGACGAACCGAACTGTGCGACTGCTTCCTTCTCTTCGGCGATCTGGCGAGCCTTGATCGAGAAGGTCGGCTTCTTCGAACGATCGAAGCCGGTGACCATCGCGTCGACCTTGGCGCCGGGCTGGAAGCGATCCGGACGCTGTTCGTCGCGGTCGCGGCCGAGGTCCGAACGCTTGATGAAGCCGGTCGCGCCGTCTTCGCCGACCTGCACTTCGAGACCGCCATCGCGGACTTCGAGCACGGTCACGGTGACGACCTGGTTCTTGCGCAGCGAGCTGCCGGCGCCGGCTTCGGTCGGAGCACCCTTTTCGAGCTGCTTCATGCCGAGGCTGATGCGTTCCTTCTCGACATCGACGTCGAGAACGACGGCTTCGACCTGCTCACCCTTGCGGTGCAGGGCGAGGGCGTCTTCACCCGAGATGCCCCATGCGATGTCCGACATGTGGACCATACCGTCGACGTCGCCCGGAAGGCCGATGAAGAGACCGAATTCGGTGGCGTTCTTGACTTCGCCTTCGACCTTCGTGCCGACCGGATGGGCTTCGGCGAACTCTTCCCACGGATTGCGCTGGGCCTGCTTGAGGCCGAGGCTGATGCGACGCTTTTCGCTGTCGACTTCCAGGACCATGACTTCGACTTCCTGCGAGGTCGAGACGATCTTGCCCGGGTGGACGTTCTTCTTGGTCCAGCTCATTTCCGAAACGTGGACCAGGCCTTCGATGCCCGGCTCGATTTCGACGAATGCGCCGTATTCGGTGATGTTGGTGACGGTGCCCGACATCTTCATGCCGACCGGGTACTTGGCAGCGACGCCGTCCCACGGATCCGATTCCAGCTGCTTCATGCCGAGGCTGATGCGCTGGGTGTCTTCGTTGATGCGGATGATCTGGACGGTCACGGTCTGGCCGATTTCGATCATTTCGCTCGGATGGTTGACGCGCTTGTAGCTCATGTCGGTGACATGGAGCAGGCCGTCGATGCCGCCGAGGTCGACGAAGGCACCGTAGTCGGTGATGTTCTTCACGACGCCGTCGATCACCTGGCCTTCGGTCAGCTTGTCGATCAGTTCGCTGCGCTGTTCTGCACGGGTCTCTTCGAGGACCGCGCGGCGCGAGACGACGATGTTACCGCGGCGACGGTCCATCTTCAGGATCTGGAAGGGCTGCGGCATGTCCATCAGCGGGGTGACGTCGCGCACGGGGCGGATGTCGACCTGCGAGCCGGGCAGGAAGGCCACGGCGCCGTCGAGGTCGACGGTGAAGCCGCCCTTGACGCGGCCGAAGATGCGGCCGTCGACGCGCTTGCCTTCGCCAAATTCGCTTTCAAGCTTGTCCCATGCAGCTTCGCGGCGAGCGCGGTCGCGCGACAGCATGGCTTCGCCGTCGGCGTTTTCGATGCGGTCGACGAACACTTCGACTTCCGAGCCGACTTCGAGGCCGTGCTCGTCTTCGCCGCGCATGAATTCCTTGAGGTCGACGCGGCCTTCGCTCTTCAGGCCGACGTCGATGTGGGCATAGCCGTTTTCGATGTTGGTAACGGTGCCCTTGACGACACGGCCTTCGAAGCCGCCGTCATCGGCGCCGCCGAGCTGCTCGTCGAGCATTGCCGCGAAATCGTCGCGGGTGGGATTGGCTGAGGTTGCCATATGTAAGTAGTCCTACGTTCGTTTTGCTACCGGCCACCGGTTTTACCGGGGTCTTTCTCCGTCTGCCTGTGCACGATTGCACGGGCCGTACGGGGCAAGAGGGCCGTGATCTCCGCGAGGCCGGATGCCGCCGCGAAGGTCCTTTCGATCTCGGAGATGTTCGGGACGGGCGCGCGCCTAGTGCAAACCCCTGCGGAAAGCAAGGGAAATGCACCCCTTCGCCCTACAGGATGGAACACGTGGAACACGGTCCAGGCGGAAAAAGCCCCGACCCGGCAAAGCAGCGTGCAAAGCGCTGGTTTCTGCGGGTTCGTGGCGATCTTTCCGGTCATGGCAGTTGCCCTGCCACGCCTTCGCTGCTGTAGGAAAGCGGGCGCGCCGGCAAATCTCCGCCGCGCGCCCGCCAGTCCCTCAGATCGTCACCACGCGTCGTAGCCGCTGCGCGAATGGTTGGTGGCGCAATCGGCGAAGCGCGCCTGCAGCTTGGCGGGCGTCGAATTGGGATCCGACAGCCCATCGCGCCAGGCGTCCCATGCCGCGCCGAACTTGGCGGCGTTCTCGGTCTTGCCGATCCACCAGAACATCGTCTGGTCCTGGTCCTGGATCGGGGTGAGGATGGTGGCCGTATAGCCGTAGGACCGGCCCCACTGGTTGAAGTCCTTCACGATCGCCATGTACTTACCGATCGGGCAGGTGTCTTTCAGCTTGGTCCCGATGACATCCCAGTGTTCCGCCTGTGCGGGGGATGCGGTCAGGCCGACCAGGGCTGCAAGGATAAGCATCTTCTTCATAGTTTCTCTCCCGTTGAGGGACAGAAAAAGCGCGGTTCGCACACGTCGCGGGCCGTGTTTCGCTGTCCTGCAGCGACCCATGCGCGACCTCTTGGCGACCACTTTTACGAAGGCGGCCTATCTGCGCCTGTTGTGCCGGCTTGGCAAGCCTGCTGACCGTTGCCTTACGGACAGGGCAGCTGGCCGGTCAGCGCGTTCACCGCTTCGAGCGCCGCGGCAAAGGCCTCCTCCCGGTCGAGCGCGCTGGTGTCGATGACCAGCGCATCCTCTGCCGGGACCAGCGGCGCAACGGCGCGGTTGCGGTCGCGCTCATCGCGGCGGCGTAGATCGTCCTCGATCTCGGCCAGCGTGACGGGCACACCGCGATCGCGCATTTCGAGGAAGCGGCGCTGGGCGCGCGCCTCCACGCTGGCAGTGACGAACAGCTTCGCCTCGGCTTCAGGAGCAATCACTGTCCCGATGTCGCGCCCGTCAAGCACAGCGCCGCCCTTCTGCGTGGCGAAGCTGCGCTGGCGTTCGAACAGCGCCTGCCGTACCGCGGGGTGGACCGAGACGCGGCTGGCGAGCCCGCCCGTTTCCTCGTCGCGCAAATGCGGGTCGTCCAGCAGGCTGTCGGGAAAGGCGGTCGCGGCAAGCGCATCGCCGCTATCGTCCGGGTCTCCCCCGTCGAGAAACACCTGCCGCCCGACCGCGCGATAAAGCAGGCCGGTATCGAGATGCGGCAGGCCGAAATGCGCAGCCAGGGCCTTGGCAATCGTGCCCTTGCCCGAGGCGGTAGGTCCGTCGACGGCGATGATCATTCGGGCCTGCTGCGCGACTTGAGCGCCTTCCACAAGCCCCACAGCGCGATCGCCGCCCAGAAACCTTCCAGCACGAGGCTCGGCCAGTTGGTGTGGACCAGTAGCGATACGGTCAGCAGCGCGGCGCCGAGAAGGTTGGTGCCGTGGAGGATGAAGGGGTTCGGCTCGTCCTTCCATGTCAGATAGGCATAGGCGGCAATGATGCAGGTCATGCCGACGAAGCCGACGGCGGTGTAGATGTCGAAAGCCTCGCTCACGCGGAGGCTTCTTCCAGCAGCGCCATGAAATTGGGGAAGCTGGTGGCGATAGGCTCGGTGCTGTCGATCTCGACGCCCGCCGCGCTCGCCAGGCCGGCAACCGCCATGCTCATGGCGATGCGGTGGTCGAGATGGGTGGTGACGGGACCGCCGCCTGCCAGCGGCTTGCCGCCAGTGCCGCGGATGAGCAGGCCGTCCTCGCGCTCCTCGACGCTGGCGCCGCCAAGCGACAGCGCGGTTGCCATGGCGGTCAGGCGGTCGCTTTCCTTGACCCGCAATTCGTCGAGGCCGCTGGTGATGGTGGTGCCCTGCGCCAGCGCGGCGGCAACGAAGAGGACGGGAAATTCGTCGATCATGCTCGGCGCGATGTCGGGATCGACCTCGATACCCGTGAGCTGTGCATGGCGCACGCGCAGGTCCGCGACCGGTTCGCCGCCGACTTCGCGTTCGTCGAGGTAGTCGATATTCGCGCCCATCTGCTTCAGCACGCGGAAGATGCCGTCGCGGGTCGGGTTGAGGCCGACGTTCTCGATCACGAGGTCGCTGCCCGGCACCACGCTGGCGGCCACCGCGAAAAAGGCGGCGGAAGAGGGATCGCCCGGCACGGTGATGTCGCAGGGCGTCATGTCGACCGGGCCGGTCAGCGAAATGTGCTTCTCGCCCCCGATCTCTTCAACGCGCACGTCAACGCCGAAACCGCGCAGCATCCGTTCGGTATGGTCGCGGGTCGGCACCGGCTCGATCACCGTGGTGGTACCGGGGGTGTTGAGGCCGGCGAGCAGCACCGCGCTCTTCACCTGGGCGCTGGCGACAGGAAGTCGATAGGTCATCGGCACCGCCGGTTGCAGCCCTTCCATGACCAGCGGCAGCGTGCCGCCGGGGGAAGGGGTGAAGCTGGCGCCCATGATGGAAAGCGGATCGATCACGCGGCCCATCGGTCGCTTCGACAGGCTGGCATCGCCGGTGAAGGTGGCGGTGATGCCGTGGCTGGCGACGAGGCCCATGAGCAGGCGCGTCGAGGTGCCCGAATTGCCCATGTCGAGCGCGCCTTGCGGCTGGAGCAGCGTGCCAACGCCCACGCCGTCGACCACCCAGGTATCGCCGTCCTTTTCTATGCGGGCGCCCATCGCGCGCAGGGCGGTGGCGGTGGAGAGAACGTCCTCGCCCTCCAGCAGGCCGGAAATACGGCTGCGGCCCACGGCCAGCGCGCCGAACATGAGCGAGCGGTGGCTGATCGACTTGTCGCCGGGCACGCGGATGCGTCCGGTCAGCGGGGTTCGGGGCAGGAAACGGTGTGCGGTCAACGGTTTTTCCGGTAAGGGAAGGGCACTTGCGCGCGGGTCTTTGACAGTGGCAATGGCTTCTGGCAAGGCGCGCGCGCTGTTGATTCCTGCGCAGCGGGAACCCATCAATACAATTACGAATTCACACGGCCCTCGCCACAGGCGCGGGGGCGGCAAAGCCAAGGATTACACATGGTCAAACCGGAATGGGGCACCAAGCGGACCTGCCCGAAGTGCGGCACCCGCTTCTACGATCTGACGAAGGACGAGCCCGTCCACTGCATCGAATGCGCCGAAGAGTGGTTCCCCGAACCCGTGCTCAAGTCGAAGCAGCCGATTCTCGCCGAAGAAGAAGCGAAGAAGAAGGACGCCGAAGCCGACGCCGATCTGGGCGGTGACGACGATGACGATCTGGACATCGACATCGACGAAGACGATGATTCGCCCGACAATGAAGTCGACCTCGGCGGTGACGACGACCTCGGCGTCGAGACCAAGTCCAAGGGCGACGACGACGACGTCGACGAAAGCTAATTTAGCTGTTGCAATGCGGGAGGCCTGCTTATATTGGGCGCCTCCCGCAAGGGTGGCACGCTCTTTTCAAGGTCGTGTCGTCTGAAATGGTTCGGGGCCTTAGCTCAGCTGGGAGAGCGCCTGCATGGCATGCAGGAGGTCAGCGGTTCGATCCCGCTAGGCTCCACCATTTTTACCCGAGTGCGATGGTAGCAGGCCGTGGCGACGGCTGCGGCTTGCTTCCACCACACCCGGGCACACGTTTGGGTTTCATAGGGGTCTGACCCCACGCTGGCCGACGAGTTCTCGTCCGCCGGCGTTTTTCGCGTTTATTCGGGCCTCGACGGGTTCGGAAGGAGAAGAACAGACATGTTCGACAATCTGTCCGACCGGCTCGGCAATGTCTTCGACAAGCTCAAGGGCCGCGGCTCGCTGTCGGAGAAGGACGTTCGCGAAGCCATGCGCGAGGTGCGCATCGCGCTGCTCGAAGCCGACGTCGCCCTGCCGGTGGTGCGCCGCTTCATCGACGCGGTCACCGAAAAGGCCATCGGCTCGGAAGTCCTGAAGTCGGTTACGCCCGGCCAGCAGGTCGTCAAGATCGTCAATGACGAGCTGGTCGAAATGCTCGGCGGCGACGGCGACGATGCCGAATCGCGCGAACTGAATTTCTCGGCCAAGCCGCCGGTCGTCATCATGATGGTCGGCCTGCAGGGCTCGGGTAAGACGACCACGACCGCCAAGCTCGGCAAGTTGCTCAAGGAAAAGCACGGCAAGAAGGCCATGATGGCCTCGCTCGACGTGAACCGTCCGGCCGCGCAGGAACAGCTCAAGGTGCTGGGCGAGCAGGTCAATGTCGCTACGCTGCCGATCATTGCCGGCCAGCAGCCGGTCGACATCGCTCGCCGCGCCATGGAAAGCGCCAAGCTGCAGGCCGCCGACGTGCTGCTGCTCGATACTGCGGGCCGTCTCCACGTCGACGAAGCGCTGATGGCCGAGATGAAGGCGATCGCCTCCGTCTCCGCGCCCACCGAAGTGCTGCTTGTGGTCGACAGTTTGACCGGCCAGGACGCCGTCAACGTCGCGCAGAGCTTTACCGGCGAAGTGCCGCTGACCGGCGTGGTCCTGACCCGCATGGACGGCGATGCACGCGGCGGTGCTGCGCTGTCGATGCGCTATGTCACGGGCAAGCCGATCAAGTTTGCCGGTACCGGTGAAAAGCTCGACGCGATCGAGGCCTTCGATCCCAAGCGCGTTGCCGGCCGCATCCTCGGCATGGGCGACGTGGTCAGCCTGGTCGAAAAGGCCGCGGCGACGATCAAGGAAGAAGAGGCCGAAGCTCTCGCCAGGAAGATGGCGAAGGGGCAGTTCGACCTCGACGATTTGCGCATGCAGCTCAAGCAGATGCAGAGCATGGGCGGCCTCGGCGCGCTTGCGGGCATGATGCCGGGCATGAAGAAGGCCAAGGCAGCGATGCAGCAGTCGGGCATGGACGACCGCGTGCTGCTGCGCATGGACGCGATCATCGGCTCGATGACGCCGAAGGAACGCAAGCGTCCCGAACTGATGAACGCCAAGCGCAAGAAGCGCGTGGCAGCAGGCTCGGGCACCGACGTGCAGACCGTCAACAAGGTGCTCAAGATGCACCAGGAGATGGGCCGCGCGATGAAGCAGATCAAGAAGATGGGCGGCCTCAAGGGTCTCGGCGCGCTGTTCGGCAAGGGCGGCCTCGGCGCCGCCATGCCGGGCCTTGGCGGTCCGGGTGGTCCGGGCCCGATGGGCGGCCTGCCGGGCCTGGGCTCCGGTGGCGGCAAGGGTCCTTCGGTTGATCCGGACACGCTGCCCGCCGACCTGCGTGATTTATTGAACAAGAAATAATCTGATTACCGATATTTACATTCGAAAGGTGAAGTAAAATGGCAGTTGCAATTCGTCTGTCGCGCGGTGGCGCGAAGAAGCGTCCGTACTACCGCATCGTCGTGTCGGACACGCGCAGCCCGCGTGACGGCAAGTACCTGGAGCAGATCGGCACCTACAACCCGATGCTGCCGAAGGATTCGGGCGAGCGCGTGAAGCTCGACGAAGACCGTGCACGTCACTGGCTCTCGGTTGGCGCGCAGCCGACCGACCGCGTCCACCGCTTCCTCGATGCCGCCGGCATCCTCGAGCGTGCGCCGAAGAACAACCCCAAGAAGGGTGAACCGGGCGAAGCCGCCAAGGAACGTGCCGAAGAAAAGGCCGCCAAGATCGCTGAAGCCGAAGAAGCCGCCAAGGCTGCCGAGGAAGAAGCCGCTGCAGCTGCAGCCGCTCCGGCCGAAGAAGAAGCACCCGCTGAAGAAGCCGCTGCTGAAGAAGCTCCGGCTGAAGAAGCAGCCGAAGAAAAGGCCGAGTAAGCCCTTTCGATGCAGGACAAGCCCGTCACGCTGGCAGCCGTCACCGGTGCGCATGGCGTGGCGGGCGAAGTCCGCCTGAAGCTGTTCGGCGAAGGGTTCGAAGCCCTGAAGCCGCACAAGAGCTTCAACGGGGGCGCCTTGACGCTCTCCAAGGTCCGCAGCGACAACAAGGGCGGCGCCATCGCGCGCTTTGCCGAAGTCCCGGACCGCACTGCCGCCGAAAAACTGCGCGGCACTGTCCTGACCGTCCCGCGATCCGCTTTGCCGGCACTGGACGAGGGCGAATTCTACTATTCCGACCTCTTGGGCCTGCCCGTCGTCACCGACACGGGCGAGGACATCGGCCACGTCTGCGCGGTCGAAAATTTCGGCGCGACCGAGATCGTCGAGATCGAAAAGCCCGACGGCAAGAAATTCATGGTCCCGCTGACCCAGCAGGCGGTTCCGGCATGGGATGCCGAGAAGCTGACCGTCAACGTGGATTTCGTCGACTAGCGCCTGAGCGGACGTTTCTGGGCCAAGGCATTGCGGATCGCCGTGGAGGCGACGCCTGCCTGTCCCATCGCATGACCGATCTGGTCGAGGCCGACGACCACGTCGCCGGCCGCGTAAAGGCCCGGCACGCTGGTTTCGAGATGGTCCGTTACCTCGATGCTGCCGTCCTCGCTGACACTTGCCCCGCATGACTTTGCAAGGCCCGACCTGATTACCGATCCCAGCGCGGGATAGACGCTGTCGAAGGCCATCCGCCCTTCGGCAGTATCGAAAGCCAGTTGCCCGTTCTCGATCGCGAAATTGCCGCATGGGCCAGCGACGCGCGCGATCCCTGCCTTGTCGAGGGCATTCGAGCACTGGTCGGACAAATCGTGGTCGCCGCCCGGCGAAACCAGAGTCAGGTCGGCGGTGAAGGTGCGCACGAATTGCGCCTCGGCCGTGCCGTGGTCCGACGTGCCGATCACGGCGACCCGCTTGTCGGTCACCTCGTAGCCGTCGCAAACCGGGCAATAGCGCAGCAGCCCGCGCGACAGGGCCTCGTCGTGCAGCTGGTCGTCCATGCCCTCGGGACGGTTGTTGACCACGCCTGTCGCCAGCAGGACGGTGCGGGCGCGATAGGTCTCCTCGCCGCAGGTTACGGTGAAGCAATCGTCCGGTTTGGATAGGTCGGTCACGCGCTTGGGCTCGCGCAGGGCGCCGAATTTCGCCGCCTGTTCGCGCATCCGTTCCAGCAGTTCCTCGCCGTTGATGCCATCGGGAAAGCCGGCGTGGTTGTGGCTGCGCGGGATCCAGCTGGCACGGCTGGTGCCGCAATCGAACAGGCGGATGCCGAGGTGGTAGCGCGCGAGATAGATCGCGGCGGTCAGCCCTGCAGGACCTGCGCCCACGATGATGCAGTCGTCGATATGCTCGCTCATGCCTGCGTGAACGCGCGGGATGGCAAAACGGTGCCGCCCGCGCTAACCGGACCGCCATGACCAAGCTCCAAGTCGCCATCGTGCAGGCAGCGCCTGTGCCGATCGCCGTCGGCGACGGGATCGACAAGGCCGTGCGCCTTGCGCGCGAAGCTATCGGGGGAGGGGCGAAGCTGGTCGCGTTCGGAGAGACTTTCCTCGGCGGCTATCCGCTGTGGCTCGACGAGGCACCAGGTGCGGCGCTGTGGGACCATCCCGGTACGCGCGCTCTGCACCGCAGCCTGCTCGAGCAAGCGGTGGTCGCGAATGATGAGCGGCTGCTGCCTCTTCAAGAGCTGTGCGACGAAAGCGGCGCGGTCATTTCCATCGGCGCGCACGAGCGGGTGCGGCAGAGCCTTTACAACAACCAGATGACCTTCCGGCCCGGCCTCCCGGTTCTCGACCACCGCAAGCTCGTCCCCACGCATGGCGAGCGCCTCATCTGGATGCGCGGCGATGGCTCGACACTCGGCGTCCACCAGGCGGAGTGGGGCAGCGTCGGCTCGCTCATCTGCTGGGAGCACTGGATGCCGCTCGCGCGCGCAGCGATGCATAATCTCGGCGAGAGCGTGCACGTGGCCGCCTGGCCGACCGTGCGCGAGCAATACGCCATTGCCAGCCGCCACTACGCGATGGAGGGGCGCTGCTTTGTCCTTGCGGCAGGGCTGGTGCAGGCGAAGGACGATCTCTTCGACGGGCTGGAGCGGGCCGGTGGTAACGGCGAAGCGCGCGCGCTTATCGAGGCCATCTCGTCCGACACGCTCAACCGCGGCGGCTCGCTGATCGCCGCGCCCGATGCGCGGATCATCGCGCAGGCAGGCGAAGGCGAGGAATCGCTGTTCGCAGAGCTCGATCTGGACGAGATCGGCCACGGGCTGGCCAGCCTCGATACCGATGGCCACTATTCGCGGCCGGACGTGTTCGAACTGAACGTGGACAGGCGGGCAAAGGATGGTGTGCGGTGGTAGAGCTATTTTTCTACGGCGCCATCATTAGCTCTGCCGTCAGTTTCTACATGGCCACGCTTGAACGCACCCGCATCGAAGGGCTGTCGAGCTTCGACAATTTCCTTTCTTCGACGAGTGTCAACATGGCCTCATTCATCGCCTCTGCATTTGCGCCTGTGGCAGCCCTTCTGCTTGTCCTTCTGGCAGCCACCATGAGTTTCAAGCAGCCCGACCAGTTGGTGCTGGGCGCAGGTATTGTGGCGGGCTTTGCATGTGTAGGATCGCCGTTATTCTTTCGCATCATCCGACCGAAAATCGTCCAGATGCGAAGAAACAGAGATCGGTTCCTTTAATGACCTTTGCCGCCACCATCGTCACTCTCTATCCCGAGATGTTTCCCGGGCCGCTGGGCGTGTCGCTTGCGGGCCGCGCGCTCGAGCGGGGGGACTGGTCGTGCGAGACGGTCCAGATCCGCGATTTCGCCACGGACAAGCATCGCACGGTCGACGATACGCCGGCTGGTGGCGGGGCTGGCATGGTGCTCAAGCCCGATGTTCTAGGCCCGGCTATCGAAAGCGTGGGCGAAGGACGCCCCATCCTCGCCATGACGCCGCGCGGCAAGCCGATCACGCAGGAGCGTATCCGCGAGATCACCGAAGGGCCGGGCGTCGCCATCCTGTGCGGCCGGTTCGAAGGCTTCGACGAGCGCATTTTCGAAGCCTATCCGCAGATCGAGCAGGTCAGCCTTGCCGATATCGTCCTGTCGGGCGGAGAGCCCGCCGCACTGGCGATTCTCGACGCTTGCATTCGCCTGCTTCCCGGAGTAATGGGCGCGCCCACAAGCGGGCACGAGGAGTCGTTCGAGGACGGTCTCCTGGAATACCCGCAATATACCCGACCTCAGGAATGGGAAGGGCGCACGATCCCTGAAGTGCTGCGATCGGGGGATCATGCGAAAATCGCTGCTTGGCGCAAGGCAAGGAGCGAAGAAGACACACGGTTACGCAGGCCGGACCTTTGGGATCGCTACAGTGGCGATCGGGACCAGCCTGCCTCTGGCGCGCGGCGAAAAGACTAGGACTTAGGTCATGAACCTGATTCAGCAGCTCGAAGCGGAAGCTATCGAGAACCTCGGGAAGGACATCCCCGAATTCCGTGCCGGTGACACCGTCCGCGTTGGCGTGAAGGTGGTCGAAGGCCAGCGCGAGCGTGTCCAGAACTTCGAAGGCGTTGTCATTGCCCGCTCGAACCGCGGCATGGGCAGCAACTTCACCGTCCGCAAGCTTTCGTTCGGCGAAGGCGTGGAACGCGTGTTCCCGCTCTACAGCCCGATCGTCGACAGCATCACCGTGGTACGCCGCGGCGTCGTGCGTCGTGCAAAGCTGTATTACCTGCGCGGCCGTACCGGCAAGCGCGCTCGTATCGCGGAACGCAAGGTCAACGCCCCCAAGGCGTAAGGCTTGCAAGCAATGCGAATTCGAAGGGCGGTCCTGCGGGGCCGCCCTTTTCGTTTGGACGCCTCGCAAGGGTGAAGAATATGGGTGGTGCTCCTGCAAGCACCGCCTCCCAAGGGCAAAAAAATAAGGGCGGTGCTCCTGAAAGCACCGCCCTTGTCACGTGGGGATCATGATGAGCCTTGCGGCCCGGTCTGATGCCTCCGGGAGCCAGTGAGCCGGAAAGAGGCTCCCGATGACAGGGACCCTTGTGGCGGCAAGGCGTTAAGGGGATTTAAGGAAGCGCGCTTAAGGCCAAATTAGGCATGAAAATGCCGGTCGGTGCGAATCCTTGCCTTTCGCCGCGCGGCTTGCGAGAGCGGGCCGTCGCAGAATGGGAGAGACACTTGCGCAAACTGACCTTCGCCGCTGCCCTGACGCTCGGCACCTGCCTCGCAGCGCCCGCACTGGCCCAGAACAACAGCAACACCGGGGAAACCGCGCCCATGGATCTCACCTTCGAACGCGTCTTCGCCTCGCCGTCGCTCGACGGACCTGCGCCGCGCCAGGCCAAGCTGTCGCCCGACGGCCGCTATCTCACCTTGCTGAAGAACCGTGAGGACGACCGCGAGCGCTACGATCTGTGGGCCTACGACCGCGAAAAGGGCGACTGGTCCATGCTGGTCGACAGCGAGAAGCTGGGCACGGGCCGCGAGCTATCCGAAGACGAAAAGATGCAGCGCGAACGCGCCCGCGTCGGCAGCCTCAAGGGCATCATCAGCTACCAGTGGACCAAGGAAGGTGACGCCGTCCTCGTGCCGCTCGACGGCGATCTCTATCTCGCGCGCATCGGCGGCGAGGTCATCCGGCTCACCGATACGGAGGAAAGCGAACTCAATCCCTCGCTCAGCAGCACGGGTGCCTATGTCAGCTTCGTGCGCGACCGGCAGCTGTGGGTCGGTGACGTCGGGGCAGAGGCAAGCCCAATAACCCCCAAGGAAGGCGATGCCATCCGCTGGGGCGAGGCCGAATTCGTCGCGCAGGAGGAAATGGCGCGCCTCACCGGCTATTGGTGGAGCCCCGACGACCGGCGCATCGCCGTCGAACGCTTCGACGAGAGCATGGTCGGCATCGTCACCCGCGCCGCGATCGGAGCTACCGGCACCAAGGTATTCGACCAGCGCTATCCGGTCGCGGGCGGCCCCAATGCCGTGGTCGAACTGTTCGTGATGGACCCGGACGGCCAGAACCGCGTGAAGGTGGATCTCGGCGAGAATACCGACATCTACCTCGCCCGCGTCGACTGGGCGCCGGACGGATCGGCGCTCTACGTCCAGCGCCAGAACCGCGAGCAGACCGCGCTCGACATGCTCAAGGTCGATCCCGCCACCGGCAAGAGCGAGGTGCTCTTCACCGAAACCGCGGCGATGGAGGATTACTGGATCAACCTGTCCGACGACTACAAGTGGCTCGACGACGGCAGCCTCATCTGGTGGTCGGAACGCGACGGCTTCGGGCACCTCTACCGCTATGCCGATGGCAACTGGACCCAGCTGACCAAGGGCGAATGGGTGGTCACCAAGCTGCTCGGCGTCGACCAGGAGCAGGGTCGGGTCTATTTCCAGGCGACCAGGGACGATGTGCTGGCCCAGCAGATTTATGCCTTCAACCTTGCCAATCCGGGCGAGGTCGAGCGGCTGACCGACCTGTTCTACACCAATGCCGGCACTATGGACGGCAAGGCGCAGACCCTGCTGGTGACCCGTTCGAACGACGACATCCCGCCGCAGAGCTATATCGCCGACGGGCAGGGCAACCAGCTTGCCTGGATCGAGCGCAACGAGCTTACCGCAGACCACCCCTACGCGCCCTATCTCGCCAGCCACCAGCCCACGCAATACGGCGTGCTTCTGGCAGAGGACGGAACGCTGCTCTACTGGGAAATGGTCACGCCCCCGCTGGAGCCGGGCAAGAAATACCCGGTCTATTTCTACCACTACGGCGGACCCGGCCCGCAGACGGTCAACAAGGGCTGGAACGGCGCGCTGCGGCAGGCAATCGTCGACAAGGGCTATATCTGGTTCGCGCTCGATAACCGGGGAAGTGCAAACCGCGGGGTCAAGTTCGAACAGCCGATCTACCGCGCGATGGGCGGGGTCGAGGTGCGCGACCAGAAGGCAGGCGCCGAATTCCTGACCCAGTTCGATTTCGTCGACGCGGGAAAGATCGCCATCGATGGCTGGTCCTATGGCGGTTACATGACCTTGAAACAGCTTCAAGCCGATCCGGGCCTTTATGCCGCGGGCATTTCGGGCGCGCCGGTGACCAAGTGGGAGCTGTACGACACCCATTACACCGAACGTTACATGGGCACGCCGCAGGCTGACGCGCATGCCTATGAGAAGGCATCGGCCATTCCCGATGCGGCGAAGATCACCGATCCGCTGCTGATCATCCATGGCATGGCGGACGACAACGTCGTGTTCGAGAACGCGACCGAGATCATCTCCAAGATGCAGGAAGCCAACGTGCCCTTCGAAATGATGCTCTACCCCGGCTACACCCACCGGGTGTCGGGCGAGCAGATCAGCCCGCACCGTTACAACACCGTGTTCCGCTTCCTCGAAGCGCACGGGGTAACGCCTCCCGAGTGACGCTTTAGCGCCCGCAATCGAATGTGCGCTTGCGGGCGCGAAACCAATCGCTATCTCGGCGGCGCATAGATTTTGGAGAAGTGCATTGGGTTATCGTGTTGCCGTGGTCGGCGCGACCGGGAATGTCGGTCGCGAAATGATGCAGGTCCTCGCCGAGCGCGAGTTCCCCTGCGACGAAGTGGCGGCCGTCGCCTCCAGCCGTTCGGTCGGCACCGAGGTGGAATTCGGCGACACGGGCAAGATGCTAAAGTGCAAGAATATCGAGCATTTTGACTGGGCCGGCTGGGACATCGCCCTGTTCGCCGCCGGTAGCGGTCCGGCCAAGGAATACGCGCCCAAGGCGGCGGCAGCAGGCTGCGTGGTGATCGACAACAGCTCGCTCTACCGCATGGATCCGGACGTGCCGCTGATCGTGCCCGAGGTGAATCCGGACGCGATCCACGACTATGCCAAGAAGAACATCATCGCGAACCCCAACTGCTCGACCGCGCAGCTGGTCGTCGCGCTGAAGCCGCTGCATGATGCAGCGACCATCAAGCGCGTGGTCGTGTCGACCTACCAGTCGGTTTCCGGCGCGGGCAAGGCGGGCATGGACGAGTTGTTCGAGCAGAGCCGCAACATCTTCGTCGGCGATCCGACCGAACCGGTGAAGTTCACCAAGCAGATCGCCTTCAACGTGATCCCGCATATCGACGTTTTCCTCGACGATGGTTCGACCAAGGAAGAATGGAAGATGGTGGTCGAAACCAAGAAGATTCTCGACCCGAAGATCAAGCTGACCGCCACCTGCGTGCGCGTGCCGGTCTTCGTTGGCCATTCCGAAGCGGTGAACATCGAGTTCGAGAACGAGATTTCCGCAGAACAGGCACAGGACATCCTGCGCGAGGCGCCCGGCATCATGCTGGTCGATAAGCGCGAGGACGGCGGCTACACGACCCCGATCGAGGCAGCCGGCGACAGCGCGACCTACATCAGCCGCGTGCGCGAGGATCCGACGGTCGAAAACGGCCTCACCCTGTGGTGCGTGTCGGACAACCTTCGCAAGGGCGCAGCGCTGAATGCGGTGCAGATCGCGGAACTCCTCGGGCGCGAATGCCTTAAGAAGGGATGATCAGGCACTCCCTCCCGCTCGCCGCTCTTGCACTCGCTCTCGCCGCTTGTGGCGAGGCTGAGACAGCGCCAACAGACGAAGCCACTTCAGGCGAGCAGCAGGCCCCTGCTGCCGATCGGTTCGAAGGCACCAAGCTGGTGGTCAATGCGAACGGCGTCGCCGGCGCCAGCGCGGACAGCGCCATGGTGCTGCGGTTCGGTTCGCCCCGCGCCGATGTCGAGAAGCTGGCCGAAAGCGCCTGGGGCACGGCGGGCGAAACCTCGCGGCAGGAAGAATGCGGGGCAGGGCCAATGGACTTCGTTTCCTACGGCCCGCTGCAACTCGCGTTCCAGGATGACAAGTTCTCCGGCTGGTTCCTTCAAACCGGAGAAGGCGTGGCGACTTCGGACGGTATCCGTCCGGGCGTGACGATCGACGCGCTCAAGTCGGAACGGCAGGTGCGCGAGATCGAAAGCACGCTGCCGGGCGAGTTCGAATACACAACCGGTGATTTCGGCACGATCCGGGGTTTTTCGGAACAGGGCACGATTACCGGCCTACAGGCTGGGCTCAGCTGCTTCTTCCGCTGATCATTCGCCCGGCGGGGGCATGGCTCCTGCCGGCTGCGAATTGCGCTTCATCAGGAATGCCAGCGGGATTGCGGCGATGGTGATCCACATCATCATCCAGAAGTCGTCGACATAGGCGACCATGGCGGCCTGCCGGGTCGCTTCGAGGTCGATCATCTTGAGTGCGACATCGCCCAGGTTCTGGTAGCGGTCCACTGTCCCGACATCGATCATGTTGGATACCGACGCGCCCGTGATGTTGGCGGCGATATCGGCGTGGCTGGTCTGCATGTTACGGGCGAGCATGACCGTGGTCAGCGATATACCGGCCGACGCGCCCAGCGAGCGGAACAGGTTCATCAGGCTCGACCCGTCGGTGCGTAACCGCGGCGCCAGCGTGGCAAATGCGCTGACATTGAGCGGGATGAACACGAGTCCCATGCCAAGGCCCTGGATGAGGCCCGACGATACGATGTGGAAACGGTCCACGCCCAGCGACCAGTGGCTCATCTGCCAGAGCGAGAAGGCACAGATCGCGAAACCCGCTGCGACCACCGGACGCGCATCGAGATTGCGGCGCATGGCCATCCCGGCAAACTGCATCGAGATCAGCACGCCGACCCCGCGCGGCATCAGGACCAGGCCGGTATCGATCACGTCGTAGCTCATCAGCTGCTGCAGCATCGGCGGGAGCAGGGCCATGGTCGCGAACATCACGACGCCGATGGCCAGCATGAACCCCAGCGCGATGGCGAAATTGCGGTCGAGGAACAGCGCCCGGTCGAACAGCCCGTCCCGCGCGGTGGCGAGGTGGATCACCGCCATCCAGGTCGCCGAGACGAACAGGAAGGTCCACAACCAGATTTCGAGGCTGTCGAACCAGTCCAGCGTCTGCCCGCGGTCGAGCAGCATCTGGAACGCGGCCAGCGCAACCCCGAGCATCAGGAAGCCGAATATGTCGAACCGGCGTTTCACCGTGTCGCGGTGGGGCAGCTGGGTGACGAGGATTGCAAGGCTCAGAATGCCGATCGGCAGGTTCACGTACAACACCCAGCGCCAGTTCGCCTGCTCGGTCAGCCAGCCGCCGAGCACGGGCCCGAGAATGGGGCCGATCATGATGCCCATGCCCCACAGCGCCATCATCTGCGCATGGCGGCTCGGCTTGTTGGTATCGAGCATGAAGGCTTGGCTGAGCGGGGCGATGAACGCGCCCGTCACGCCCTGCAAGGCGCGGAAGAGGACCATCTCTTCAAGGTTCTGCGCCATGCCGCACAGCATCGAGGAAACGATGAATCCCGCGACCGAGAAGGTGAACAACCGCCGCCCGCCGACGCGGTCGGCCAGCCAGCCGGTAATCGGCAGGGCGATGGCGCTGGCTATGATGTAGCTGGTGAGGACCCAGGTGATCGTCTCGGTCGTCGCGCCCAGCGCGGTGCGCATGTGCGGGATCGCGACATTGGCGATGGTCGTGTCGAGCACCTGCAGCAGCGAAGCCGCCATGATCCCGACGATCAGCAGGCCCGGGTTCGCAACCGGAAGCTGGGCGACGTCAGCCTTGGCCGCAGGCGCACTGGCGCTGCCTGCCGGTAGTGCGCGGCTGGCCATGGATCAGTGCTTCTTGCCGTCGGTGAAGACCGTCACCTCTGTCGAAAGGCCGGCGATCAGCGGGCGGGGGCTCTTCTCGTCGATCGCGATGCGGACGGGCACGCGCTGCGTCACCTTGACCCAGTTGCCGGTCGCGTTCTGCGCGGGAATGACCGAGAATTCGCTGCCCGTGCCGGCGCCAATGGACTCCACGTGGCCCTTTAGGACGAGGCCGGGATAGGCATCGAAATGCACTTCAGCCGGCTGGCCGACCTGCATATCGGCGAGGTCGGTTTCCTTGAAGTTGGCTTCAACATAGGAACTGCCGTCCTCGACCAGGGTGAGTACGGGAAGCCCTTGCACGACCTGCTGGCCAAGCTGGAGCCGTTCGGCCTGTGCCACGCGGCCAGCCGAAGGGGCGCGCACTTCGGTCCGGCGGAGCGCCAGTTCGGCAACCGCGCGCTGTGCCTTGCCGGCCGCGACCTGCGGGTTCTCGCCCGGAACGGCGGCGCCGGTGGCCAGCTTGGCGCGGGCCGCCTGCTGGCGGGCTTGCGCCTGCCGCAGCGCCTCGCGCGCCTGGTTGAGACGGTGCTGGGCCGCATCGTGATCGGCCTTGGTGAGGAAGCCGCGCTGGAAGAGCGCGTCCTGCCGGTCGAAATTGGCTTGCGCAAAAGCGATATCCTCGCGCGCTGCACTGATGTCCGTGCCCGACAGGTCCGACGAATTGGCAAGGGCGGTGACATTGGCCTGCGCCGAAGCGATTGCCGCATTCGCCTGCTGGATCTGCAAGCGGTAGGGTTCGGCATCGATCCGGAACAGCAAATCGCCTTCCTTCACGCTGTCGCCTTCACCGACGAGCACCTCGGTGATTTCTCCGCCCACCAGCGCGCTGACCGACACCTTGTCCTGCTGGACATAGGCATTGTCGGTGGTGACCTGGCCTTGCAGCGACAGCCAGTAGAAAGCGCCGGCCACGAGCAGGGCGAGGGGGACGCTGAGCATCAGCGCCACGCGGCTCCATTGGCGCTTGCGTGCAGGCTCGCTCGTCATCGCGGTCCTATCCGCCGGGCCCGAATTCTCGAGACTGATTTCGGGATCGGCTTCAGCCATTTGCGACGTCCTTGAGTGTGCGGTCGGCAGACAGGTTTGCGGAAACCCGTTCGAGCAGGTTGGCAAGCGTCGCCTGTTCCTGCTTGCTCAGCCCTTCGACAATGTCGGCTACGAGACCATCGACGATGGCGCGCAGGCGCTCGACGATCTCGCGGCTCTTGTCGGTGAGATGTAGGAGGCGCGCGCGCCGGTCGGCCGGGTCCGCGACCCGTTCGACCCAGCCAGCTTCTTCCATCCGGTCTACGATCCGCGTGAGCGTGATCGGTTCGACCTCGATACGGTCGGCATAGAAGGCCTGGTTGTTGTCCGGGAACTTGACGAGGCTGAGGAGCAGCCGGGCCTGAACCGCGGTGAGGCCAAGGCTGCGAACGCGTTCGTCGAAAGTGCGGCGAAGCAAGCGCCCGCTGTCCGACAAGAGATAGCCGATGTTGGTTTCCATGCTGCGCATATAATAACAGGGCTTATTATTGCAACTTGCAAATTTCGAAAGTCCGGTGGCATCCGGTGCAAGGGAAGGCTAGGCAGGCAGCATGACCCTTCACGCAGAGCTCTATTTCAGCTTCCGCTCGCCCTACAGCTACCTGTCTGTGGGCCGCTATCGTGCCATGGCGGAGGAATACGACCTCGAGATCGCCCTGAAGCCGGTCTATCCGCTGGCGATCCGCCAGCCCGATTTCTTCGAGCGCAACCACCCCAACTGGCTGGGCTACACCATGCGCGACATGATGCGGGTGGCGCAGTTCCACGGCATTCCCTTCGGCGCACCGCGGCCCGATCCCATCGTCCAGAACATCATGACCCGCGAGATTGCGGAGGACCAGCCCCGTATCCGGCGCGTAACGCGCATGGGGCAGGCTGCGGCGAGGCGCGGCAAGGGCCTCGTCTTCGCTGCCGAAGCCGGCCGGATGATCTGGGGCGGCCAGGAAGGCTGGGACGAAGGCGGGCATCTCGAGCGAGCGCTGGAGGCGGCTGGTCTCGATGCGTCCGAAATTGCAGCCGAGATCGAAGCCGAGGTAGAAGCACTCGATGCCGAAATCGCGGCCAACCAGTCCAGCCTCGAGGCGGCAGGCCATTGGGGCGTGCCGACGCTGGTGTTCGAAGGCGAACCCTTCTTCGGGCAAGACCGTATCGACATGGTCAAGTGGCGCATGGAGCAGAAGGGGCTGGCCAGGCGATGACCGGAAAACGGGCGATGAGCGGCGGCTGCCAGTGCGGGGCCGTCCGCTACACGGCGCAGATCGATGCCAGTCAGGCTTATCTATGCCATTGCCGAATGTGCCAACGTGCCACGGGCGGCGTTTCGATCGCCTTCATCGGCCTGCCAAAATCGGACATGCAGTGGGAAAGCGGGCCCGACTGGTATGCCAGTTCGCCGATAGCGCAGCGCCCATTCTGCAGCCGCTGCGGGACACCACTGGGCTTCGCCTTCAACGACGGCGAAGACATGGACGTCACCGTGGGCAGCCTCGACGAACCATACGGGATCGAGCCGCATTGGCATTTCGCCTCGGAGAAGATCCACGAAAGCTGGATTGATACCTCGGGTCTCAAGCGGATTCCCCTGAGCGAGCACACTGCGCTGAGCCAGCGCTGGATCGATGCGACGGGCGAGGTACCCGAATGAAGACCGAACGCTTTGCCAGTTTCGACGGCACGCAGCTTGCCCTTCACCGTCATGGCAGCGGGCGTCCGCTGGTCCTTCTGCATGGCCTGTTTTCCAGCGCGCAGATGAACTGGATCAAGTGGGGGCACCACGAGGTCATCGCGGACAAGGGTTACGAGGTCCTGATGCTGGACTTTCGCGTCCACGGTGAGAGCGAGGCCCCGCGCGAGCCGGAGAAATACCCGATCAACGTGCTGGTGCGCGATGTGGCGGCGCTGGTGGACCACCTGGGGCTGGAGGATTACGATCTCGGCGGGTTCTCGCTGGGGGCGCGCACCTCGCTCCACGCGGTCGCGCACGGCGTGCTGCATCCTGCGCGGCTGATCGTGGGCGGGATGGGGACGGCCGGCCTTGGCGAATGGGCCAAGCGCAGCGCCTATTTCAAGCGCGTCATCGACGAGTTCGAGAACATCCCGCGCGGCGATCCGGCCTATTTCTCGATGCAGTTCCTCAAGTCGCAGGGCGTGGACCGGGTGGCGGCGCGCCTGCTGCTCGACACCATGCCCGACCTCGACCTCGGCCTGCTGCCCAACGTCACCATGCCGACGCTGGTGGTCTGCGGCGACGAGGACCGCGACAACGGCTCGGCACCTGCGCTCGCGGATTTGCTGCCGAATGCGGACTATGTCGAAGTGCCGGGCACGCACATGGGTAGCGTGACCAAGTCCGATCTCGGTTTGGCGATGGCCGACTGGCTGGAGCGCACGGCTTGAGCACGTCGCTGCGCTACTGGTGGGTGGTCTGGCTCGCCGGATTGTTCGTCTTCGCGCTGCTGCGCATCCCGCACGGGCCGCTGGCCATTCCCGAGGTTCCCGGCGGCATCCTCGACCACCAGGCCGCGGGCACCGCTGAGGAAGTCGACCGCATTCAGGCGGCCTGGGCCGCGGCGGGCCTCTCGGGCCATGCCTTCTGGGGCATGGTCGGCGACTTCGTCTTTATCGGCATTTATGGCATCGGGGCGGTCCTCGGAGGCATGCATTTCCGCAGCGGCCAGCGGTTCCTCGGCGCCGGTATCGCGCTGGCGGGCGGCCTGTTCCTCCTGACAGATTACGCCGAGACGATTTCGCAGCTCATCCAGCTGACCCGGGATGCCGGTGACGACCGTCTTGCCGCGATCGCCGCGACGGCGCAGCCGGTGAAGATCGCCGCCTTCATCGTCAGCTTCCTCGGCATCCTCGCCGCGCTCGCCATTCGCAGATTCTCGCGCCCTGCCGCTTGATTAAGACGGGTTGCAGGTGCAATCCGGTAGCAGAAGAAACCAGTCGCATTTTCCCCACGAGAGGATCCCCATGAAATTCGCCCCCGTTGCCGTATCCGCCATCGCCATGTCGCTGGCCGCTTGCACCAGTGCAAAGGCCGAACCCGTCGCCAGCGCGCCGCTCGCGCACGTCGCCTCGGAAGACCCCTATCCGATGACGCCGGCCGGCGCTGCCGCATGGGTCGCCATGGTGGAAAAGGACCTGTTCGACTTCTCGGTCGAATTCGGCCGGGTGTCGTGGATCAACTCGACTTACATCATGCATGACAGCGATGCGCTGGCTGCCAAGTACGGCGCAGTCGCGACGGAAAAGTCGGTCGCCTATGCCAACAAGGCGGCCGAATACGCCCGCGTGGCCGGTCTCGACCCCGAAGTCGCCCGTAAGCTTGACATCCTGCGCAACGGCATCGTGATGCCTGCCCCGGTGCGTGACGGCGCGGCCACCGAACTCAACCAGATCGCCACCAGCCTCAACAGCCAGTACGGCAAGGGCAAGGGCACGCTGAACGGCAAGGAAATCAGCGGTTCGGACATCGAGGCCGAAATGGGCAATCCCGAACGGACGCCTGCCGAACTGGCCGAGATGTGGACCAGCTGGCACGACAATGTCGGTGCGCCGATGCGCGGCGATTACCTGCGCATGATCTCGATCGCCAACGAAGGTTCGAAGGAGCTGGGCTTCAAGGACCTCGGCGCCATGTGGCGTTCGAACTACGACATGGATCCCGACCAGTTCGCCGCCGAAACCGAGCGGATGTGGCAGGAAGTGAAGCCGCTCTATATGGCGCTTCACACCTATGTCCGCTCCAAGCTCAACGAAAAGCACGGCGATGCGGTGCAGCCCGCCACCGGCCCGATCCGTGCCGACCTGCTCGGCAATATGTGGGCGCAGGAATGGGGCAATATCTATCCGCTGGTCGCACCGGCCGGGGCGGGTGACATCGGCTACGACCTCACCGATTTGATCGAGAAGAAGGGCGTGGACGAAGTCGGAATGGTCCGCGTGGGCGAGGATTTCTTCTCCTCGCTCGGCTTCAAGGAACTGCCCGCAACCTTCTGGGAACGCAGCCAGTTCGTTAAGCCGCAGGACCGTGAAGTCGTCTGCCATGCCAGCGCCTGGGACATCGACAATGTCGACGACCTGCGCATCAAGATGTGCATCAAGAAGAATGCCGACGACTTCATCACGATCCACCACGAGCTGGGTCACAACTACTACCAGCGCGCCTACAATCAGCAGGACTATCTGCACCTCAACGGCGCGAACGACGGCTTCCACGAAGCCATCGGCGACATGGTCGCGCTGTCGATCACGCCCGAATACCTCGTCCAGATCGACATGCTCGATCCCAAGGACGTGCCGAGCGCGGACAAGGATATCGGCCTGCTGCTGCGCCAGGCGATGGACAAGGTGGCCTTCCTGCCGTTCGGCCTGATGGTCGACCGTTATCGTTGGGGCCTGTTCGACGGCTCGATCCCGGCGGACAAGCTCAATGCCGGCTGGACGGACCTGCGCCTCCAGTACCAGGGCATCACGCCGCCCGTCGCGCGTGACGAGAGCAAGTTCGATGCCGGTGCAAAGTACCACATCCCCGGCAACGTGCCGTACACGCGCTATTTCCTCGCGCGGATCCTGCAGTTCCAGTTCTACAAGGCAGCCTGCGACCAGGCGGGCTGGGAAGGACCGCTGCACCGCTGTTCGTTCTACGGCAACGAGGAAGTCGGCAAGAACCTCAATGCCATGCTCGAAATGGGCGCGAGCAAGCCGTGGCCAGACGCGCTGGAGGCCTTCACCGGCGAACGCCAGATGAGCGGCAAGGCCATGGTCGAATACTTTGCCCCGCTGATGGCGTGGCTGGAAGAGCAGAACAAGGGCAAGCCGCAGGGGTGGTAAGGATGCGGACACTCGGTCTCCTCGGTCTTTCGGTCGCAGCCTGCGCGCCGGTAGCCGGGGAGGCGCCGTCCGCGCCGGCCCCGGCAGGCGTGTCGGGTGCGTTGTTCGTGGCCGGCAAGTTCGAGAACCGGCTCGCCAAGGTCGATCTGGCCACGGGCGAGCAGGTCGTCTCGGTCGAAAGCTGCGCCAATCCGCATGAACTCGCGACCTCGCCGGATGACCGGTACGTCGCGCTTGCCTGCTATGGCGGGACGACGGTCGATATCTTCCGCACGTCCGACCTGGGCCTTGTGGCCAGCCACGATCTAGGCCCCAATGCACGGCCGCACGGGATCGTCTGGCACTCCAACGGGCACATCTATGTCACTGCCGAGGGCCAGCAGGCGGTCCACGTGCTGTTCAATCCCCAGAAGGGGAAAAGCGACGTGAGCCTCTCGTTCGCCACCGGCAAGCGGGGCAGCCACATGCTTGCGGTTTCGCCTGCGGCGGATGTCGTCTGGACCACCGATCTGGGGTCACGCACCGTTACCCGCGTCGCACTGCGCGGTGAAGGCCCACCGCTGTCGGTGGAAGTGGGCGAGGAACCGGAAGGCATTGCTCTCAGCCCCGACGGCAAGACGCTGTGGGTTTCGGCCCGCGGGTCGGACAAGGCCTTCGCGCTCGATCCGCAGACCATGGAAATCCGGCAGGAAGTCGACACGGGCGACTTTCCCTTGCGCATCGCGATCCGCCCCCAGGGCGATTTCGCTGTGACCAGCGATCTTGCGGATGGCGGCCTCACCGTCATCGACCTTGCCAACGGCAAGGCCGTGCGCAGCATCGCCGTCTCCAGCCGCGCGGAAGCCGAAGCGAAGACGCAGGTGACCATCCTCTGGTCGCCCGACGGCAAGCGCATCTACGTGGCGGAGACCACGGCGAACACCATCGCGGAGGTCGATTTCGCAACCGGCAGGGTGCTGCGCAGGCTCCCGGGGGAAGGCGGAGGCGACGGAATGGCGGTTATCCAGTGAGCAAGTCGAAGGACCTTTCTGTCGTCGGCTGGCGCGAGCTGGTCCATTTGCCGGAACTTGGCCTCCACGGGGTTCCTGCCAAGATCGATACCGGCGCGCGCACGTCCTCGCTCCACGGAGAAGTGATCGAGGAATTCGAGCGTGACGGTGAGAAATTCGTCCGTTTCGCGGTCGATTTCGGTGCGCAGCACGTCCGCCAGGTGTGCGAGGCGGTCCACGTCGATATCCGCGGCATCACCAGTTCCAATGGCGAGACGCAATATCGCTATGTAATCAAGACGCCGTTGCGTATTGGCGATCTCGAATTCCGTGCCGAGATCAGCCTCGCCAATCGTGCGGACATGAGATTTCCCATGCTTGTCGGCCGCTCTTCGCTGCGTCGCCGATTTGTCGTGGACTCGGGGTATTCCTGGCTCCAGACGCCCGAAATGAAGACCAAGAAAGGCCACAAGCCATGAAGATCGCCATGCTGGCGCGTAATCCCAATCTCTATTCGCACCAGCGCCTTGTCGAGGCGGCGGAGGCGCGCGGGCACACGCTCGATATCCTCAACACCACGCGTTGCACCGTCCACATCGCGAGCCACCGGCCGCAGGTGTTCTACAATGGCGAAAAGGTCGCCCGCTACGACGCGGTGATCCCGCGCATCGGCGCTTCGATCACGAATTACGGTCTTGCGATCCTGCGCCAGTTCGAAATGCAGGGCTGCTGGCCCCTGAACGAAAGCGTCGCCATCGGCCGCAGCCGCGACAAGCTGCGCTCGATGCAGATCCTCGCCAAGCACGGCCTCGGCCTGCCGCTCACGGCCTATGCCAACGATCCCAAGCAGGCCGAAGAAATCATCAAGGCGGTCAAGGGCCCGCCGGTGGTCATCAAGCTTCTCGAAGGTACGCAGGGCATCGGCGTCGTGCTGGCCGAAACCATGTCATCGGCCAAGTCGGTGATCGAGGCTTTCCGGGGTGCCAACGTCAACATCCTCGTGCAGGAATTCATCAAGGAAGCGGGCGGCACCGACATCCGCGCGCTGGTCATCGGCGGCAAGGTCGTCGCGACGATGAAGCGCACCGGTGCGGCGGACGATTTCCGCAGCAACCTTCACCGCGGCGGCAGCGCCGAACTCATCAAGATCACGCCGGCCGAACGCGCCACGGCGGTCAATGCGGCCAAGCGCATGGGCCTCAACGTCTGCGGCGTCGACATGCTGCGGTCGAATCACGGCCCGGTGATCATGGAAGTGAACTCCTCGCCCGGTCTTGAAGGCATCGAGAAAGCGACCGGCAAGGACATTGCCGGCATGATCATCGAGTTCATCGAGAAGAGCGCCAAGGACGGCAAGACCAAGACCAAGGGAACGGGCTGAGCCTGCCCTTCAGGCGTTCCTTGCCGTGAGCCCTCCGTCCACGGGTATGACCGCTCCGGTGATGTAGCTGGCTGCAGGCAACACCAGCGACAGGATCACGTGCGCGACCTCTTCCGGCTCGCCATAGCGCTTTAGCGCGGTGCGACGCTTGGCGAAGATGGTCTTGTGCTCGTCCGGCACCGCCTCGGTCATGGCGGTGCTGATCGGGCCCGGACAGATACAGTTGCAGGTGATCCCTTCCGGCCCGAGATCGACCGCCAACCCGCGCGTCAGGCCGGTCACACCGGTTTTCGCCGCCACATAGGGCGTATCACCGGGCGTGGCGCCTAGGCCTTCGGTCGAGGCGATATTCACGATCCGCGGTGCATCGCTGGCGCGCAAATGGGGCAGGGCGGCGCGCACGGTCCGCTGGTGCGCCGTCAGCATTATGGCAAGCGCGCGGTGCCACACCTCCTCGTATTCCTCGCCCGCATCCAGCGCACAGAAGCTGGAGACACCGGCATTGTTCACCAGGATATCGATCCCGCCGAAATCCGCAGCGATCCGGCTGACGACCGAGGCGATGGCGTCCTTGTCGGCAACGTCCAGCGCATAGGCCTTGGCCCCTTCGCCGCACTCACGCGCTACCGCTTCGCAGGCCGCGAGGTCACGGTCCGTCACGGCGACGCGCGCGCCTTCCTTGGCGAAAAGCAGCGCGGTTGCGCGCCCCATACCGCTGGCAGCGCCAGTGATTACGGCTATGCGGCCCGCGATCGAGCGGGAGCGGCTTACGGCTTCGGTCATGACATCCCCTCTTTGCGGAGGGTGTTATCACGCAATTTTCCCGAGGTGGGAAGCGCAAGCCAGCCGGACGTGTGCGTCTCGCTATTCTGCAGCCATTTTGAGGAGTTCAATCTCCTCGCGCAGGCGGGCCAGTTCCATTTCGTAGAGCCGCGTGCAGTCGAGCCGCGCCGGTTTTTCGCCGAGCGGGATGGTGACGCGCACGTATACGAGGGCGCGCTGGTCGCGCTCCGGACTGTAGAAGCGCAGCGCATTGTCGTCTTCCGGCAGCGGGCTGGCGGCGCTCCCTGCAGCGCCCATGTCGAGATAGGCGCCGTTCGAGTTCATCGACTGGCGGCAGCGGGTTCCGCTGGCGGTTTCAATCGAATCCTCGCCCCCGGTCCCGTGCGGAGCGGCGGGAAGATGGACACCCTGCGATTGTCCATGGGCCTGTGTGCTAGCGAGCGCTGCGCAGGCGGCGAACGCCGAGTTTCGAACAAACGCGTGCATGGACGGAAACCCTCCTTTCCTCGATCCGTTCGGCGCACAGGCGGAAGCGGACCTCTTCGCCCGGAACCAGCCCGTCGACAACGACGAGGATCCGGCGATTTGCCCCTGGGGCGATGGTACTGACTGACGGAAGGATGGTGACGCGCTCGGCTGCGATGCCGCTGCCTTCCTCCACGAACGCGCGGAAGCGGTGCGCGCCCGGGTAGGGATTGCGCAGCGTGAGGTAGAGCCCCTTGCGTTCGCTGGCGGTGGTGCCGCTCTTCTCCAGCGGTCCGAGCCCGACAGCCATTGCGCTCCCCGCGCTTGCGGCAAGTGCCAGTGCGCAGATGTTCCGAACATGGCTCACCCTGAGCATGTGACCACCGTCACGATCGAATAGTCGCCGGCAGCAAAGCCACCAGGGTCCTCGGCCTTGGCATGGACGGTGTAGACGTCAGCCAGATCGGAAGAAGTGCTGGTCGACTGGGCGCTGGTATAGGCCTGGGAGGCACCGTCGAGCGAAGTGTACCTGATCTGCGGCGAGATGCCCGAGACATCGTTTGTCGAGGTAATGGTCGGAGCGCCGAAGGATAGCGTGGGATCACTGCCCAAGGCCGTGACCGTTACAGTCGCCGCAGCGCCGCCGGAATTCTCCGACGACAGGCTGGTGTAATCGGTATTCGGTGCAAGGGCACCGTCCGACACGATCAGCGAACAGGTGGCTAATAGCGAAGCATCGAACGCGACAGGCTCCGCGGCTATCGGCGCGGCCAGCACCGCTCCGCTAGCGGCAGCTGCAAGCCCAAGTGTCCTCTTCCGCATCCTTCACCTCCTTCTTTCGGAGGGTATGGATAACGATCGCCCTTAAAGGGCCGGATAGCGTGGGCCTGCGTATTTCTGCCTAGGCGATTACCGGAAGGGCGGCTCGTTGAAAGCGCGCAGCTTGCGGCTGTGGAGGCGCGGGCCCTCCTCGCGCAGCAGGCGGCAGGCGGTGACGCCGATCTGGAGGTGGGCCGCGATGGCTTCCTCGTAGAACTTGTTCGCCTGGCCAGGCAGCTTGATTTCGCCGTGGAGCGGCTTGTCCGAGACGCACAGCAGCGTGCCGTAGGGAACGCGGAAGCGATAGCCCTGGGCAGCGATGGTGGCGCTTTCCATGTCTATGCCGACCGCGCGGGAAAGCGAGAGGCGGCGGGCCGAGCTGGTGTAGCGCAGTTCCCAGTTGCGGTCGTCGGTGGTGACGACGGTGCCGGTGCGCATGCGCTTCTTCAGGTCGCTGCCGTGCTCGCCCGAAACCTCTTCCGCTGCGCCTGCGAGCGCCTGCTGGACTTCGGCGATGGCCGGAAGCGGGATTTCCGGCGGCAGCACCGGGTCGAGGACGTGGTCGTCGCGCAGGTATGCGTGGGCGAGGACGTAGTCGCCGATCTTCTGGCTGGGCCTGAGGCCGCCGCAGTGGCCGATCATAAGCCATGCTTCGGGGCGCAGCACGGCAAGGTGGTCGCAGATCGTCTTCGCATTGGAAGGGCCGACGCCGATATTGACCAGCGTGATCCCGCCGCCGTTTTCGCCCACGAGGTGATAGGCGGGCATCTGGTGGCGGCGCCATGCCGTGTCCGACAGCTGGGCGCGGGCATTGTCGGTCGCCTTGGTCAGCAGCAGGCCGCCGGCACCGGCCAGTGCGGTGTAACCGTTCCTGCCCAGCTGCGATCCGGCCCAGTCCACGAACTCGTCGACATAGCGGTGGTAGTTGGTGAACAGGATGAAGCGCTGGAAGTGCTGCGGGTCGGTGCCCGTGTAGTGGGCCAGTCGCGCAAGGCTGAAATCGGTGCGCAATCCGTCGAACAGCGACAGCGGGATCGGGTCGTCCGGATTGTCGAGCTCGATGCCGTCGGCCAACTCGTCGCCGATGTCGGCAAGGTCGGTCGAGGGGAAATGGCGCGCGATCTCGTTGGGGTCGATGCCCGCAAGCACCGCGCCGGCCTCGCCGTCGAGGACATAGGGGAAGGGGATTTCCTGCCGCGAGGAGCCCACTTCGACCTCGACTTCGTAGTTCGAGCCGATCAGTTCGAGCTGTTCGCGCAGGTAGTTGCGGAACAGGGCGGGGCGGGTCACCGTGGTCGCGTAGAGGCCCGGCATGTTGAGCCGGCCGAAGGCGCGGTTGGCCCCGTCGGGCATTACGCCGCCGCGAAACAGCAGGCGAAGTTCGGGATAGGCGTAGCTGCCGTCCTTGCGCCGTTCGGCGGCGGGCAGTTCGCGGGTCTTGCCGAAAGCGATCACGTCGTCGCGCAGGCGGTTGATGGCCGCATCGTAGACGGATTCAAGCTTGTCGATGATCTGGTCGATCGATTCCATGGCTGGTTTTTCTCCTGGCTCTTTGTTGTTTTCGTGACACCTCCTGCCACAGGAAGGCGCCTGTTACAAAAAGGGCGCGGAGACCGAAGTCGCCGCGCCCTGATTGTCTGGTTGTCGAAGAGATCAGCCCTCGAGGTTCTCTTCGTCGTCACCTTCGAGCATGTCGGCGGGAATTTCGCCGGGCTCGAGGTTGGGTTCGATGCGGGTTGCTTCGGCCTGCTCTTCGATCTCGCGCTGTTCGTCTTCGAACATCTGCGCAAGAACGTCGACGCCCTGGCTCTGCAGCTCGGCTTCGTCGTCCGAACGGGCGACGTTGGCCTTGATGGTGACCGAGACTTCGGGGTGGAGGTCGATGCGCACGTCATGCATGCCGATCGTCTTGATCGGGTTGCCCATGATGACCTGCTTCTTGTCGATCTCGTGACCCTTTTCGGCAAGGCCGTTCACGATGTCGCGAACGTTGACCGAGCCGTAAAGCTGGCCGGCGTTCGACGAGGCGCGGATCAGGGTGATTTCGACACCGTCGACCTTTTCACCGGCCTTTTCGGCTTCGGTGCGGCGTTCGGCGTTTTCCTTTTCCAGGCGATCGCGGTTGGCTTCGAAGACCTTCTTGTTCGCCTCGTTGGCGCGAAGGGCCTTCTTCTGCGGAAGCAGGTAGTTGCGTGCGTAGCCGTCCTTCACGGTGACGACGTCACCGATCGTGCCGAGCTTTTCGATGCGCTGAAGGAGAATGATATCCATGATGTCTTCCCCTTACTTCACGATGTACGGCAGCAGGCCGATCTGGCGGGCGCGCTTGATGGCCTTGGCCAACTCACGCTGCTTCTTCGCGCTGACGGCGGTGATGCGGGACGGGACGATCTTGCCACGCTCGGACATGAAGCCCTGGAGCAGACGGACGTCCTTGTAGTCGATCTTCGGCGCGTTCTTGGCGGCGAAGGGGCACGACTTGCGGCGGCGGAAAAACGGGCGGGCCATCAGTCACGCTCCTCACGTTCACGGCGCTTCTTCGAGTCGCGCTCGTTCTTGCGCATCATGACCGACGGGCCGGTTTCATGCTCGTCGACGGCGATCGTCATGTAACGGATCACGTCTTCGTTGATGCGGGTCTGGCGTTCGAGTTCGGCAACGACGGAGCCGGGGCCCTCGATGTTGAGCAGAACGAAATGTGCCTTGCGGTTACGGTCGATCTTGTAAGCGAGGTTCTTGAGACCCCAGGTCTCGGTCTTGGTGACCTTGCCATTGTTCGCTTCGACGATTTCGGTCGCCGTGGCGGCGAGCTGGTCAACCTGAGCCTGGCTCAGGTCCTGTCGCGCCAAGAAGACATGCTCGTAGAGAGCCATGCTCTTGTCCTTTCACTTGCTGGCCGATCGCTGGCTGATCCGCGGGATTGCGGGGCCCCTCCGGCTTTCTTCATTTCCGTCGCCCGGAAGCGAGGGATGCGCGCACATAGCGGGATTCTGCGCGAATGCAAGCCAAACTCTGCCCTTGCCGGGGCGGAACGTGCGGGGCAGGGGGCCGTTGCCCGTGAAACTGAGGAGATAATGCGTGCCCGGCGGACTTGTAGCGCTTCTTGACGACATTTCGGTCATCGCCCGCACCGCGGCGGCATCCATCGACGATGTCAGCGTGGCTGCCGGCAAGGCCAGCAGCAAGGCGGCCGGCGTGGTTATCGACGATGCTGCCGTGACCCCGTCCTACGTGACCGGGCTCGACCCCAAGCGCGAGCTGCCGATCATCTGGAAGATCACCAAGGGCAGTTTCAAGAACAAGCTGCTGATCCTGCTTCCCGGCGCATTGCTGCTGAGCCAGTTCCTGCCTTCGGCGATCATCTTCATCCTGATGCTGGGCGGTGCCTACCTGTCCTTCGAAGGGGCGGAAAAAGTGCTGGAGAAGCTCGGCGGCGAAAAGCACGGCAAGACGCTGGACGACGTGATCGAGGATCCGGCCAAGTTCGAAAGCCAGCGCGTCAATGGCGCGATCCGCACCGATTTGATCCTGTCGGCGGAGATCATGGCTATCACGCTCAACGAAGTGGCCGCAGAATCGCTCTGGATCAGGGCGGGCGTGCTGGCCATCGTTGGCATCGGCATCACGGTCGTCGTCTATGGCGCGGTGGCGCTGATCGTGAAGATGGACGATGTCGGCCTGCACTTGGCGGAGCGGGAATCGAGCGCGGCCCAGAGCTTCGGCAGATTCCTCCTGCACGCCATGCCCTGGCTGCTTACGGCGCTGTCGTTCATCGGCACCATCGCCATGCTGTGGGTGGGCGGAGGCATCATCCTCCACGGCCTCCACGAACTCGGCATCCATGGCCCGTCCGACTGGGCGCACGGTATCCAGCACGCGGTGGAAGCGGTGACCGGAGGTCTTTCGGGTGTTCTCGGCTGGGCGACCTACGCGGCGATCTCGGCTCTGGTCGGCCTGGCGATCGGCTTCGTCATCGTCTTCGTGCTGCACAAGGTTTTCGGCTTCGGCCACGGTGTGGGCGAAGGCGCCGAAGCGCACTGAGCGTCAGGACAGGCGTTCGAACACCCGCTGCGCAAATTCGCTGAGCGTATCGTCGCGCGCGCCCATGACCACGATACGGTCCCCCGGGCGGGCCATGCTGACCAGCCGGTCCTCTACATCCTTGCGGGCTGGGACGTGCTCGGCATGGCCGCCGGCCTCGCCGATCAACGCGATAATGCGCTCGCTCCCTTCGCTGCGGTCGACGGTTCCGCCGAAATAGACGGGGTCCGACAGGATGACGAGGTCGTCTTCGCCCAACTCGGCAGCGAAGGTCTGGGCCAGTTCGGCGCCCATCTGGCGCAAGGGGCCGTAGCCGTGTGGCTGGAAGAAGGCGATCACGCGGCCCGGATGCGCTTTCAGCGTTCGCAATGTGGCGGCGCATTTTTCCGGATTGTGCCCGAAATCGTCGATTACGGTGATGGCCGCATGCGTGGTGCCGACGATGTCGAACCTGCGCGCAAGACCCTTGAAACCGGCCAGCGCCTGCACCGAATCCCGCACCGGCACTCCGGCGGCGGCGGCCGCGGCAATCGCGGCGAGGGCATTGGCGAGGTTGTGCCGACCGGGCATTTCGAGGCGCAGCGGATACTGGCTGCCATCGTGCCGGTCGATGACCAGCGCCGCCTGACGCACCGGCCCTTCGGCGATGCTGTCGGGGACGATGCCGATCTGAGCCTTGTCCTGCTCGATGCCGAAGGTGATGACCTCCTTTGCATGGGGCAGCAGGGCGAGCGCTTCGGGATCGTCGGCATTGATCACCGAGATACGGCTGCGCGAAAGGTAGTCGCCAAACAGCTGGCGCAGTTCCTCCATGCTCTTGTGGTCGAGGCTGACGTTGAGCAGCACGCCGACGGCAGGGCGGTAGAGGGCGATGGACCCGTCGCTCTCGTCCACCTCGCTGACATAGAGGCTCTGCGATCCCACTACGGCGCTGGCGAAAGGTCGGTCGGGTGAGACGAAGTTCTTCATCACCGCGCCGTTCATGATGGTCGGAGCGCGCCCGGTCGCTTCAAGGATCCAGCCGAGCATGCCGGTGACGGTTGACTTGCCGCTCGTCCCTGCGACGGCAAGCCCGGCCCCGCTGGTGTTGAAGAGGATCGAATTGAGCTCCGCGCGGGTAAGCCGCAGGCAGCCGAGCTCCGTGGCGCGCTGGATTTCGGGAACGGTGTCCTCGATCGCTGCCGAGGCGACGACGATCTGCTCGCCCGATGTGATCCCGCTGCCGTCCTGCGGGTGGAGTTCGAAGCCCTGCCGTTCCAGCGCGGCGAACTTGGCGGGCGTGCGCCCCTGGTCGTGGCTGCGATCCGACCCTGCCACGCTGCATCCGCGTCCTTTCAGGATCTGCGCAAGCGGCAGCATTCCCGATCCGCCGATGCCGACGAAGAAGAACGGGCGGGCAAACAGGTCTTCGGGGCTGGGGAAGTCAGTCATCGCGGTCTCGCTATGCAGTTGCAGCCGCCAAGACAAGCAGGCATGACGCAGGCGTGCACCGTCCCGTCCGAAAAGTCGCCATTTGCGCCCCCGCAACGCCTTTGAAGCGTGAATATGCGGAGCGCGTCGCCGCGCTGGCGGTGGCCGAGTTTCCGGACCTCGATCTGCATTTCCACGAACAGTGCTTCGTCGAGGAAGGGCATTTCGCCGGGCCCGACGAACTCCGCCTCGCTGCCTTGCTCGAATGCGCGAACGATCCGGCAATCGACGCGGTGTGGTTCGCCAAGGGCGGCTACGGGTCGAACCGCATCACGCAAGGCTTCCACGACCATGCGAACGAGGCGGCACGGGCCAAGACCTATGTCGGCTATTCGGACTGCGGAACCCTGCTCGGCGCGCTCTACCGCAATTCCATCGGCCATGCGGTCCATGCGCCCATGCCTTGCGACCTGGCGCGGGAGGGCGGGGAGGATGCGATCCGGCGCGTACTCTCCTGGTTCGGCGGCGACGATGGCGGACTTGAGCCCGGCCTTGGGGACACGCCTGCGGTCGCCTTCAATCTCTACACGCTCGCCATGATGCTCGGCACGCCCTTCATGCCGGACCTTTCGGGGCACGAGGTGCTGATCGAAGAGGTTGCCGAGCATGAATATGCCATCGACCGGCTGTTCTTCCACGTCACTGCGCAGTTGGAAGGCGTGGCAGGCATCCGCTTGGGCGAGGTCACGGCCATCCCCGAAAACGACCGGCCCTTTGGCGCATCGGTAGTGGAAATCGCGCAGGACTGGTGCAGCCGTAGCGGCATTCCCTATCTGGGCCGCGCAGAGATCGGACATACCGCTACCAACAGGATCGTGCCCTTCGGCCTTGAGGCGCGCGGCACACGGGCCTAAGCGCCGCTCCCGAACAGGAGAGTAACATGACTGCATTCATCTTTCCCGGACAGGGAAGCCAGAAGGTCGGCATGGGCGTGGAGCTCGCCGAAGCCAGCGCGCATGCCCGCGAAGTGTTCGAGGAAGTCGACGACGCGCTGAACCAGAAGCTTTCCGCCGTGATGAAGGACGGGCCCGAAGGCGAGTTGACGCTGACCTCCAACGCCCAGCCTGCGATCATGGCCAACTCGATTGCCACCCTGCGCGTGCTGGAACAGGAATTCGGCGTCGTGCTGGCCGACAAGGCCGCCTGCGTCGCGGGCCATTCGCTGGGTGAATACAGCGCGCTGTGCGCGGCAGGCGCTTTCGGCCTTGCCGAGACCGCCAAGCTGCTGCGCCTGCGCGGTATCGCCATGCAGGACGCGGTTCCGATCGGCGTGGGCGCCATGGCCGCGCTGCTGGGGGCCGATATCGAAAAGGCGAGCGCGCTCGCCGCTGCCGCTGCCGAAGGGCAGGTGTGCGAAGTCGCCAACGACAACGATCCCACGCAGGTCGTCATTTCCGGCCATGCCGAAGCCATCGACCGCGCCATCGAACTGGCCAAGGATCACGGCATCAAGCGCGGTATCAAGCTGCCCGTGTCCGCGCCCTTCCACTGTTCGCTAATGGAGCCGGCCGCCCGCCGGATGGAAGCCGCGCTGGCGGAAACCGCGCCTTCGGCTTTCACCGTGCCGCTCTTCGCCAACGTCACCGCATCGCGCGTCACCGATCCTGCAGAGGAACAGCGCCTGCTGGTCGAACAGGTGACCGGCCGCGTGCGCTGGCGCGAAAGCGTCATCGCCATGCGCGAGGCGGGCATCGAACGCTTCGTCGAACTGGGCGGCAAGGTGCTCGGCCCGATGGTCGGGCGCATCGACAAGGAGGCGGCCACCGTTAGCCTCGTCAGCATGGAAGACCTCGAGAATTTCGCCAAGGAGAACGCATGATGTTCAGCCTCGAAGGAAAGACCGCCCTCGTTACCGGCGCCAGCGGCGGCATCGGTTCCTCCATCGCCCGCGCTCTTGCGCGTCAGGGCGCCCGCCTTGCGCTGTCCGGCTCAAACGCGGCCAAGCTGCGCGCCTTCCGCGAGGAGCTGAACGACGAATTCGGGCACGACCATGTCGAGATTACCTGCAATTTGTCCGATACGAAGCAGGTGGAAGAACTGATCCCGGCGACCGTCGACACGCTCGGCCGGATGGACATCCTCGTCAACAATGCCGGCATTACGCGCGACAACCTCGCCATGCGCATGAAGGACGAGGAATGGGACGAGGTGATCCGCATCAATCTCGAGGCGAGCTTCCGCCTGATGCGCGCCAGCGCGCGTCCCATGATGAAGGCCAAGGGCGGCCGCATCATCTCGATCACCAGCGTGGTCGGCCACACCGGCAATCCGGGCCAGATGAACTATACCGCGGCCAAGGGCGGCCTCACCGCCATGTCGAAGAGCCTCGCGCAGGAACTCGCCAGCCGCAACATCACGGTGAACTGCGTCGCACCGGGCTTCATCCGCACGGCGATGACCGACGCGCTGACCGACGACCAGAAGGGCGCGATCAATTCGCGTATCCCGATGGGCCGCATGGGCGAGGGTGACGAGATCGGCGCTGCCGTGGCCTATCTCGCCAGCGACGAGGCTGCCTATGTCACCGGCCAGACCATCCATGTGAACGGTGGCATGGCGATGATGGGATAAACCCCTTTTATCCCCAAGGAATCGGTCATGTAGCGGGCTGGCAGGGCGCTCAAGCCTTGCCCCCGCATACCGCCCCGCTAGGGTGGATATCCGTATTCCGGCGCTCAGGGGCGATTCCGGCCCTTCGCGCGCCCAACAGGGACGAAAGAAGGACCCATGAAGGCCACTATCGAACGCGCAACGCTGCTGCGCTGTCTCTCCCACGTGCAGTCGGTCGTCGAACGCCGCAACACCATCCCGATCCTGTCGAACGTGCTCATCGAAGCCGAAGGCAACGGGCTGAAGGTCATGGCGACCGACCTCGATTTGCAGGTGGTGGAGCACATGGATGCCGCCAGCGTGGAATCCTCCGGCGCGATCACCGTTTCGGCCCACCTGCTGTTCGACATCGCGCGCAAGCTGCCCGAAGGTAGCCAGGTCAGCCTCGAAACCGCGGAAAACCGCATGGCGATCAAGGCCGGGCGCAGCCGCTTCTCGCTGCCGACGCTGCCGCGCGACGATTTCCCGGTGATCGTGGAAGGCGATTTGCCGACCAGCTTCGAACTGCCGGCCAAGACACTTGCCGAAATGATCGACCGCACGCGGTTCGCCATCTCGACCGAGGAAACCCGCTACTATCTCAACGGCATCTTCCTGCACGTGTCGGACGAAGACCAGCCCGTGCTGAAAGCTGCGGCGACCGACGGTCACCGCCTTGCCCGCTTCACCCTGCCGCGTCCCGCAGGTGCGGAAGGCATGCCGGACGTTATCGTGCCCCGCAAAGCGGTGGCCGAACTGCGCAAGCTGCTGGAAGAAAAGATGGACGGCAACGTCCAGATCGACCTGTCGGCCAGCAAGATCCGCTTCACGCTCGGCGGTGAAGGGGGCGTGGTGCTGACCAGCAAGCTGATCGACGGCACTTTCCCGGATTATTCGCGCGTCATTCCGACCGGCAACGACAAGCTGCTGAAGCTCGATCCCCGCACGTTCCACGAAGGCGTCGACCGCGTGGCGACCATCGCCACCGAAAAGACCCGTGCAGTGAAGATGGGCCTCGAGAAGGACAAGGTCGTGCTGACCGTGACCTCGCCCGACAACGGCACCGCGACCGAGGAACTGCCGGCCGAATATGGTGCGGACGGGTTCGAAATCGGCTTCAATGCCAGCTATCTCAAGGACATCCTCGGCCAGATCGACAGCGACACGGTGGAAATCCACCTGGCCGACGCAGGCGCACCGACGCTGATCCGCAAGGACGACAACAGCCCCGCGCTCTACGTCCTGATGCCGATGCGGGTTTAATCCTCGCAAAGGCCAATTCCTGCCGCTAGCGTCTCTCCCCGCAAGAAGGAGAGACGCCATGCTGCAGGTTCACGTCGACAAGTCGAAACTGGCCAGTGCCGAACTGGTCGATATGGACGCGGGCGCCTTGCCCGATGGCGGCGTGCGGCTGGCGGTCGAGAGCTTTTCGGTCACGGCGAACAATGTGACCTATGCCGTGGTCGGGGACGGCTTCGGCTACTGGAATTTCTTCCCCGCACCCGAAGGCAAGGGCATCGTGCCCATGTGGGGTCATGCGCGCGTCGTAGAAAGCAACAGCCCCGATTTCGCGGTGGGTGAGCGGGTTTACGGCTACCTTCCCATGGCGAGCCACCTCGACGTGATCCCGGGCAAGGTCAGCGCGTCGGGCTTCGTCGACATGGCGCCGCATCGCCAGCCGATGAGCCCGATCTACAACCAGTATTCGCGCCTCGCTGCCGATCCCGAACACGATCCGGCGCGCGAAGGCGAACGGATGATCTTCGGACCGCTGTTCAAGACCGGCTTCCTGATCGAATACTTCATGCGCTCGCAGGACTGGTTCGGGGCAGGGCAGGTTGTACTAACCAGTGCTTCGTCAAAGACTGCCATGGGGCTGGCCAGCGTTGCCAAGCGCCGCTCGCCGTCGGTTCGCCGCGTCGGCCTGACCTCTGCCGGTAACGTCGATTTCGTGAAGGCCAGCGGCCTCTATGACGAGGTGCTGTCCTATGACGAGGTTTCCAGCATCCTGCCGGAGCCCAGCGTTACCGTCGATTTCGCAGGCAATGCGGGACTGCTCGGCCAGCTCCATCACCATCTCGGCGACGCGCTGAAATACTCCTGCCTCGTCGGCGCGACCCATATCGATGAGCGCGGCGGCGGCCTTGGCGGCGGAGCGAGCCTCCCCGGCCCGGCGCCCACGCTGTTCTTTGCGCCCGACCATGCCGTCGCCCTGTTCAAGGAACACGGCCCCGAAAAGGCTGGCGCTATGGTCGCGGAAAGCTGGCACGGCTTCCTCCAGGACGCCGGCGGCTCGATCGAGATCGAGCGTCACCAAGGCCTCGGCGCGGCGCGCGACATCTTCGTCGAGATGTTGGGCGGAAAGGTCGATCCCGCAAAGGGGATCGTGATCGAACCCTAGATTTCGATCGCGATCTTGCCGAAGTGACCGCCGCTTTCCTGGTGGCGGAAAGCGTCGGCGAGTCGTTCCAGCGGAAAGGTATCGCTGATGACCGGTTTGATGCCGTTCGCCTCGATGGCGGCGATCATGTCCTGCTGCATCTTGCGGCTGCCCACCGTCAGGCCCTGGACCTTGAGGTTCCTGGAAAAGAGCAGAGCGGTCTGCACCGGCCCGGCAAAACCTGCCAGCACGCCGATCAGCGCCACGTGGCCAGCGACGCGGGTCGCCAGCATCGACTGGTCGAGCGTGCCCGCGCCGCCGATCTCCACCACGCAGTCGACGCCGCGGCCACGCGTAATGGCCAGCGCCTGCGCGCCCCAGGCTTCGGTTTCGCGGTAATTGATGAGGTGGTCGGCACCCATAGCCTTCACCCGCTCAAGCTTCTCGCCCGATGAGCTGGTGGCGATGACCGTTGCACCCGCCGCTTTTGCAAACTGCAGGGCGAAAATCGAAACACCGCCGGTCCCCTGCACCAGCACGGTGTCGCCGGGCTTGAGCGAATAGTCCACGAACAGCGCGCGCCATGCGGTCAGCGCCGCGCAGGTCAGCGTCGCCGCCTCCGCGTGGCTGTATCCGGCGGGGGCGCGGGTGAACCAATGCGTCGGCGCGGTCACTTTCTCGCACGCATAGCCGTCGATCCCGTCGCCCGGCACGCGCGTGAAGGCGGTCTGCGGCGGCTCGCCGTCGATCCAGTCGGGGAAGAAGGTGCTGACCACGTGGTCGCCGACTGCGAACTCGGTAACGCCTTCTCCGACCGCGCTGACTGTGCCTGCGCCATCCGACATGGGAATGCGGCCCTGCTGCGTCGGGATCATGCCCTTCACAACGGCATAGTCATGATAATTGAGCGAACTCGCCTTCAGGTCGACCGTGATCTCGCCGGGCCCCGGCGCGGCGGGGGCGTCGACATCGACGAATTCTAGGGCTTCGAGGGTGGAGGGCGATGCGCCGGTGCGGATCGCCTTCATTCTGCCGCCTCCGCCAGTTCGGCGCGTTGGGGACCGCGGATCAGCCCGCCCGGAGCTTCGCCGGTCCATTTGCCTTCACGGAAGGTCACGACGCCGTTCTTGATCGTGGCGACATAGCCATCGGCTTTCTGGAGCAGGCGCTTGCCGCCCGCAGGCAGGTCGAAGGCAAGCCACGGCTTGCCCAACTTCAGCCGGTCCATGTCGATGATGTTGATGTCGGCGAGATAGCCGGGGGCAAGGACGCCGCGATCCTCGAGCCCATAGAGCCTTGCGGTATCGGCGCACTGGCGCTTGATCGCGTTTTCCAGCCCGATCGTTCCGCGCGAGCGATCGCGCACCCAGTGTTGCAGCATGAAGGTGGGCGAGGCGGCATCGCAGATCGTCCCGCAATGCGCGCCGCCGTCCGACAGCGAATTCACTGTGTCGTCGGCGTGCTGGAGATCGTGGAGGAAGTCGAGATTGCCATCCGCGTAATTGAGGATGGGCAAGTAGATGAAGCCCTTGCAATCGTCGCGGCAGAGCAGGTCATAAGCGTACTCGTCGCCCGAAACGCCTGCCTTGGCAGCGCGGGCCATGATGCTTTCCTCGGCGGTCGGCTCGTAATTGAAGTCCGGGTCCATTTCGAACTGCATGTTCCAGCCGCCGCACACGACCATGATCAGGCCGATGATGTCCTGGTTGACCTCGGAAAAGTCGTGCTGCTCGGAAAGGAGCCTGGCCTTGAATTCCGGGTCGAGCAGCTTCGCCTTCTGCTCTTCCCACGGAAGTTCGGCAATTTCCTGCCAGCTTGGCTTGAGGCGGAAGGGGTGGACGGTGCCCTGCCACGCCATGACGATGCCGTTTCCGCGCAGCGCGATCTGGGCGACGATGTTCGCGCCATTGTCGTTCTCCGCGCGCATCGAGGCGATCTGCTCGTCGAGCGGCATTTCCTTGGCGATGGACTGCAGCGCGGCGAAAGTAACGGGAAGGCCGGTTTCGCGGCTCAGCTTGCCCATCCAGCCGAACTCGTCCCATTCGCGCATCATGTCGCTGGCCATTTCGAACACGCCGTGACCCGCGCGGCCCATGGCGCGCCCGATCTCGACCAATTCTTCCGCGGTGGCCGTAGTGCCGGGCACGACCTCCCCGTCGACATCGCGGTGGAGCACGGTGCGCGAGGTCGAGAAACCGAGCGCGCCGGCCCGCACGCCTTCTTCGACGATGGCAGACATCTTCGCGATGTCATCCTCGGTCGGAATGGCACCCGGACGCTCCCTGTCGCCGAGTACGTAGGCGCGGACCGAACCGTGCGGGACATGGGTGCCTACGTCGACCGTACGCGGCAGTTTTTCGAGAGCGTCGAGATATTCTGGGAAGGTCTCCCAGTCCCAGCTCATGCCTTCGGCAAGCGCGGTGCCGGGGATGTCCTCGACCCCCTCCATCAGGCCGATCAGCCATTCGTGCTTGTCGGGCTTGGCCGGAGCGAAGCCGACGCCGCAATTGCCCATGACGACCGTGGTGACACCGTGCCAGCTGGACGGGGCCATTTCCTGGTCCCAGGTCGCCTGCCCGTCGTAATGCGTGTGGATGTCCACGAAGCCGGGGGTCACCAGCAGGCCTGCCGCATCGATTTCTTCAGCAGCGTCGCCGGACACAGTGCCGACCTGCGCGATCAGGCCGTCCTTGATGGCGATGTCGCCGGTGAAACGCGCTGCGCCGGTCCCGTCGACGATGGTGCCGCCACGGATGATCGTATCGAATGTGGGCATGTGGTGATCCTCTCTCTCGGAAGAGAAGGTTCCACATTGCAACCGATATGTCTAGCGCGCTTTAGAGGGTCCGTTCGGGCATTCGCACGGCGAGCAAAATCCCGAGCCCGATGACGAACAGCAGCGAGATGGCGGCCATGCCGATGCGCTGGTCGCCCGACCACAGGGTGAACTGTTCTACCAGCAGCGGCCCCATCCAGACTGTGATGGTGCCGGCGATGGCATAGAGCCCGAAAAATTCGCCGCTGCGCCCGGGCGGGGCAAGGGTGACGAGCATGGTCCGGCTGGACGAAATGCTGGCAGTGGCGGTCACGGCAATGACGCTGATCGAGCAGAGATAGACGAGGTCCGAAAGCGTCGGGAAGACGACACCGTCCCAAACCGTGAAGTTCGCGACCGTGCCGAACAGCAGGCTGTCCTGCGTGATGCTGAGCTGGAACAGGCCGACCACGATCATCGCGAAGATTTCGAGCGCGAGCGCGCGTTTGACGCCGACTTTCTCCTCCAGCCAGCCGCCGAAAATGCCCCCCGCGAAGGCCCATGCGCTGGCGAAAATCGCGTAGCAGAGCATCTCTAGGAAGTTCCATTCGAGGAACAGCGCGACATAGACCGCACCCAGCGCGAGCAGTGCGGCCATGGCGTCGGCATAGAACATCCGCGCGACGAGGAATTTCAGCAGCTCGCGGTAGGTCGCCGCCTCGCGCACCGTGCGCCAGACACTGCACGCCCCGTCCCGGAATGCGGCTCGCCAGCTTGCGCCGGGAACGCCGGGATCCTTCGCATGGAGGAAGAAGTGGATCGAAAACAGCGCCAGCCATACGGCGCAGATCGGGCCTGCGAGCCGGGCGTGTTCGAACTTGGTAAGGTCGAGCCCGAATTGCGGCTCCGCAAAAGGCCAGCCGACCATGGCGGGCAAGACGAACAGCAGGGCGATGGCTGCAAAGATCAGCGTCGCAGCGCCATTGCCGAGGCCTAGGCCAAGGCCGGAAATCATTGCCAGCCTGCGCGGTTCGCCCGACACGCTCAGCATCGCGTTATGGGTGACCTCGGAATAGGTATAGCTGACATAGGCGATCACCAGCAGCGCCATTATCATTCCGACAGGCAGGCCTTCGCCGCCCGGCATGGCAAACCACAGCATTGCCGAACACAGCGTAATCAGGCCGAGGAAAATGGCGAGGATCGGCTTCAACCGCCCGCCGCGATCGAGTGCTGCCCCCAGAAACGGAGCCGTCAACGCGGCAATCAGGCCGGCCCATTTGGTAACCGATGCGATCGTCGCCTGACCCTGCGCATTGGCAGCGGCGCGGGCCTCGTCAGGGGGAAGGCCATCCAACGCACCGCTTTCCAGCAGGTCCGCCCCGATGATGTCGCGCGCGAAATAAGGCGCGAAAATGTAGATGACGATCAGGATGTAATAGGGATTGCGAGCCCATTCGAAGCTGGCCCACGCAAGGCCGGTTTTGCCGAGTGCGCCGCCTTCACCGGTCGAGTGGCGGACCGGCTGGCTGGCCAGAGGATTGGCGGCAACTGCGGGATCGGTGGCTATCGTCATTCCCCTCCCGACCCCGCTGCCCCGTTCAGGCGGCGCGGCCCAGTTCTTCGCTGGTGTCCGGTGCGTCCAGGAAGTCGCGCAGCGCTTCCACGCTTTCGTCGGCATGGGTCAGCAGGAAGAGGTGTCCGCCGCCCTTCAGCACCTTGAGCTGTGAATTGCGGATCGCCGACGCCAGGATCCTGCCGTTGATCAACGGGACGATCTGGTCGTCGTCGCCCATCATGATCAGCACTTCCTTGCTGAGGAAGGGCAGGGCGGGCAGGCTGGTCCAGCCGAGCATGGCGAGCAGCTGGTAGAGATAGCCACGCGGCGACGGCGGCTTGAGGCGGCCGATGTGGCTGTCCTTCTGGTGTGCCGCACCGTCACGGTCCACGCCGCCGTAAAGCGTGGCGAAGTGTTCGTTCATGAACTCGGGATCGATGTAGCGGCGCGGGTCCGCCATCTTGGACAGCGCCGCCGGATTGCCAGGCACCATCAGCATGCCCGGCGTGGTCGCGGCCAGCACGAGCCTGCGGGTGCGCTTGGGATGCTGGAGTGCGAAATGCTGCGCCATCGCGCCGCCCCAGGACACGCCCATCACGTCGCACAGCTCTACGCCGAGGTGGTCTAGGACCTGCGAGGCAGTCCAGCACATCGTGAAGGGGTTGTAGGGCATGACCGGGTCGGGGCTTTCGCCGGTACCGGGCATGTCGAACATGACGAAGCCGCGCTCGGTCAGCATTTCGGCAAGCGGGGCGACAGCCTCGATATTGGCGCCGATGCCGTTAAAGAACAGGATCGGCGGATGGTTTGATTTCTCGCCCAGTCGCCAGTGCGCAACGCGCAACGACCTGCCGCCTGCTTCGATCATCTCGACCGTCGCGGTCAGGCTTCCCTTGTTCGATGCGCTCACGTGTGTGTCCTGCAACCTGCCGACGGAAATGTCAGCACGCCTCCATAACGTAGAGACCGGGGGCGGGGTCCAGCGGTTCGTATTCCTTGTTCCCCAGTTTCGCGGGCGCTTTCTTCTGCTTGCCGGCGCGGGCCTGCACCCATTCCATCCAGTATGGCCACCAAGACCCTGAAACTTCTTCGGTTCCCTTCAACCACTCGTCCGCAGTGTCGGGCAGCTTCTTTTTCGGGTCCTTCTGCACATAATAGCGTGCCTTGGGGTTTCCGGGCGGGTTGAGAATCGCCTGCATGTGGCCCGAGTGCGACAGAACATAGGTAATGTCCTTCGAGCCGAAGAGCTGCGTCGAACGGTAAGTGGCTTTCCACGGGGTGATGTGGTCGGTCACGCCGCCGAGGATGAACAGGTCGCTCGTCACCTTCGACAAATCGACCTTGTGGCCGACCATTTCCACCTCGCCCTTCCTGGTGAAGGCCAGCGTTTCGAAGGCGTGCAGGAAATCACCCATCAGGGCGGCCGAGAGGTTGGTCGCATCGGCATTCCAGAACAGCACGTCGAATGCGGGCGGGTCCTGGCCAAGCAGGTAGTTGTTGATCACGTAGTTCCAGATCAGGTCGTTCGGGCGCAACCAGGCGAAGCCGCGCGAGAGGTCGTCACCCTTGATGACGCCCTTCTTGGCCGCGCGGCGCTTGGCAAGCGCGAGGCCGTTTTCGCTGACGAGAGAACCTGCCTCGATATCGTTCTGCTTGGGGTGCAGCACGCAGACCATGAGCGTGAGCGCGCCGAGCAGATCGTCCTTGTCCGAGGCCATCTTGCTGGCGAGCATCGAGGCGGTCTGGCCGCCCGAGCAGCCTGCGGATACGTTGACCTTCTTCGAGCCGGTGATCTTGCTGACCGCTTCCATCGCCTCGCGGCAGGAACGGACGTAGTCGGTCATGTCCCAGTGGCCCTGTTCCTTGCTGGGGTTCTTCCAGCTGATCACGAAGGTCTGGATTCCGTTGTCGAGCTGGTACTTCACCACCGATTTTTCGGGCGACAGATCGTTGATGTACATCTTGTTGATCTGCGGCGGGATGGTGAGCTGCGGGATCTCGTAGACCTCGTCCGTGGTCGGGGCATATTGCACCAGTTCCATCATCTCGGTGCGCAGGACGACCGAGCCCTTCGATGTCGCGATATTCTCGCCCAGCTTGAACGGCTTCTTGTCGACTTGGCTTACCATTCCCTTGTTATGGACCATGTCGTCATAGGCGTTCTTGAGGCCCTTGATCAGGCTGAGACCGCCGCTGGTGATAGCCATCTTCTGGGCCGTCGGGTTACCGACCAGCGTATTGGTCGGGGCAAGCCCGTCGATGATGATATTCGAGATGAAGCGAGCGCGATCCTTCTCGAGCTCGTCGAGCTCAAGGTCCTCGAGCCATTTCGACGCGCCCTTCTGGACGGCGAGGTAGTACTGCATGCCGGCGCGCATGAAGGGGTTGTATTGCCAGGCCGGGTCCTGGAAACGCTTGTCTTTCGGATCGGGTGCAAGATCGCTCTGGCCGGTCATGATCTTGACCATGTCCTGGCCCATGTCCTGGCCGTGTTTCATCAGCCGCTGGGGATCCGATGCCGTTTCGCGCAGCATGACGGCAACCGCTCCGAAGATATCCTCGCGTGTAAGGCCGATAAGCGGGCCAAGAGCGCTGGTGGACTGGGCGGCTTCGTCTTCAAGCTGTGCCATGGGTATTCCGGGTCCCTTTCGTTCGTTCTTATGTCTGTATCACTAAGCCAACACGTGCCGCTGCGCCAGCGTTCCGATTACCCGCGTGCTGCAATCATGTCGGCGATATCGACGAATTTTTCGCGCGGGGCGCCCTCGCGCGCTGCGGCAGCTTCGGCTTCCTCGATCTTTTGCCAGTCGCGGAACGTCACGATATCGAGCCCACGAGCCGCTGCCAGTTCGTCGAACCCCTCGCGCCCGCGCTTGCGACTGCCCTGTCCGATGTCCTCTGCCACGAGGTCGATGACGCCATATCCGTCGGGCCGGTTGGTGCCGATGGTGCCGGTAGGTCCGCGCTTGGCCCAGCCGACGCAGTAAAGGCCGGGAAGGATGCGGCCGTCGTCATTGGCGAACTTGCCCTGCCTTTCATCGAACGGGACACCTTCGATCGAAGAACTGCGATAGCCGATGCAGCTGATGACCAGGTCGGCGGGCACGCGGTACGTCTCGCCGGTGCCAAAGGCGCGCCCTTTTTCGATTACCGTCTTCTCGACCTCGACCGCGCTGACCTTGCCGTCCTTGCCCTCGAAACTTACGGGGTTGGCGAAGAAATCGAACTCGATCCCGATCGGCGTCTCGCCGTGGATGCTGGCCGGGATTGCCGCGAAATCGCGTAGCAGCGTGACCGATTTGCGCAGGCCAGGCTCAAGGATGAGATCGTCGTCCACCGGCGGCATGTCTTCGGGGTCCACCATCGGGCTGGCCCGTTCGAGATGCATGAGCTCGCCCAATTCCTTGGGCGTCATCATGATCTGGTGGGGGCCGCGCCGGCCAAGGATCGTCACCGTTTCGAGCTGCGAGCCCCGCAGCGCGGAAAGTGCGTGTTCGACGATGTCCGATCCGGCCATCTCGCCTTCCGTCTTGGACAGGATGCGGGCGACGTCGAGCGCGACATTGCCCATGCCGATGACAACCGCGTGCTTGCCGGAAAAATCGGGATCGAGCGCAGCGAAATCGGGATGTCCGTTGTACCATCCGACGAAGGCCGCGCTGCCGAAGATGTTGCCGAGATCTTCGCCTTCGAGCCCCAGCTGGCGGTCATGCGGCGCGCCGGTGGCAAAGATCACCGCATCATAGAGGTCCTGCAGCTCCGGCACGGTCACGTCGGTGCCCACGGTCACATTGCCGACAAAGCGCACATTTTCCGTGAGCGCTGTCTTTTCGTAGCGCCTCGCCACCGCCTTGATCGACTGGTGGTCGGGAGCGACGCCCGTGCGGATCAGGCCGTAAGGTACCGGGAGCTTGTCGAAAACGTCGATACGGGCATCATCGCCCCACTTTTTCCCTGCCGCTTCTGCGGCGTAATAGCCTGACGGACCTGAGCCGATAATGGCAATGTGACGCATCTGCGGTCCTCTCCCCCGCTGAATGAAAAGCGACAATGCCTTCGGACGCGGCACTGTGCAAGCATGCGCCAAGCCGCGCTCACAGGTCGGTTCGATGGTTATGCATTGGGTAAGTATTTTCCACTAGGAAACGCGCAACGCCCGGCCTGGATCGGGAAACGGGATTGCAATCGGATATTGGAATGAGCGGATTTTTCTCGAAACGGTCGAAAGCCAAGGCGGGGGCATCGGGCAAAGGCGGCAAGGTCGCAGCTGCCAACGATGCCGAGGAGCCCCATATGCTCTCGCGCCTCGAACTGCTCGAAAGTTTCGAGAACGCCGGACTGGGCTGGTTCTGGGCCAGCGACAGCGAAGGCCGCCTGATCTACCTCTCGCCTGCCGCACTCAAGGAACTGGGTGTTTCGGAAGCCGATGTGGTGGGCGCACCGTTGGCGGAATTCTTCCTGCAGGACGAAGAGAGCACGCGCGAAGGACGTCCGTTCAAGTTCGTAATATCGGCGCGAGGCTCCATCTCGCACCACCCGGTCCAGATTGCCGGGGGCGGCAAGGAAAGCGGCCAGTACTGGGAACTGACCGGCGTCCCGCAGTACGATGAAGAGCGCAATTTCCTAGGCTACCGAGGAAGCGCCAAGGATATCACCGCATCCCGCTCGTCACGCCTAGATGCGGAGCGAATGGCCGAGTTCGATTCCCTTACCGGCCTTGCGAACCGGCATCGTATGAACAAGCGGCTGGAGTCGACCCTGAAGGCGTTCCAGGCCTCGCAGCGCAGTTGTGCGTTGCTGATGCTCGACCTCGATCGGTTCAAGCAGGTCAATGACACGCATGGCCACCCGGCTGGCGACGAACTGCTCAAGCAGGTGGCGAACCGCATCGAACGGATCATTGGTAACAAGGGCGAGATCGCGCGCCTCGGCGGTGACGAGTTCCAGATCATGTTGCAGGACATGGACGACCGCGCAGAGCTTGGTGAACTGGCCGACCGCCTGATCAAGATGATCTCGCAGCCGTACCAGATCAACAACACCCGCGTGTCGATCGGTACATCGGTGGGCGTGGCGGTGTCGCCTTTCGATGGCGTTGAGCCCGACGAACTGGTGAAGGCTGCCGACCTCGCGCTCTATGGCGCGAAAGCCAAGGGCAAGGGTTGCTATCGGTTCTACAATATCGACATGCGGGACGGCGCGCAGACCCGCAGCCGTATCGAGATGGACCTGCGCGCGGCAATCGAAAACGGCGATCTGCGGATGTATTACCAGCCGATCGTCAAGGCGAAGGATCACACGCTCCACTGCCTGGAAGCGCTGATGCGCTGGGAGCATCCGGAGCGCGGTTTCATCCCGCCGTCGCAGTTCATTCCCGTTGCCGAGGAAATCGGCATGATCACGGAACTCGGTGATTGGGCCCTGCGTGAAGTTTGCCGAGAGGCCGCCGGATGGCCTTTCGAACTGCGGGTTGCCGTCAACGTATCTGCTATCCAGTTCGCAAATGACGACTTCCCGAAGAAGGTGAAGGAAATCCTCTATGAAACCCGCATGCCGGCGGGACGTCTGGAGCTCGAGATCACGGAAAGCGTTTTCGTCGGCGATGCCGACAGGACGCAGACGATGTTCGAGGAACTGAAGCGGATCGGCGTCCGCCTTGCGCTGGATGACTTCGGTACGGGATATTCCTCGCTCAGCTATCTGCAGAAGGCTCCATTCGACAAAATCAAGATCGACCGTGCCTTCGTTCAAGGCGCGACGGAGAAGGGTAACAACAACCCGGCGATCATGTCGGCGATCGTAAATCTGGCGGAATCCCTCGGCATGGAAACCGTGGCAGAGGGGGTCGAAACCAAGGACGAGCTCAATCTCGTCGAGGAACGCGGGGCCAGTCATATCCAGGGCTTCATTTTCTCTACAGCGATCAGCAACGAAGAACTGCACGAGCGCCTTGATAGCCAGGAACTGAAATACGAGGCCCGCGGGCCCGAAAGGTTCCGCGCCGAACGAAAGAGCGTTTATCGCCGTGTCGGCATGATCCACGAGGACCACCGGTATCACGTGGTTATGCGCGACTTGTCCAAGACAGGCGCCCGCGTGGAGGGCCTGCTGAACGTCCCGATCGGTACCCCCGTGGTCCTGGACCTGGGTGGCGGACAGCTGGCGGTTGCAACCGTCCGCCGGTCGGATCAATTCACCCAAGGGCTGGAATTCGAAACACCGCTCATCAGCGACGGCTCCGACGGCCTTTGCACGCGGCATCGTGTCTCGCCCTATGAGATCGCGGCGGCCGCCAACCAGCCGCTCGCAAGCCTTCCGGAAGATCCTTACGCAATACTGATGGCTGAAAATCTGGCCAACGGCACCCGCAAGCAGTTCATGGAAGTCGACATCACCAATCGGTCGCGCCAGAAAAAAGCCGGTTGATCGGGGACATTTACGCTTGGTGTTAGGCTAAAAATAACCATTCCGGCCTAGACCTCGTAAAGAGAGTTCAACGTTTTCGAGGTCGACCCGCCATGGGGGCCATGCCCTTTTCCAACCTGTTTTCCTCGCGCAAGGACGCGGGCGATCTGGTGGGCCAGAGCAATTTCTCTGCCTCCGACAAGGCGCGGATCGTCGACGAAATCGAAGCGAGCGGCGTCCTGGGCTTCTGGGCCACCGACCGCCAGGGCAACATTGCCTATATTTCGCCGGCCATTGCCGTGCGCCTCGGTGCGACGCAGGAATCGCTGATTGGTACGCCGCTTCAGCAGGTTCTCATCCCTATCGAGGGCGAGACCGATGGGCGTTCGCTCGGCCTGAAGCTCAACACCCGAAAATCCTTCGCCAACCTGTCGACACAGGCGCAGGCGCCGGACAATGACGCGGTGCTCAGCCTTTCCGGCCGCGCGCTTTACGACGAGCAGACCGAATTTTCCGGGTTCCGCGGCAGTGTGGTCGACGTAACCGAAGAATTCCGCGCCGAGGAGGAGGCAAACCGCCTGGCCAAGTTCGATTCGCTGACCGGCCTCGCAAATCGGCACCGGATGGAACAGCGCATCGATTCCACGCTGCATGCCTTCTGCGCCGCCAAGCGAACCGCTGCGCTGATGATGCTCGACCTCGACCGGTTCAAGCAGGTCAACGATACGCTCGGCCATGCCGCCGGCGACCAGTTGCTACAGCAGGTCGCGGACCGCCTTCGCAGCGCTGTCGGCAGCCGCGGCGAGATCGGGCGTCTCGGCGGCGACGAATTCCAGGTCCTCATCCCCGACATGGACGACCGCGGCGAGCTGGGCGAAATCGCCAAGAAGATCATTCAGATGCTCTCGCAGCCTTATTCGGTCGAAGAAGGCCGCTGCACCATCGGTTGCTCCGTCGGGGTGGCGATCGCTCCCTATGACGGCGTCAAGCGCGAGGAACTGACTCGTGCGGCAGACCTAGCGCTGTATGCGTCGAAAAACGGCGGACGCGGCCAGTTCCGCTTCTATGCGGCAGACCTCGAACACGAAGCCAATCTGCGCAAGCGTATGGAGGAAGACCTCGCGAGCGCGATCGAGAATGGCAATTTCACTATCGAATACCAGCCTGTGGTCGAGCTGGGCTCGAACAAGGTTATCGGCCTCGAGGCAAAATATTCCTGGGAAGACGAGGATCGCGGCCGCGTCTCGCCCGACACTTTCCTCCCGATTGCGGAAGGCAGCCGCCTGATCGTTCCGATCGGCGAGTGGGCATTGCGCAGGGCCTGCGAGGACGCAGTGAAGTGGCCGGGTGGCCTCCGCCTCTCGCTCAACATCTCGCCGGTTCAGTTCGAAGCCAACGGATTTGTCGAGCTGGTCGGCAAGATACTGGACGAAACGGGCCTCGATCCGTCGCGTCTCGAACTCGAACTCAACGAGTCGGTCCTGCTCGGCGATGCCTCCAAGGTCGACGCTGCCCTCGGTCAGCTGTTCAAGCTGGGCGTGCGGCTGACGCTTGACCAGTTTGGCACGGGCATGTCCTCGCTTGCCTATCTGCGCCGGGCTCCGTTCAATACGCTCAAGATCGGCGCGAAGTTCTTCGAACCGGTATTGGGCAACGATCTCGGCGACATGGACCTCGTGCGTGCTGTGGTGGCTCTCGCCAATGCCATGGGCATGGAAACGGCCGCATCTGGCGTGCACGCCCTGCCGCTGATGGAAGAGCTGCACCATCTCGGCGTGATCCAGGTTCAGGGGTTCGTATTCTCCGACGCCATCGGTCACGACGCCGTCATGCAGGAAATCACGAGCGGGGAGTGGGTGCTCAAGCCTACCGACCAAGGAAGCCAGCGCGCCAATCGCCGCACCGTTTTCCGCCGCATCGGCCTGATCCACGAAGACCACTATTACGACGTGACGCTGCGCAACCTGTCGCGCACGGGGGCCATGATCGAAGGGCTCGAAGACGTGCCAGTGGGTACGATGTTCGTGCTCGATTTCGGTGGCGGCCAGCTGGCTGTATGCACCGTGCGCCGGACGATGGGGGACACGCAGGGTCTCGAATTCGAGCAGGAACTGGTCGACGACGGGGCGGGCGGTCTTTGCACCCGGCACCGTGTCAGCCCCTACGAACTTGCTGTTGCCGGCGCGCCCTTGCAGGCCCTTCCGGCCGGCAAGCATGCGATGGCAGACCAGGCGCCGGCCAATGCCGGTTTCGCCAAGTTCAAGCTCTCGCCCAACGCGCCCAGCCAGAACCAGAACTGAGCGTATTGCGGCGCTCTAATTCCGGCTGACAGCGCAGTTTTGCGCCGCTAAAGGCGCTGGCGTAATGACTGACCTTTCCAAGATCCGCAATTTCTCGATCATCGCTCATATCGATCACGGCAAGTCGACGCTCGCCGACCGGCTGATCCAGTTCACGGGCGGCCTGACCGACCGCGAGATGTCCGAGCAAGTCCTTGATAACATGGACATCGAGAAGGAGCGCGGCATCACCATCAAGGCGCAGACCGTGCGCCTCAACTACACCGCCAAGGATGGCGAGACCTATGAGCTCAACCTCATGGACACGCCCGGCCACGTCGACTTCGCCTACGAGGTCTCGCGCTCCCTGGCCGCGTGCGAAGGCGCGCTGCTGGTGGTCGACGCCGCGCAGGGCGTGGAAGCCCAGACCCTCGCCAACGTCTACCAATCGATCGAGCACGATCACGAGATCGTCCCCGTCATCAACAAGATCGACCTGCCCGCCGCCGAACCCGACAAGGTCCGCGCCGAGATCGAGGACATCATCGGCCTCGACGCATCGGACGCCGTCCTCACATCGGCCAAGTCCGGCATCGGCATCGAGGATACGCTGGAGGCCCTCGTCGCCCGCATCCCGCCGCCGCAGGGCGACCGCGACGCGCCGCTCAAGGCCATGCTGGTCGACTCATGGTACGATCCCTACCTCGGCGTGGTCATCCTCGTGCGCGTGATGGACGGGGTGATCAGGAAGGGCCTCAACATCAAGTTCATGCAGGGCGGCACGCAGCACCTGATCGACCGTGTCGGCTGCTTCACCCCCAAGCGCACCGACCTGCCCGAACTCGGGCCGGGCGAGATCGGCTTCATCACCGCGCAGATCAAGGAAGTCGAACAGGCCCGCGTCGGCGACACCATCACCACGGTGAAGGGCGGGGCGGACAAGGCGCTGCCCGGCTACAAGGAAGTGCAGCCGGTGGTCTTCTGCGGCCTCTTCCCGGTCGACGCGGCCGAGTTCGAGAAGCTGCGCGAAAGCATCGGCAAGCTGCGCCTCAACGACGCCAGCTTCAGCTACGAGATGGAAAGCAGCGCCGCGCTGGGCTTCGGCTTTCGCGCCGGCTTTCTCGGCCTTCTGCACCTGGAGATCATCCAGGAACGCCTCAGCCGCGAATACGACCTCGACCTCATCACCACGGCCCCGTCCGTGGTCTACCGCGTGCACCTCGCCCATACCAAGACCGAGGATGCCAAGGTCATCGACATCCACAACCCTGCCGACTGGCCGGATGTGAACCGGATCGACATGGTGGAGGAACCGTGGATCAAGGCGACGATCTACACGCCCGACGACTATCTCGGCGCGATCCTGAAGCTGTGCCAGGACCGCCGAGGCATCCAGACCGACCTGACCTATGTCGGCGGCCGCGCGCAGGTGACCTACGAGCTGCCGCTGAACGAGGTGGTGTTCGATTTCTACGACCGCCTGAAGTCGATCAGCCGCGGCTATGCCAGCTTCGACTACGAACAGATCGGCCTGCGCGAAGGCGACCTCGTGAAGATGAACATCCTCGTCAACAACGAGCCGGTCGACGCGCTATCGCTGATCGTCCACCGCGCCGTGGCGGAAGAACGCGGCCGCGGCATGTGCGAGCGGCTGAAGGACCTCATCCCGCGCCACCTGTTCAAGATCCCGATCCAGGCCGCGATCGGCGGCAAGATCATCGCCCGCGAAACCATCGCCGCCCTGCGCAAGGACGTCACCGCCAAATGCTACGGCGGCGACATCACGCGCAAGAAGAAGCTGCTGGAGAAGCAGAAGAAGGGCAAGGCCCGGATGCGCGAGTACGGGAACGTGAGCATTCCGCAGGAGGCGTTTATCGCGGCGCTGCGGATGGGGGAGGAGTAGCGAGCGAAGGCGCCTAACGCCGGAGCTTGGCTAGCCAAGGGACAAGTTAGAAGCCGGTGCGCGTCAGCGCATCGCGAGCTTCGGCCAGCGGGTGCGCCTGCGCAACCCGACTGACGTCACGTGACGCATGGAGCGATTGCGCCAGCAATCGCGGAACGGCGCGTGGCGGACCTTTTCGAACAGCTTTGCAGCATTCGGCGCTAGGAAAACTGAGCGCTTTCAGTCTAACACGATGAGTAATGGCCGAGCAGCTTCCAATAAATCCACTTCTCTTGGTTTGGGCACGTGAGCGCGCAGGATTAAGTGCTGAGGAAGCCGCGCAAAAGTTCCGACGCTGGGCGGACTGGGAGGCGGGCAACGCGTTCCCGACTTACCCGCAGCTCGAGCAGCTCTCCGATGCATTTAAGGTCCCCATCGCGGTGTTCTTCTTTCCGGAGCCACCCGAGGTCCCATCGATCAACGAGACCTTTCGAACTCTGCCAGAAGAGACCCTCGACGAACTGCCCAGCCGTTTGCGCATTCTCCTGCGCAAAGCAAAGGCCATGCAGCTTAACCTCGCGGACCTGACTGACGGAAGGAATCCGGCAGAGCGTATGATCACTCGCGACCTAACGTTCCCCGCGAACGTAGACATCGCGGAGATGGCGGCGGTGGTGCGTGATTACCTCGGCGTGACGTTGGAAGACCAGATGAGCTGGCGCTCGACCGAGGATGCTCTGAAGGGTTGGCGAACCGCGCTCCTTGATGTGGGGGTTTTTGTATTCAAGGACGCGTTCCGCCTTGAAAACTTTTCAGGGTTCTGCCTCTTCGACGAGGAGTTCCCAATCATCTACGTCAACAATAGCGTCACCAAGACGAGACAGATTTTCACGTACTTTCATGAGCTAGCGCATCTCATCTTCCACACGAGCGGAATCGATACGGCACGGGATGGCTACATCGCGCGGCTAGTCGGCGACGCGCGTCAGATTGAGATTGCGTGTAACAGTTTCGCTGGTCAGTTCCTCGTTCCCGAACACGCGTTCGAAGACGCCATGGTGGGGCGGGATGCGAGCGAAGCGACCGCAGAGATCCTCGCGTCCCGCTTCAATGTCAGCCGAGAGGTGATTTTTCGTCGCCTGCTAGACCGTGGCAGGGTGAGTGAAGGAGAATACGAAGCTGCGGTCCAACGTTGGAATGCGCAGCGAAACGTTGACCGCGCCCCGGGCGGAAATCCCTATTGGACCGCGCTTGCCTATCTCGGGCGTGAGTACGTCGCCCTTGCCTTGGCCCAATACCACCGCAATCGAATTGACCAAACGCAGCTCGCCGAGTTCCTTAATACAAAGCCGCGATACGTCGGCACGCTCGAAGAATACTACAGCAGGGGTACCGCCTGATGTACGTATTCGACACGTCTCCGCTGTCCACGCTCTTCCGAAACTATTACCGGAGCAGGTTTCCGAGCCTTTGGGATCGTTTCGACGGTCTCGTGGCCGAGAACCGGATCGTGTCTACGCGCGAGTGCAAGCACGAATGTAACGACGGGCCGGTGGAGGCGCTGCGGGCATGGACGGAGGAACAAGATGCATTCTTCCACACGCCGGGCGCAGCGGAGGGCACGTATGTCGGCCTGATTTACTCGGTCCCGCACTTTCAACAGAACATTGAGCAGAGGAAGCTATTGAAAGGTGGACGGAACGCAGACCCCTTTGTGATCGCCAAAGCAGGGACGGACGGCCGCACTGTGGTCACTATGGAAGAGTTCAAGCCCAACGGCGCGAAAATTCCGAACATTTGCGCTTACTTCGGGGTCGAATGCGTGTCTCTGGAACAGTTCATGGAGCGAGAGGGCTGGGAGTTTTGATGCTTTGCGGGTTTCAAAGCTGTTTGGCTGATAGCGGCGCTTGCACATGACCTTCGGCGTTTTCATGCACAAGGATGGGTCGATCTACGACGACATTCCCGAGGTGCATTACCAGTTTCCGAAAAGCTATCTCAGCCGCGCCGAGCAGATGGTCGGCGACTGGATTGTCTACCGAGAGCCCGTCAAGATTCCGAACTCAAAGGGCTTCTTCGCAGTGGCGAAGGTCGAGGAAATCATACCTGACCCGTCGGAGCCTGACCGCTATCGCGCGATCATCGAGAAAGGTAGCTATCTGCCGTTCGAGCCGACCGTCCCGCATATTGTGAATGGCGAACAGGTTGAGCGCGGTGTTCTCAATGAGGAAGGCAAAGTATCTGGTCGCGCCCAAGCTGCGGTCCGTCCGCTTGCACATTCCGACTTCGCGCGCATCATATCGCTCGGCCTGCCGGATGAGGACTTTTTGCCTCGCAGCGATGAGGAAGTTGTCGAGGACAACCGTGTCCGCGAGCATCAGACCCCGTTCGAAATCGAGCGGCCCATTGTCCAGTCACTCGTCTCCAAGCCATTTCGCGACCGTGCTTTCCGCCGCGCCGTGATGCACGCCTATGATGGCCGCTGCGCGGTGACGGGCTGGAAGCTGGTCAATGGTGGCGGTCGCTTGGAAGCGCAGGCAGCGCATATCCGCCCCGTGGAACACGGCGGGCCTGACAGCGTGCGGAATGGCCTCGCGCTGTCCGGCACAGCGCATTGGATGTTCGACCGAGGGTTGATTGGGTTCAGGGATGATCTGGAGATCATCGTGCACCGCAAGGTCAACGACCGCGAGGGTGTCGAGGCGATCATCAATTCGACTGGGAAGCTCAAGGCTCCTGCGATCGAATCCTACAGACCGCACCCCAAGTTTTTGTCTTGGCATCGTGAGTATCACGGCTTCGACGCGTAGCCTCAGCGCAGCTACGCGAAGTCATTTCAAAATTCAGGTTCCTTGTTTGCGCCCTCAAACGCCGGGCGGGGCGCATCCGCGCCCCTTGGCTTCCTCGCATAAGCTCGGGCGGCCGGTCGGCCTTGCGGTCCGCTTTGCAGGTGGCCTTTGGCCGTCTGCGCCTTCGGCTTCGACTCCGCGGACCGGAGCAGCGCGAACCGTGAAGGGCTAATCCCACCCCTCATCCTTGAGCGTCCGCAAGCGCAGGCGGTTTTCCTCTTCCTCGGCTTCCATTTCCGCGACCTCGTCGTCCCACCACTCGGGTAGCTGGACCTCGCCGTCCTCGTGCGTCCGGCGGGCGTGGTTGGGGTTGTACATTTCGTGCTCGGGATCGCGCCGGGGGTTGTAGCCTTCGGCGCGGTCGGCGGCGATCGCGGCTTCCAGTGCCTCTCGCGCGGCGCGCACGCGGGGGCTTTCGATGGCTTCCTCCCGCGCGCGGATCGCGTCGATCTTGGCATTGATCGATTCCATCGTCACCGCCTCCTGCCTCAGCTGCTCGGCGGCGCGTTCGGCCTCTCATTCCTTGCGCCATTGGTTGCGCAGGCGGGTCAGCTCCATCTTGTCGATCGCGTTCGCGCCGCCCTGGCGCAGGGCGCTGCGGCCATCGGCAAAGCGGTCGGGAGAGCGGTTCCTCAGCATGAACATGAGCAGGCGGTCGTTATGCGAAATGCGCGTGCCGACGAGCTTGCCGTAGGAGTACACGGGCACCTCCACCCCGTTCAGGGCGCGGTCCATGGCGACGTCCTCGATCCGGCGCATGCCGAAATCGAGCGCGGCTTCCCAGGCGGCGGCGAATTCCTCCGCCCCCGGCTGGCGGCGCAGATGGTAGGCGCCATGCGTGCTGCGCCCCACCGCGCGGCAGGCCGAGGTGACGGAGCCGGTATCGGCCAGCGCCTCGATAAAGGCGCGCTGGACTTCGGGCTTCCATCCGTTGCTGCGGTCCTTCAGGCGCGGGACGGGGGCGAAGGCGGGGAGGAATTTGGGCGTGCTCATCCGAAAGGATGGAGCAGAAAAGCGCAGAGTAGGAAACTAGCCGAGAATGCGGGCGAGCGCGCCTTCGAGAGCGCGCTTGTCATACGGCTTGGTCAGGACGGGGGCGTCGGCGAATTGCTCCAGCAGGCCCGATGCCTCGCCATAGCCGGTCGCAAAGGCGAAGGGGATGCCGCGCGCGGCGAGGTCCTGCGCCACCTCGATGCTGGTTTCGGTGCCCAGATTGACGTCGAGCACCGCGTAATCGGGCGATTCTTCCGTCACGAATTCCAGCGCCTGCCGGACGGTGGAGGCGGTGAGCACCTTCTGCGCGCCCAGTTCCAACAGGAAATGTTCGCTATCCATCGCAATGATGAGGTTGTCTTCCACCAGCAGCGCGGTGCCGCCGAAACTGGCAGAGGGCTTTGCGGCCGTGCTCGAGGGGGCAGGGGCGGGCTGGGCCACACGGCTTTCGAAGCCCTTCACATGGCGGTCGGGGATGTAGAATTCCGCCTCCACGCCCTTCAGCGGGAAGGAGATGTCGGCCTTGCCGCCCAGCTCGAAGGGGATCGAGCGTTCGATCACGGTCGAGCCGAAGCCGCGGCGCATGGGCGGCTTGACCACCGGCCCGCCGCGCTCCTTCCAGGTGATGATCACGCCGCCGTCCGGCTGCTTCTCCAGCCCGATCTCGATCGAGCCGCTGGAATCGCTGAGCGCACCGTATTTGGCGGAGTTGGTGGTCAATTCGTGGAACACCAGCGCAAGCGTGGAAAGCGCGTCGGGATGTATGATCGCATCGGTGTCGGGCAGGTGGACGCGGTGTTGCTTGTCGCCGAGATAGGCGGCAACCTCTGTCTCGATCATGCCGGTCAGCGAGGCCGCTTCCCATGTCGCGCTGGTGATAAGGTCATGCGCGCGGGCGAGGGCGTGGATGCGGTCGCCGACGACCTGGGTGAATTCCGATACGGTGGAGGAGTCCGACTTGCCCTGGTCGACCAGCCCCCGGATGAGGTTTAGGATGTTGCGCACGCGGTGGTTCAGTTCCGCGACGAGCAGTTCCTGCTTCTCCTGCGCGCGCTTGCGGTCCGCATTGGCGGCGTCCGACAGGCGCAGCACGACTTCGAGCAAGGTGATGCGGATCGCCTCTGCCACCTGCCGTTCGGCGGCGGTCCATTCCGCGCTGTGGCCGGAGACGGTGTCGGTCCACGCCTCGAAGCTCTTGCGCGGGGTCAGGCGCACGCCATTGGGGCCGACTTCGACCGGCTTTTCCGGATTGCCCGCCCAGGTGACCGTGCGCGCGACTTCCCGGCGGAACAGGATGACGTAGTCGCGCGGGCTGCGTGAAACGGGCAGGGCCATCAGGCCGGCTGCACGCTCGACGAAATCGGCGGCGGGTGGATAGGCGCGCTGGAGGCAGTCGGTCGCGTAGACGCTGCTGGTCTGCGTCGTGTTGAGGAAGCGCACGAGCGCCATGGTTTCCTCGCGTGTGGGCGTTACGCCGAACTGGGAGAATTCCCCGTCGACCCAGCCGATCGCGCCATCGAATTCGATCAGCCGGCGCAGTTCGTCCACGATGACGTCGAAGTCGTCGACGATAGACCCGCCCTCGGCCAGCTTGCGCATCAGGGCATTGTGCGAATCCCGCGCTCTGTCGGCTTCCTCCAAAGCGCTGCGGGAGGTCACCTGCGTGAGCAGGAAGCCGAACATCTGGCCGAACAGGTCGCAGGCGGAACGCGCCGCGTAGTCGAGCTTGCGCGGTGTGTCGTGATGGCAGGCGAACAGGCCCCACAGGCGGTCGCCGTCCATGATGCTGACCGACATGGAGGCTGCCACACCCATGTTGCGCAGATATTCGAGGTGGATCGGGGATACGGCCCGTAGCGTGCTCAGCGACAGGTCCACCGGCTCGCCGGACGTGCCCGTTTCGGGCAGGATCGGGGAGACCCTGTCGTTGACATCGCTGATGATGCGAATGGGCGACCGCTTGTACAGGGCGCGGGCCTGTTTCGGAATGTCGGAGGCGGGATAGCGCAGGCCGAGAAACGGCTCCATGCCCGGGGCGGTTGCCTCGGCGATCACCTCGCCGGAATCGTCGGGCGCGAAGCGGTAGACCATTACCCGGTCGAAGCCGCAAAGCGCCTTCATGAAGCGCGCGGCATTCTTGCACAGTTCGGCGACGTCGCGGCTGGTTTTCAGCCGTTCCACCATGCCGCGGACCTGCGGCAATGCATCCTTGCGCCTGCCGGGTTCCAGCACGGGTTCGAGTTCGACGATGATCGACTGACCCGAACGGTGCACAGCGACATGGAAATGCCGTTCGTCCCCGTCGCGCACCTGCAAATCGTAGCACCTGCCGACGGAATCGGGCGAGGAGAGTGTCTGGATCTCGGTCCTGATTTCGTGGAGCGCCATGTCGGAAAAATAGCTGCGCAGCGGATTACCGACCATGTCCTGCGCGGCGATACCGAGATGCTCTTCGGTATTGGCCGAAGCATGCAGGACCAGCCAGTCGGGCGACAGGGCAATCAGGCAGCCGAAGCTCTGGACATGGCCGAGCTGGTGGATCGGCTCGCGCTCGCAATTTGTGAGATCGACCTCCATCACGCGTTCGCAATGGAGGGGGCAGGCGATAATGCGCGCGCCTCTTCGCCGTAAAGCGCGAAGACCCGCTGCGCATCGTCCGCGATGTCGGCCAATTCGGCGTCCGAATGGCCGGTTTCCAGCTCTTCGCACAATTTGGCCCAGGCTGGTCCCGAGCCTTCGTCGGTGAAGTATCCGCGCACGTCATCGCTCCAGCGGACGGCCTGCCTGTCGAGGCGACGCGAAATTACCCGCGCACCCAGCCGCGAACCCAGCACGACATAGGCGATTGCAAGAGGGTGGAGTGCCGTTGCCTGCCTTGGGGTGTCCGCCCGTTCCGGAAGGTCTAGTGCATCGCGGGACAGGCTCGCAAGTGAACGGAGGCGAGCAATCTCGTCCCGGTATGCCGGATGATCCGAGAGGGCGGGAAGCAACCGATCCATCGCACCGATATGCGCGGTGAGGATCGCGTCCATGCCTTCTCCGGTGGCCATGTCGAAGACGTCGAAAGCCGCTTCCACGGCGGTATGTTTGCCGCGGGTTTCCCGGTTCAGATATTCGCGTCCCGTTGTCACTGCATATGGATCGGACCCGATCCCTCCGTCTTGTCCGGCACGACTAATTCCGTCCGGACACCCCCCATTTTGTCGCGCCGGTACAACGCTGCATTATTACCGCATTGCAATAGCTTAAGACCATCAACTACCAAACCGGAAACTGGTTTCCGCGAGGCGCAAAAAAGACCCGGGGCACGGCCCGGGTCTCTTGCAGAATATTCCGAAACCTCAGTCAGGGCCGCGTCTGGCCGCTGCCGTGTACGAGGTATTTGAAGCTGCACAGCTGTTCGAGGCCGACCGGCCCGCGCGCGTGCATCTTACCGGTGGCGATGCCGATTTCCGCGCCCATGCCGAACTCGCCGCCGTCGGAGAACTGGGTCGAGGCATTGTGCATAACGACCGCACTATCCACGCCGAGCAGGAAGCGGCGGGCCGCCTCGTCATCTTCGGTAAGGATGGCGTCGGTATGATGGCTCGAATGGTCTTCGACCCAGGCGATAGCCTCGTCGAGCCCGTCCACGATTTTTACGGAGGCGATGGGGCCGAGGTATTCGGTGTCCCAGTCTTCTTCGCTGGCAAGAGCGATGCGCGCGTCGATGGCGACAGCTTCCGCATCGCCGCGCAATTCGCAATCAGCTGCCATCGCGTCGGCGAGGGCAGGGACCGCCTTGCCCGCAATGCTGCGGTCGATCACGATGCTTTCGGTCGCGCCGCAAACACCTGTGCGGCGCAGCTTGGCGTTGCGAATGACGTCCACTGCTTTCGTGACGTCGGCGGCTTCATGGATGTAGCTGTGGCAATTGCCGTCGAGGTGCAGCAGCGTGGGTACGCTTGCCTGGTCGCGCACCAATTCGACGAGGCCGCGTCCGCCGCGCGGGATGACGAGGTCGACGAACTTGTCGGCCTTCAATAGCGCGGCCACCGCGGCGCGGTCGGTCGTCTGCACGGTCTGCACCGCATCGCGCGGCAGCCCGGCAGCTTCGAGGCCGGCCTGCATGCATTCGACGATGACGCGCGTGGAATGGCGGCTTTCGCTACCCCCACGCAGGATCACGGCATTGCCGCTCTTGAGGCAGAGCGCGGATGCGTCCGCGCCGACATTCGGGCGACTTTCGTAGATCATGCCGATCACGCCGATGGGCACGGCGACGCGTTCGATCTTCAGGCCATTGGGCCGATCGAACGTGGCGAGCGAGCGGCCCACGGGATCGGGCAGTTCGGCAATTTCCTCCAGCGCCTTTGCCATGCCTTCGATCCGCTCTTCGTCGAGACGAAGGCGGTCGATGAAGCTGTCGGGCTTCTTGCCCGCGACACTGGCGACATCGCGGCCGTTCGCCTCGATCAGTTCGGCACTCGCGCTGCGGAGGGCCTTGGCGGCTTCGCGCAGGGCTGCGTTCTTCGCATCGGTGCTGGCGGATACGAGACCGCGCGCAGCCTTGCGGGCGCGCTGGCCTAGCTCGTGAATATGGATCTGGGGGTCGAGTGCCTGGTCGGTCATGTGGATTCTCTTGTCTGTTCGTGTGCGGGGCGGGTGCTGCCGCTGGTCAGCGCAGCTCGACCGCCCTGTCGTAAGCCGCCTGCAATGTAGCACGCAGGCGATCGGTTAGGCCATCGTCGCCGTTGAGAGCGGCGAGGCCGGCGGCGGTAGTGCCGCCCTTGCTGGTGACGGAATTGCGCAGGTCTTCGAGCGACAGCGCGCCCGGCTCGCTCGCCATGGCGATCGCGCCGCCGATTGTGCCGAGCACCATCTCGCGCGCCTGCTCTTCGGTGAAGCCCTGTTCCATCGCGGCCAGCGCATAGGCGCGGGCGATTTCGAAGACATAGCCCGGGCCCGAACCTGCAACTGCCGTTACGCGGTCGAGCTCGTCCTCGCTGGCAACGGTAACTGTCGTTCCGGCGCGGGCCATGAAGTCCTGCACATGGGCGGTATGCGCCGCGGTAGCGCCTTCGGCGGGGTAGATCCCGCTGACGCCTTGTCCGATGGCTGCGGGCAGGTTCGGCATGACGCGCACTACCGGCGCGCCGTTCATGGCCTGCGAGAGGCGGCCGGCCGAATAGCCTGCCGCGATCGACAGGACGTAGCCGCCGGGCGCGAGGTTTGCGGCATAGGCAGGCATGATGTCGTCGATCATCTGCGGCTTCACCGCGACGACGATGCAATCGAAGCACTCGCCTTCAATTTCGGCACGATCGGACACCAGCCGCGCGCCGCCGGGCACGCTTTCCTGGCCGGGATCGACCACGGTGATCGATTCCGGACCTTTGGCCCATTGACCCAATAGAGCGGATCCCATCTTTCCGCATCCGACCATGAGTACCGTATTAATAATAACCAATTCCTGTTCCAGCGACATTTCGCGATATTGCCAAATAAATAATATTTGAAATTACTTTCTTTACTGCAGCGGGCTGATTGTAAATTCGATTTCTTTCGAGTTTTGTTACCCTAGTTTCGAAATTTTCCAGACCAGCCATTGTGCAGCGCACCATGACTATCTATATAGCTTTCGGATTATTTCAAGGTTGAATCATTTTTCTATTATGGCTTCACGCAAGACACTCGTCGTTAAAATCGGATCCGCGCTGCTGGCAAATCAGGATTTGCTTACCCCCCGCTACGGTTTCCTTCAGCGCCTGATGGAAGATATCGCTGCGCTCAGGGCCGAGGGCTGGAACGTGCTGGTCTGCTCGTCCGGCTCGGTCGCGCTGGGGCTGCGCATTATCGGAGAGACACCGCAAAGCGCGGGCGTGTCGGACAAGCAGGCGGCAGCCGCCTGCGGAATGCCGCTGCTGCTCAACGCCTACAAGCAGGTTGGGCACGAATTCGGTTTCGACATCGCGCAGGTGCTGCTGACGCTCGGCGATTTCGAGGATCACCGGCGCTTCCTCAACACGCGCAATACCGTCCACCGCCTGCTCGAAGCGGGCGTCATGCCGATCGTGAACGAGAACGACACGATCACGACCGAGGAAATCCGCGTCGGTGACAACGACCGCCTTGCCGCCAAGGTCGCCCAGATGGTCGGGGCGAGCGACTTCGTCATCCTGACCGGCGTCGACGGGCTTTATGACCGCAATCCGGACGATCCGGATGCGCGCTTCGTGGAAGAGGTCGAGGACGTGTCGCAATACATGGACGCAACCAAGGGCAAGAGCACGCTCGGCACCGGCGGCATGGCAACCAAGCTGCAAGCCGCGAACATGGCGCAGGAAGCCGGCGTCACGACCTGGATCGCGCAGGGCGAGGTCGACCGGCCGCTGTCACGCGTATTGTCGGGCGAGGGCAGGGCCACGAGGGTCGTGCCCAATCCCGAACCCCTTTCCGGCTGGGACAGCTGGATCGCGAACCGCTTGCAGATGGCAGGCAGCCTCGTCGTTTCGGAACAGGTAGCTAATGAAGTGGCGCAGGGCGGTCGGCCCATCCGCCGGGCGGACGTGGTATCCGCCGACGGCGATTTCACCCGCGGCGACGTGCTTCACGTCTACGACAGCAAGGGTCTGGAGCGCGCGCGCGGCCTGTCCGATTTCACCTCGGAGGAACTACGTGTGATGATCAACAACCCCGATACCGATGCCGAACAGCTGCTCGGTTATCGTACCAAGGGCGAGATCATCCGCGACAACAACCTCGTCGCGCTCGATACGCGGCACCTGCTGTGGGACGCGCCCGCAGCGCTCAGCGAAGGCTAAGCCTCAGACGGCCGCGTTCGCGCTCGCCATGGCGCTGTCGGCGGTGTTGAAGGTCGTCGAGACCTCGCCGCCCAGCGACTGGAGGGCGGTGATGGAAGCGACCGCGATAAGCGCGGCGATCAGGCCGTATTCGATGGCCGTCGCACCGCTGCGATCCTGGCCCAGGCGTTTGAAGAACTGCATCGCAAGCGACTCCCTGAAAGGCCGGCCCACTCCCGGCCGATATGAGCCGGGAGCGGTTAATCGCGCCTTCCCGATTGCGATTGACGTGCATTAACGATGTGCGCGCCAACGGGCGACGGGACCTTGCCCGCCGCCCGCAGGTTCAGGCGTGTTGCGCGCCTAGTCGTCCTTCAGGTCGTTGCCGCGATTGGGGTTGCAGGCGAACCCGGGAATCGGAAACTGTGTGCGCGGATCGATTTGCGAAGGATCGATCCAGCCCGCCGGCCCGACCAATTGGCCGTAATTCTGCGTCCGGTAACCGGGATCGCGCGGATCGCCGTCGAGGTCGTTGAGACCCGAATAGACGCATTCGGACCGTCCGTTGAGGTCCAGCGGCTGCCCGTTGCCTTTCACTTCCCCTGCAGATGCAGCCGTCCCCGTCCCAAGGGCGAAAAGCCCGATGGAAACGGCAGCTGCGCGTGTGATGGTCTTGTACATAGCTTCACCTCTCTCGAAGAAAGTTCTGAAGCGACCTGTCGTTTTTTTGGATTGCCGCGACTCTCTCTTGGCGCGGTGGCGAGGAAAATACGCCTTTCGTCCGAAAAATCCAGCATCTGGCGGGGGAGGGCGCGATGATGGTGGAAGCCGTGACAACTTCACTTGGCGTTCAGCGGGGGTCTGGTTATAGGCTCGCCACCATGACGACCCATTCGCGTATCGCTCGCAAGCTCGCCCTCGGTGCCCTGATCGGTGCCACGCTCGTAACTGCCGGCTGCGCCAGCCGCGGCGGGGATGGGCCGAAGGATACTGCATACGTGGCCCGCGATGTCGAAACGCTCTATGCCGAAGCCAAGGGCCGGCTCGATCGCAACCAGCCGCAGCTTGCCGCCGCGCTGTTCGACGAGGTGGAGCGCCAGCACCCCTATTCGCCCTGGGCCCGCCGCGCACAGCTGATGAGCGCATTCAGCTATTACGTCGCGCGCGATTACAACAAGTCGGTCGCCTCGGCGCAACGCTTCCTGTCGATCCACCCGGGCAACAAGGACGCGCCTTATGCTTACTACCTGATCGCGCTCAGCTATTACGAGCAGATCAGCGACGTGCAGCGCGACCAGAAGGTTACCGAGCAGGCGCTCACGGCGCTGCGCGAACTCGACCGCCGTTTCCCGCAGACCGAATATGCCGCCGACGCCCGCCTCAAGATCGACCTCGTGCGCGATCACCTGGCAGGCAAGGAGATGGAGATCGGCCGCTATTACGAACGGTCGGGCAAGTGGATTGCCGCCCAGATCCGCTTCCAGAACGTGGTCGAGAACTACCAGACCACCAGCCATGCGCCCGAAGCGCTATACCGTCTCACGGAAACCAGCCTCGCGCTCGGCATTCCGCAGGAAGCGGTGAAATATGCCGCCGTCCTCGGTGCCAATTATCCGGGCAGCGAATGGTACGACAAGGCCTACGAGCTGGTGCAGGACCACGCGGCCGGCGTCACCGCCAGCTAAGGCCGAGTATCGCGAAAATTTTTTTCCGGACCTTGAAACCGGATCGCTTTGGTCGCATTTAGTCAATGCGGACCGGGCCCCTCTGGCGTGCGCCTCTTGTGCGAACGTGATGTCGGACCGCATCGGACAACCGATGCGTGCTGGCAGGCCCTTTCCCCTCCCCTCCCAGCCTACCGGCCCATCGGGTGTCCGATCGACATAAGCCTCGATTTCGGAGACTATGATGACGGCCCGTACTTTCAGACTGACCCAGATCCACCAGCGGATTGACGAGCGCCTGCGCAGCGAAATGCGCAAGCGCGTGCCCGACTGGCTGGAGGTCTCCCGCCTCAAGAAAATGAAACTGCGCGCCAAAGACGCTCTCTACCGTTTGGCCAAGCGCGCCAAGCCTGCCTGACGGCAGCGAACGGGGGCCGTCGCGCGCTTCTCCCCCCATAAGCGGCGCGCGGCGGCTGCCCATTTTCCCTTCATCCCAGATCGTCGGAGACGAACATGGTCCAGGCCATTGCACCCTTGCTGCGCGACTTCCTGCAAAAGGAATCGGCAGGCGGCATCGTATTGATTTTCGCAGCGCTGCTCGCGCTTGCGGTCGCCAACTCGCCCCTGCTGGGGGGCTATCAGGACCTGCTCGATACGGGCGTGGTGGTCGGCATCGGCAGCTTCGTCATCGACAAGCCACTGCTGCTCTGGATCAACGACGGCCTGATGGCCGTGTTCTTCTTCCTCGTCGGCCTGGAAGTTAAACGCGAGATATTCGAAGGCCAGCTGTCCAGCTGGGACAAGGCCTCGCTGCCGCTGGTCGCCGCGATCGGCGGCATGGCCATTCCGGCCCTCATCTTCCTTTCGTTGAATGCCGGATCGCCCGAGACGATCAACGGCTGGGCGATCCCCGCTGCCACCGACATCGCCTTTGCGCTGGGTATCCTCTCGCTGCTCGGACCGCGCGTCCCTGTCGCACTCAAGGCGCTGTTGCTGGCGATTGCCGTGATCGACGACATCGGCGCCATCGCCATCATCGCGCTGTTCTATTCGGGTGAGCTCGACACCGGCATGCTCGGCGCGGCAGCCATCGTCTTCGTGATCATGCTCGCAGTCGGACGGGCGCGGGTCCAGTCCACCATCCCCTATATCCTGCTGGCGATCCTGATGTGGGCTTTCGTCCTGAAGTCAGGAGTCCATGCGACGCTGGCGGGCGTGGCCGCCGCGATGACGGTGCCGCTCGATCCCAAGAGCGACCACGGCCCGCTGGAAACGATGGAGCACGCGCTCCATCCCTGGGTCGCCTTCCTCGTGATCCCGATCTTCGGCTTTGCAAATGCCGGGGTGACGCTGTTCGGCCTGTCGCCGTCGGCGCTGCTCGAGCCGCTGCCGCTTGGCATCGCGCTCGGCCTTCTGCTGGGCAAGCAGCTCGGCATCTTCGGCTTTGCCTATGCTGCCGTAAAGCTGCGTATTGCCAGCCTGCCAGAAGACGTCAGCTGGCGGCAGGTCCACGGCATGAGCCTGTTGGCCGCCATCGGTTTCACGATGAGCCTGTTCATCGGCAATCTCGCCTTTGCGGATCCGCTCCTGATCGACGCCGTCAAGATCGGTGTCCTGTCCGGATCGACCATTGCCGCGATTGCCGGTTACCTTCTTCTCAGCCGCGCGCTCCCGAAGGACGCGCAATCGGAAAGCACTGAATGATGGAATTCCTGTTTACAGACTGGCTCGGAACCCCGGTGTGGTTCTGGGCCGCCTTCATCACTATCGTCATAGCCCTGACCGCCTTCGACCTCGGCATCCTGCACAAGGAGGACAAGGAACTCGGCATCGGGGAAAGCCTGAAGCTGTCCGTCTTCTACATCGGCGTGGCGCTGCTGTTCGGTGCCTGGGTCTGGGTGGAACGCGGCGCATCGGCGGGCATGGAATACTACACCGGCTTCTTCATCGAAAAGGCGCTGTCGATCGACAACGTCTTCGTGATCAGCCTGATCTTCACCTATTTCGCGATCCCTGCGAAATACCAGTACCGTGCGCTGCTGTGGGGCATCATGGCGGTCATCGTCCTGCGCGGCCTGATGATCGCGGGCGGGGCGGCCCTGCTGGCGGAAGCCTACTGGGTGCTCTACCTGTTCGCCGCCTTCCTGATCGTGACCGGCATCAAGATGTTCTTCGCCGGTGACGAGCCGATGGACGTCGGTAAGAACCCGGTGATCCGCTGGATCAGCAAGCATATGCGGGTGACCAAGGAACTGCACGACCAGCACTTCTTCGTGAAGGTGCCCGACAGCAAGACCGGCAAGCTGGTCACGGCGGCGACGCCGCTGTTCCTGGCGCTGGTGGTGATCAACCTTGCCGACCTCGTCTTCGCGCTCGACAGCGTGCCGGCGATCTTCGCCATCACGACCGACACCTTCATCGTCTACACGTCGAACATCTTCGCCATCCTCGGTCTGCGCGCGCTCTATTTCGCGCTCGCCGCGATGGTGCATCGCTTCCACTACCTCAAGTACGCCCTGGCAGCGGTGCTGGTGTTCATCGGCAGCAAGATCTTCGTGACCGACTTCCTGCTCGACGGCGGCAAGCTGCCGGCCTGGGTCAGCCTTGGCGTGACCTTCGGTCTGATCGCGGTCGGTGTCCTCTATTCGCTGTGGAAGACCCGCGGCGCGGAGGAGCCGAACTGGCCCGCAGGCCCCGAAGGCGCCACGCCTGCGGAAGCTGTTGCTAACGGAACAAAGGGTGGATGACGCAGGCCGCCGGGTGGGCTAGGAACTGCATCCGATGCTCACCCGGCTGGCCATCCGCAATATCGTCCTGATCGACGCGCTCGACCTCAAGTTCGGGCGCGGGCTCGGCGTGCTGACTGGCGAGACGGGGGCGGGCAAGTCGATCCTGCTGGACTCGCTCGGCCTCGTACTCGGCAATCGCGCCGACAGCGGGCTGGTGCGCGCAGGAGAGGAAAAGGCCAGCGTCACCGCCAGCTTCGATTTTGCGGTCCTGCCGCAGGGCATCGCCGAATTGCTGGACGACGCCGATATCGAGATCGAAGAGGGCGAACCTCTCATCCTGCGCCGCCAGCTGAAGGCGGACGGCAAGAGCAAGGCCTTCGTCAACGACCAGTCGGTTAGCGTCGGCCTGCTGCGCGAACTTGCCGGGTTCCTCGTCGAACTGCATGGCCAGCACGATGATCGCGGGCTGGTAAATCCGCGCGGTCACCGCGCGCTGCTCGACCGTTTTGCAGGGGCGGAAACCGCGCGGGTCGAACAAGCCTGGGCCAAGTGGCGTGGGGCCGAAGACCAGCTGGCTCGCGCGCGGGCCGCGCTCGAACAGGCCAAGCTGGACCAGGATCTCCTGCTCGCCCACCTGGCCGAACTTACCTCGCTCGAACCGCAGGCCGGGGAAGAGGCGCGCCTCGCCGAAACCCGCGCCTCGATGCAGAAGGGCGAGAAGCTGTCGGGCGATCTGGAGGAATTGCGCCACATCTGGGAAGGCTCGGATTCGCCGCTCGCCGCCTTGCGCGTGGCAGCACGCCGGCTGGATCGGATCGCACCGGAGCATCCCTTGCTAGCCGATGCGCTGGCGGCGCTCGACCGCGCAGTGATCGAAGCGGGAGAAGCCGAGGACAAGCTGCAAGCCGCCGCTGATGCGCTCGAACACGATCCGCAAGCGCTGGAGGCCGCGGAAACGCGTCTGTTCGAGCTGCGCGCGCTCGCTCGCAAGCATCGCTGCGAAGTGGACGAACTGCCCGAGAAGATGCGCGAGATGCGCAGCCAGCTCGATTCCATCGAAGGCGGCGAGGCCGAACTGGACGCGCTCGAAGCGGCGGCAAAGGATGCGGGCAATCGCTACCGCGCCGAGGCAGAGGCCTTGCACGCTAACCGCGTGGCGGCCGCGATGCGGCTGGACGAGGCGGTGGCCCGCGAACTTGCCCCGCTCAAGCTCGACGCGGCGCGCTTCCACACCGCGGTTGCCGAACTGCCCGAAGAGCGCTGGGGCGCGCACGGCATGGACAGCGTCGAATTCCTGATCGCGACCAATCCGGGTGCCGATTTCGCGCCGCTCAACAAGATTGCCAGCGGCGGGGAATTGTCGCGCTTCATTCTCGCGCTGAAGGTCGCTCTGGCGGAACAGGGCGGAGCGGCGACGGTGATCTTCGACGAAATCGACCGCGGCGTCGGCGGCGCGGTGGCGAGCGCGATCGGCGAACGGCTGGCGCGCCTTGCCGATGGCGGGCAATTGCTGGCCGTGACCCACAGTCCGCAGGTCGCTGCACGCGGGGTGACGCACTACATGATCGCCAAGTCCTCCGAAGGCACGGTCACCAAGACCAGCGTATCGCTGCTCGACGATGCCGGGCGGCAGGAGGAAATCGCGCGGATGCTGTCGGGCGCCGAAGTCACGCCCGAAGCGCGTGCGCAGGCGGACCGCTTGCTGGAGGGTGCGTGAAACGACCTGCCAAGGCGCAGAGATCAGTTCTCTGGCTGGGTGCGATCTTCCCGGCCGTGGGTCTTATCGTGCTGGCAGATCAAATCGGCGCTCGTGTCGTCGGCTATGGCCAACAGACCGTCGAGATAGTTTCCATCATCAAAACCGGGAATGCTCGAGCACCGCACAGTCTCATTTACCGGACAGCCGACGGCAAGACCGATCACATGTATTGGCCGAAGCACGAGGCCGGTGCGAACGATTGCCTGCCCGGAATGCTGGTCGAAGCCGACATCAGCTTTTCGGTCGGGGACGCCTACGTGGAGACCTGCCGAGCGAAGCCAGCAAGATGATGTAATAGTAGAATTCAGTGTTTGCAGGCACTTGGCGGGGACTGGCGCGTTTATCGCAGCATGACCCATCTCCGCAGCCTGGTCGCACTGGTGATGCTCGCCGCCTTGTCGGCCTGCTCGGCCTATCTCCCGCGCTATGCGCCGGCGCAAGGTGCGTTCGAGACAGGCTATTACGAAAACATCCAGACCCCGCGTCTCGCGCTGCTCGAATACCGGCTGGGCAGGTATTTTGCGCAAAAGGATCGCCCCTATCCGGTGGTCTGCGCGGCGGCCGAGAAAATGATCCCGCACATTGCCGCCTCTCGTCCGCGTCCGCTCGATCCCGATGCCGAGCTGAAGCTGATCGAGCGTTTCCCCGGCCTCTCGCCGCTATCGCGCTGCGAGCGGGAAGGGCTCGATATCGTGGCCTCGGACACGCGGCAGGCGGCGGCGATCTTCGACGTGCATGATTTCGTGTGCGACCGTCCGACCGAATGTTTCGGATACGCGGGCTATTACGCCAATGGCCAGCACGGGTGGAGCTACTACCGCATGACGTTCGTGGACGGGCAGTGGCGGATCGAGCCGGAGGAGCTGGATATCGTCCTTACTGCCGGAACGCAGGAAAGCGTGCCCCCGAGGGCTTACGCCGCGACCCTGCCGGACACGCCTGCAATCGCACTGCTGACCGAGCTTCTCGACGAACAGTTCGCCAATCCTGACCGCTTTCCCACCACCTGCGTGACGATCGCCTCGGGCAACAGGACCGACCAAGCCCTGCCAGAAGAAGTCGAGCTGGCCCTGATGGAACGCTATCCGGAACTCGCGCCCTTCGATCGGTGCGTGTGGAAGGACGACGTAATGGTCGTCGATGCCATCACCGGCGAACGGGCGGTCATTTACTCGGTGCGTCGCCTTGCCTGCACCTCGCCGGATGAATGCACCGCCTGGGGCGGCTGGATCACGGCGAACCTCGGGGCGCAGGCGTGGGAATACCGCCTGCGCCGTGTCGACGGTAAATGGCTTGCGGACCGCACCGGCAACGGCGTGGTGTCCTAGGCGGCGACTTCGCTCTCGCGCTGGCCGAGATAGATCAGCACGAGCAGCCCCCAGACGCTGAACTTGAAGGCATCGCCCAGCGACCCGGCTCCGATTTCGCTCTGCCACATCTGGTAGCCTGCGCCGCCGAAGGTGCCGAACAGGCCGAACCATGTGACGACCGACAGGCCGGCCCCGAGTTTCGCCATGCTCTTGGCCGCTTCGAAGCCCGCAGCATCGGCTCCTCTTGCAGACCATAGCTGCCATGCGCCCCACAGGCAGATGAGCCCTGTCGCAATCTCGAAGGCGAAGATGATCCACGAGAAAACGAAGACTGCCGAACCGGTAATGGCCGGCAGCAAATTGTTATCGAATATCTCGTTGCCTTCCATCCCGAGCACGTACCCGACCGCGCCATAGGCCTGGTCGATGTTCATGATGTTATGGATCACATAGAGCAGCGCCATAAGCCCGAGCGAGGCGACAAAGGCGGTTTTCAGATAGCGGTCGATCATCCCAACTCCCCCAAACTGGTGATGCGACCTCGCGGCACTTTTCCCCGTGCCGTGGGTGATGCATAGCGCAGGGCATGGGAATCGACCAAATCGCGCCTGTGGACATGAGCGAAGCCGAGGCGGCCAACGAACTGATGCGGCTGGCGAAACAGATCGCCTATCACGACCGGCTCTACCATGCCGAGGACACGCCCGAGATCAGCGATCCGGAATACGATGCGCTGGTGCGGCGCAACGCAGCGATCGAGGCGGCTTTCCCGCATCTCGTCCGCGAGGATTCGCCTTCGCGCAAGGTCGGGCACGCCATTGCCTCTTCGCCCCTGTCCAAGGTCGCGCACGAGGTTCGCATGATGAGCCTCGACAATGCGTTTTCCGCTGACGAGGTGGAGGAGTGGGCCGCGCGCGTCAGGCGCTTCCTCTCGCTCGGCGAAAGCGATCCCGTCGCCTTCACGGCGGAAGACAAGATCGACGGCCTGTCCTGCTCGCTGCGGTACGAGAACGGGCAGCTGGTGCGTGCGGCCACGCGCGGTGACGGGCAGGTCGGCGAGGATGTCACGGCGAACGTGCAGCATATACCCGACATCCCGAAAATACTGCGCAGCAAAGCGCCCGAGGTTTTCGAGGTGCGCGGCGAAGTCTACATGGAAAAACAGGCCTTTGCTGCACTCAATGCTGCGCAGCAGGAGGCAGGCGGAAAGCTCTTCGCGAACCCTCGAAATGCTGCGGCAGGATCGCTGCGACAGAAGGATGCGAAGGTCACAGCGCAGCGCCCCTTGCGCTTCTGGGCGCATGGCTGGGGTGCAGCATCACAGGTGCCGGGCGAAACCCAGGCAGAGGTGGTGGAAATGTTGCGCGAATGGGGTTTCCCGATCTCGCCGCTGTTTGCGCGGGTCGATGGCGTGGGAGACCTGCTTTCGCATTATGCCACCATCGGCAAGGCGCGGCCGGACCTGCCGTATGAAATTGACGGCGTCGTCTACAAGGTCGACCGGCTGGACTACCAGCAACGCCTCGGCTTCGTCGCCAAGGCACCGCGCTGGGCGCTGGCGCACAAGTTCCCGGCAGAGCGTGCCGAGACTACGCTGGAGGCGATCGACATCCAGGTCGGACGCACCGGCAAGCTTACCCCCGTGGGCCGCCTTGCCCCTGTGCTCGTCGGCGGTGTCACCGTCACCAATGTCACGCTGCACAACCGCGATGAGATTGCGCGCCTCGGCGTGCGTCCGGGCGACCGGATCGTCATCCAGCGCGCAGGCGATGTCATTCCGCAGGTGGTCGAGAACCTCACCCGCGAAGTTGAGCGCGAACCCTTCGTCTTCCCCGACCATTGCCCCGAATGCTGCAGCGAGGCGGTGGCCGAGGAAGGCGAGGTCGACGTGCGCTGCACCGGCGGTCTCATCTGTCCCGCCCAACGGACGGAGCGGCTCAAGCATTTCGTCAGCCGCGCCGCGCTCGATATCGACGGGCTGGGCGAAAAGACCATCGACCAGTTCTTCGCGCTCGGCTGGCTGGAAAGCCCGGCGGACATCTTCCGCCTCCGCGAACGGCGGGAGGATATCCTCGCGCTTGAAGGCTGGCAGGAAAAGTCGGTCGACAACCTCCTCGCCAGTATCGAGGCGCGGCGACAGCCCGATGCCGCGCGCCTGCTGTTCGGCCTCGGCATCCGTCACGTGGGCGCGGTGACGGCGCGCGACCTGATGAAGAACTTCCACGAACTGCCCGCGCTGCGCGATGCGGCCGAAAAGGCGAGGGCGGGGGACGAGGATGCAGCCGCCGCACTGGTCTCCATCGATGGCATCGGTTCGGCCGTCGTCGAAGCGCTTGGAGATTTCTTCCACGAGGAGCACAATCGCGAGGTGTGGGACGACCTGCTCTCGCAGGTTTCACCGCCCCCCTATGTGGTCGAAACGAAGGACAGCGCAGTGGCAGGCAAGACCGTGGTCTTTACCGGCAAGCTCGAAACCATGAGCCGCGACGAGGCCAAGGCGCAGGCGGAACGGTTGGGCGCAAAGGCAAGCGGTTCGGTCAGCGCCAAGACCGACCTGCTGGTCGCCGGGCCGGGCGCGGGCAGCAAGCTCAAGAAAGCGGCGGAACTCGGCATCGAGGTCATCGATGAGGCCGGCTGGGCCGAAATCGTGAAGGCGGCCGGGTAGCGATGCGCGCGCCCCTGCTCCTGTTGGCGCTCCTTGCTGCAGGCTGCGACGGGCCGGGTGTCGTCAAGCGCGCCGAAGAACCGCATTTCCAGCGCCTGTCCGCCGACACGGTCGAACACGGGCAGCGCGTCGCCGACATCGTCGGCTGCACCGGCTGCCATGACCGGAACCTGCAGGGTCGCGACTGGAGCGACGAGCTTGGCACGCTGTGGACCGCGAACCTCACGCGCAGCGTCGAGAAACATTCCGACGAGGAATTGCTGGGGATGGTCCTCACCGGGCGGCGCGCGGACCGCGAGCTTCATGGCATGCCTTCGCACGTCTTCACCAAGATGCATGCGGACGACCTTGCCGCGATCCTTGCCTTCCTGCGCAGCAAGCCGCCTGCGGGCGATGTGCATCCCGAACCGATCTTCGGGCCGGAACTCCTGGCGATGCTGGAGGAAGGCACGCTAAAATCCGCGGCCACGGAAGTTGCCGAAATGGGGGCCGAGCATTCGCCCGACCTCGGCGAAGAGCACGCGCTGGGCCGCTACATCGTGCGCGCCACTTGTGCGGAGTGTCATGGCATCGACCTTCGCGGAGGGGCCACGCCCTATCCCGGCGACGTGCCGCGACCGGATTTGCGGATCGCGGCGTCCTATGACCGCGCCGATTTCGAGAAGCTGATGCGGACGGGAAAGGCGGCGGGAGACCGCGAGATCGGCTTGATGAGTACGGTCGCGCGTGGCCGTTTCTCTCAATTCACCGACGAGGAATTGGCAGCCGTCCATGACTATCTTGTCGCGCTGTCGAAAACGGGCGAGTAGGCGCGCCAACTCGCTCGAAATTCTGCCCGATTCCCGCCTGAAAGCCCTGTGACCCGTACCCTCGTTACAATTACGCTGCTGCTGGTCAGCACCTTCGCCCTGCTGGGAACCTGCGTGTACCAGCCGGGCGAAAGCGCCTCGCAATTCGGCGACCGTATCAGGCTGCCTCAGGCGAACCGCTTCAAGGCCCCGCCGCCGCTGGACGACCGGCAAAAGGCGCTGCAGGACCGGCTGGCCGCCATCGGCAAGGCTTTCCCGGGCGAGGTCGGGATAGCCGTGGTCGATGTTAGCAGCGGCGCGCGGATGCACTTCGAAGGGCGCAAGCCGTTTCCGCAGCAGAGCGTCAGCAAGCTGTGGGTCGCCATGACCGCGCTCGACCTCGTCGACCAGGGGGCGCTCGACCTTGCCGAGCCGGTCAGTATCGAGCGTCGTGACCTTACCCTATTCCACCAGCCGATCCGCGAAATCGTGCGTACGCGCGGGCGCTACGACACCGACTATTTCGACCTCTTCGAACGGGCGCTCACCGAAAGCGACAACACCGCGAACGACCGCCTGCTGCGCCGTGTCGGCGGCCCGACCGCAGTCGACGGTTTCCTGCGGCGCGAGGGGATTATCGGCGTCCAGTTCGGGCCAGACGAACGGACCAAGCAGAGCGCGATTGCGGGGTTAGAGTGGAACCCCTCGTTCTCGATGGGACGCGGCTTTTACGATGCGCGCGACAGCCTGTCGCCCGAGCGGCGCAGGCAGGCGTTCGAGAAATACCTCGCCGACCCGGTCGACGGCGCCAGCGCCATCGGCATCGCGCAGGCGCTGGCGCGGCTAGCCAAGGGCGACATCCTCTCACCCGCTTCGACCAGCTTCATCCTCGGCACGCTGGAAAGGACGAAGAGCGGCCCCAACCGGCTGAAAGGCGGCACGCCTGCGGGCTGGGTCATGGCGCACAAGACGGGCACCGGGCAGGTCTTCGACGGCGAGCAGTCGGGCTATAACGATGTGGGTGTGCTCAGGGCGCCCGACGGCTCGCAATATGCGATCGCCGTGATGATCGGGCGCACGCGTAGTTCGTTCTCGAGCCGGTTCGAGATGATGCAGGCCGTGACCCGCGCCGTGGCGGACCACCACTTGTCACGCAACTAGCGTCCGGCGGGGACGGGCACCCATTTCATCACGCCGCCTGCAAACGGGGTCCAGTGGCCGATCTTCACCCCGGCCTTGGCCAGCGTATCGCCGACCCACTGGTTGCAGGTATTGGCCAGCGTATAGCGACCGCGCGCGTCGTAATTGCGCGCACCCTGCTCGAAGCTGTCGTAGCTGAAGCGCTCTTCGCCATGCGGCAGGGCGGGCAGGGCCTTCTCGACCTCGGCGACGAGCCGCCGGTATTCATCCGGGCGAAGCACCAGCGGACGGTGGTATTCGGACGGTTGCGGCCAGGCGTAATGGCCGACGCGCATCAGCCCGTCGCCGCCCGAAAAGGCGATGCGCAGCGCCGTGCTGGCCTTGAGGTCGCCCCAGGTCGGCGTGTTCAGGAAGACTTCCTTCTCGCCCCAGCCGATGGCGATATGCGTTGGCATGCGTCCGTCGTCGCGCGGCTGTCCGGCTGACGGGAAGGTTTCGCGCCAGTCCTTCACCTCGCTCACCACGGGCATGACGATGCCGGTGTGGATGCCATTGGTCTCGATCATGACGACGACGCCTTCGTCGGCTTCTGTCCAGTCGGGATTGCGCGGGATGGAACTGCCGATCCAAGCGGCGAGCATGAACAGGAGGATGATCGCGACCGGCAAGGCCAGCAAGGCTCCGCCGAGTTTCAGGACCCGGCGCGTCGTCACCGGATGCGGCTCCGGCGCAGCCAGAGGATCGACCAGTCGCCATTGGTCACGCGCCGAGCGAGGCGGAAGCCCTGCGCGCGGTAGGCGCGGCGCACCTCGCGCTCCTGCGTCTGCAGCAGCCCTGCAAGCAGCAGGCTGCCTCCCGGCGCAACCGCGGGCGCGAAATCGGGTGCGAGTTCGACCAGCGGCCCGGCAAGGATATTGGCGATCAGCAGGTCATAGGGCGCGCGGGCCTGCAGCAAGGCATCGTCCATGCCCGGCGCGATGATCATGGTGAGGGCACCCGGGCCGTCACCCATGGCCACGCCGTTCATGCGCGCATTGTCCTCGACCACGCCAGCGCAAACGGCATCGATGTCGGACGCGGTCGCCTTGGCATGCGGCCACAGGTGCATGGCGGCAAAGGCGAGCAAGCCGGTGCCCGTGCCGATGTCGGCATGGTTGCGCACCGTCAGACCCTCGCGCTTCATCAGGTCGAGCATGGCGAGGCAGGCGGCAGTGGTTTCGTGCTGGCCGGTGCCGAACGCCTGGCTGGCGGGAATGGCGAAATCGACCATTGCGGGGTCGGCCGGGAAATCGGGCGTGCGCACGTGGAATCTTCCGGCACGGATCGGCTCCACGCCCTGCTGACTGAGCGTCACCCAGTCCTGTTCGGGCAGCTTTTCCGCAGCAAGTTCCGGAGCGCCGCCCTCGAATAGCGCGCCAACCGCCTTCCGGTCGGCAGCGGTCGGCTTGCGTTCGAGCCAGACTTCCAGGATCCAGTTGTCGGGCTTGTCTTCGGCGATCTCGCGGCCCGATACGACGAGTTCGGGCGGGAAATCCCAGGCCTCGTCATGCGCGAGGAGGGCAGCCTGCACCACGCGCTTGGGCGCTTCGGCATACATTCTCCAGGCGGTCATTTTGCCGCTTCTTCCGCCAGCCGCTTGTCGAGGCGATTGCCGATCCGTTCCGGATACCAGGCGCAGCCGTCGGCGAGCAGGAGGCCGCTCTCGCCCTTCATTCGCGCCAGCATGTCGCTTGCGCTGGGATGGGGCGTCATCAGGATATCGCATTGCGCCTTCGCCAGGCGGTCGAGCCCGGCGCGGAAATCGGCGACGTATTCGGGATGGTCGGAAAAGCGGTAATCGTCCGCACTGATCGGCGAGAGGCTGTCGGCATGGACCAGCCAGCGGCAGTCGCTGCCTTCGCATTCGCGCCACTGCCAGCTGAGCGCGCCGGGCGTATGGCCCGGAGTGACGATCGGCTTCAGCTTTTTCGGCCCGACCGGATCGCTCTTGCCGTCTTCGAGGAGGAAGACGAGTGTGCTGAGCGGTCGGAACGCGGGATGGTCGGATGCCGCCTGCGGGTCTTCTGCGGAAGGAAGGCCCGAGTGCAGCGTCTTCGTGGCCGCCGGAGACGAATAGACGGTGGCGCCGGTGGCGTACTGGACGCTGGCAATCCCGCCGACATGGTCGAAATGCTCGTGGCTCAGCGTGATCGTGTCCACGTCCTTCGGGTCGAAGCCCAGCTTTGCGATATTCGCGAGCACGACTTTCGCACCTTCCTCGGTCCCGGTGTCGATCAGCGAGTGACCGTCCTCGTGCGTGACGAGGATCGCGGAAATCCCGCAGGTGCCGACGTAGTATGTGCCGCCGTATATGCGGAAGGGCGGGGCGGGCTTGTCCCAGTCGTCCCAGTCCTCGCAGGCGTCGAGAAAGGCCTGCTGGTCGGCGGGGACGGCGCGCGGGGAAAGCGCGTCCGCAATGGTCGGAGCCGCCGCGCAGGCGGCGATGGCCAGCAGCGCCGGCGCGATCAGGAACCTAGCGGACATAGCTTGCTCCGTTTGCGTCGAGCGTCGCGCCCGTCATGCTGGGCGGCGCGTCGAGAGCGCAGAATTCGACGATGCGGGCGATCTCTTCAGGCTCGGCCACACGGCCCAGCGGGATGTCGGCCAGCAGGCCCGCGCCGCCCCTGCTGGCAAGATAGTCGCCCGCCATCGCCGTATCGGTAAAGCCGGGCGTGATAGCAAAGCTGAGGATGCCGTTTGCCGCATATTGCCGCGCGATGGTCTTGTGCATGGCCAGCATCCCGCCCTTGCTTGCCGCATAGTGCCAGTGGGCAGGCGAATCGCCGCGATGGCCTGCGCGGCTGGCGACATGGACAATGCGCCCCGAACATCCGCGTTCGAGCCAATGCTTTACCGCGAAACGGCTGAGCTGGGCGGAGGCGGTCAGGTTGATCCGCATGGTGTCCTCCCACCCGTCGAGCCATTCGATGTCCGAAGCTTCGATGGGGTTGGGGGAGAAGAGGCCGGCATTGTTGACCAGCACGTCGATTTCCCCGCCTGCCTGGTCGAGCGCGGCCTGCCACAGTTCCTGCGGTGCGCCGGGGTCGCGGAAGTCCGCGGCAAGGGTTCCGAAGCCGCCTGCCGAAGTGGCCTGGCCGATCACCTTGGCCCCGCGCGCTTCGAGTGCTTCGCGCGAGGCGGCGCCGATCCCGCGGGACGCGCCGGTAAGGAGGATGCATGTCATGCATCACGCTATTCGAAAATTTGCGCCTTTTGTCGAGGCCGGATGCCTTGCACTGCCCCGGCAGTTCGCTAAGGAGACGGCACAAATCCACCGCTACGGAATTTATCAGGCATGGCAAACCGCCCGCTCTCACCGCACCTGCAGATCTGGAAATGGGGCCCGCACATGGCGGTATCCATCCTGCACCGCATCACCGGCGACGGCATGGCGCTGGTCGGACTTGCAGTTCTCCTGTGGTGGCTGGGCGCGATGGCCGGGGGAGAGGAAAGCTATGCGACCTTCGCCGAAGTCATGGGTTCGCCGCTGGGCATGGTGGTGCTGGTCGGCCTGTCTTGGGCCTTCTTCACCCACATGATGAGCGGGCTGAGGCACTTCGTGCTCGATATCGGTGCGGGTTACGAGCTCGACACCAACAAGTTCTGGTCGGTGGCAGCGCCGATCATCGCCATTCTCCTCACCGCCCTGTTCTGGGCCGTGATCCTTCTCAAGTGAGCTTTATCCATGGGTAACGGAACCTCCATCGGACGCGTCCGCGGGCTCGGCTCGGCGCATGAAGGCGCGCATCACTGGCTGGTGCAGCGCTTCACCGCGATCGGCAATCTCGTGCTGATGCTCTTCCTCGTCGGCAGCCTCGCGATGCTGCCCGCCTACGATTACGCCACCATGACCGGCTGGGCGTCGCAGACGCTGCCTGCGACGGCACTGGCCCTGCTGATCGTCAGCGTGTTCTGGCATGCGCGCCTCGGCCTGCAGGTGCTGATCGAGGATTACGTCCATGACGCCGGCACCAAGTTCGGCGTTCTCACCCTTCTTAACCTTGCAACCATCGGCGGCGCGGCCTTCGGCATCGTTTCGATCGCCCGCCTTGCCCTTGGAGGAGCCGCCTGATGGCCCGCACCCAGACTTTCGAAATCGGCGGTCGCAGCTACCCCATCGTCGACCACACCTATGACACCGTCGTCGTCGGCGCCGGCGGCTCGGGCCTGCGCGCCACCATGGGCAGCGCCGAAGCCGGCCTGCGCACGGCCTGCATCACCAAGGTCTTCCCGACCCGTTCGCACACCGTCGCTGCACAGGGCGGGATCGCTGCTTCGCTCGGCAACAACACGCCCGACCACTGGTCGTGGCACATGTACGATACGGTCAAGGGTTCCGACTGGCTCGGCGACCAGGACGCGATCGAATACATGGTCCGCGAAGCCCCGCAGGCAGTCTACGAGCTGGAGCACGCAGGCGTGCCCTTCAGCCGTAACGCCGACGGCACGATCTACCAGCGCCCCTTCGGCGGCCACATGCAGAACATGGGCGAAGGCCCGCCGGTGCAGCGCACCTGTGCTGCTGCCGACCGTACCGGCCACGCCATGCTGCACGCGCTCTACCAGCAGAGCCTGAAGTACGACGCGGACTTCTTCATCGAATATTTCGCGCTCGACCTGATCATGGAAGACGGCCCGCACGGCAAGGTATGCCGCGGCGTCATCGCCATGTGCCTCGACGACGGCACGATCCACCGCTTCCGCAGCCATGCGGTCGTGCTGGCGACCGGCGGCTATGGCCGCTGCTATTACACCGCCACCTCGGCCCATACCTGCACCGGCGACGGTGGCGGCATGGTGCTGCGTGCGGGCCTGCCGCTGCAGGACATGGAATTCGTCCAGTTCCACCCGACCGGCATTTACGGCGCGGGCGTGCTCATCACCGAAGGTGCGCGCGGCGAAGGCGGCTACCTCACCAACTCCGAGGGCGAGCGGTTCATGGAACGCTATGCCCCTAGCGCCAAGGACCTTGCATCGCGCGACGTCGTGTCGCGTTCGATGGCGCTGGAAATGCGCGAAGGGCGCGGCGTCGGGCCGGATGGCGACCACATCTACCTGCACCTCGACCACATCGATCCCAAGGTGCTGGGCGAGCGCCTGCCGGGCATCACCGAAAGCGGCAAGATCTTTGCCGGTGTTGACCTGACCAAGCAGCCGCTGCCGGTCACGCCGACGGTCCATTACAACATGGGCGGCATCCCCTGTAACTATCACGGCGAAGTGATGGCGGGCGATCCGAACGATCCGGAAAAGATCGTACCCGGCCTGTTCGCAGTTGGCGAAGCGGCCTGCGTGTCGGTTCATGGCGCGAACCGCCTCGGCTCGAATTCGCTGATCGACCTCGTGGTCTTCGGCCGCGCGACCGGCCATCGTCTCAAGGAAATCGTCAAGCCCGGAAAGAGCCATGACGAGCTTCCGGCCGACAGCGCCGACCTGTCGCTGACCCGTCTCGACCACTTCCGCTATGCGGATGGAGGCACGCCGACGGCGGCCCTGCGCGCCGAAATGCAGAAGGGCATGCAGAAGCACGCCGCGGTGTTCCGCGACAGCAAGCTGCTGGCCGAAGGCGTCGAACTGCTCAAGGATGTGAACAAGCGCATGGCGGACGTGAAGGTCCACGACCGTTCGCTGATCTGGAACAGCGACCTGATCGAGACGCTGGAACTCGACAACCTCATGGCGCAGGCCAATGTCACCATCGCTTCGGCCGAAAACCGCAAGGAAAGCCGCGGCGCCCACGCGCACGAAGACTTCCCCGAGCGTGACGATGCCAACTGGATGAAGCACACGATCGCGTGGTTCGACGGTTGGGGCGGAAACGGCGGCGGCGTGAAAATCGGCTATCGTCCGGTGCACGAATACACGCTCACCGACGATGTCGAGTACATCAAGCCGAAGAAGCGCGTTTACTGACTTGCTACTCCGCCGCTCCTATTGTCTGTTCCGACAGGCAGTAGCGGCGGAGTGCTCCATGACAATCGAACGCAGGCCGGACGGAGCTTTGGTCTTCTTCATGCACGTCCCGCTGTGGACGAGCCTCGTGGTTCTCGCGATGTGCCTGGGGTTCGGCTGCGTCTTTGCCTACGGCTTGTTTTTCGAGGACACGACTTCTGTGCGATATCGGGGCATCGACGCGGGCTTTTCGCTCGATCCGTGGGTCTGGAAAGCTCTTTTCCTCGTGGGAACGCTCGGCATGCTGGCCCCGGCGGTCGTTATCACGCTTGGCCTGTTGCGCGGAGGCAAGCCGCATGTCCGTATGGACGAGCGAAGGCTGACGCTCGGCGGCCGCCCGATCGCCAGTGATGTCTCGGTCCGTTGGGACGATATCGCGAGCACCGAACGCTACCGCATACAGCATGCTGCGGCGATCAAGGTAAGGGCCAGGCAAGGGAAGAACATCCATCTGAGCGCACATACCTTTCCGGTGAAAGGCGAATTCGAGACGCTCTGCCACGAAATCGAGACGAGAGTCGGGCGCCTCGGCCGAGTGCAGGCTTGAGGAGAGTGACCTCGACATTCCCGGGAGGAAGATCGGCTTCCTTCCTCGCCATGCTCCTCGTGGCAGGTTGCGCGACTGCGCCAGTGCCTCCGCCGGACACCGTGGGCGCAGAGCCGTTCTATGCGAAATACGTCGACGCGCGGGGTGTCCCAATCCTGTCGTCTTCGCGCGTGTCCAATGAAGCGCTGCTCGCCGCGCGGGACATGGCGCGTGACATGCTTTCGTACCGGCCCGAGCTGGCCGAATGGCTCGCGGCGAATGACTACCGCGTGGCTATCATCGCGCAGGACGAGGCGTTGCTTGACCTGCCCGACAAGGCGCACTGGACCAAGCCTGCGCGCGACGATCCGCGGCTGACCCGCTGCGAACTCAAGCATTACGACACGCGCATCGGTGCGAAGAGTGACCGGCAATACTGGGACGAACGTGCGCGCGGCATCGGCGGTGAACGTACGGTGGGCTCGGAAGAGGACGTGCTAGGCCTGCCGAGCTCGCGCTATTACGGCGAGACGATCTTCGTCCACGAAATGGCGCACAACGTCCTGTTCGCGATCGAGGCGGTCGATCCGGCGCTCTACCGCGAGATCGAGGCAGCCTACGCCAATGCGCTCGCAAGCGACCTCTGGCTGAATGAATACGCCACCACGACCATCCAGGAATACTGGGCGGAAGGGACGCAGGTCTGGTTCAATTCGAACCGGCTGGTCGTGGTCGACGGGCGCCGCATCCTGAACCACCCCGATCTCGAGGCCTACGACCCGCGGCTCTATGCCGCCCTCGCGCGCGCCTATGGCTCAAGGCACCGCCTCAAGTCGGATCCCTTCGCGATGAGCGCGGCCCGCGTTCCGCCGGGTCCGATCCCGGAGAACACGGCAGAGGTCTGCTAGTCGCTGGCGGCGGGTTCCAGCCGGCGTGCCTCGACGATTTTCACTGGCTGCGCCATCATCTGGCCCTTCATCCAGCCTTCGCCCTTGTCGGGATCGGTCGGCATGGCATGGATGGCCTGCACCACCTCCATGCCATCCGTGACGTAACCGAAGACGGCATAGCCGTTGCGCCAGACCGGATCCTCCGATTTGGGATCGGCGTCCATGCCGGTGGAATCCTGCAGGAAGATCGAGAAATCGCCATTGGCCGTTCCGGGTTCGCCCATCGCCATCGACAGCGCGCCCTTGGTGTGGCTGAGGCCGGTCACGGTTGTCGGCTCGTGCGGGATGCCGGGCAGGACGCGGTCCGGATCCCACTGCGTGCCGCCCTGGATCAACCCGTTGGGCTGGTCGCCCCAGTCGAGTTTCATCGCGCGGTAGAAAACCATGCCGTCGAACCGGTCCTCGTCGACATAGCGCAGGAAATTGCCGGCGGTGATGGGCGCGCGCTCGGTTTCGAGTGCCACCGTGATGTCGCCTGCTGTGGTTTGGAGGACCACCATGGTGCGTGCCGACTCCGCAGGCGGGAGCGCTGCTTCCTCCTGCGCTGAAAGGGGCGGGGCAAGGAGGGCGAGGGCGGCTGCAAGAAGTCTCTTCATAACGGGCAGACTATCCCAAGATCGCGCGGTTTCAACCTTCGCCGTCAGCCGTGTCGTTGGTCGAGGAAACGTGGCCTCACGGCGAATTCGGATTGCTCGCGGGACGTCCATCGTCTGCCTTGCGATCGGGTTGGGTTCGCATTTTCTGTTTACAAACGTAGTCTTGACAACTACACACGTAAACGAATTCGGCGAAACCGAAGGGGAGATACAAGCGATGGCCAAGCGTAAACAGGCACCGGGCGAGCGGATCAGCGAAGCTGAGCACGCGGTCATGGAGGCCCTGTGGACCGAAAGCCCGCTGTCGGCTGCCGATGTCTGCGACCGGGTCTGTGCGGCGAATGATTGGTCGATCCCCACAGTGAAGACGCTGCTCGGCCGCCTGGTATCGAAGGGGGCCGTGGGCACTGAACCCGAAGGCCGCCGCTTCCTCTACCATCCGCTGATCGAACGCTCCGACTATGTCGGCGGCGAATCGCGCCGTCTCGTCGATCGCCTGTTCGGCGGCCGCGCCGCGCCGCTCTTCGCCCACCTTGCAGAAAACGAAGCGCTCACCGACGCCGATCTGGAAGAGATCGAGGCGCTCCTCAAGGAGATGCGCAAATGACCGAGCTCCTGCGCGAGTACTGGGACTGGTTCCTGTTCGACACGCTGGTCTGGACCGGAGTGCTGATCGCACTGGTCATGCTGCTGCGCCGCCCCGTGGCACGCTATTTCGGCTCGGGCGCTGCCTATGCGCTGTGGTTCGTCCCGCTCGCACGGCTGGTCCTGCCGCCGTTCACCCTGCCGGCCTGGATGGGACCGACGCGAGAAACCGTGCCCGTCAGCTTCGAAACCGCCCCGATGGTCCTGCCCGAACGGGCGGGCTCCGCCTCCACCTATTTCGCCGACATGGCGGCAACGCCGCCTGCGCCCTCGACCTTTCCCGATCCTACCGACCTCGTCATGCCGCTCGTCGCGATCTGGTTGCTGGGTGCGGCAATCATGCTGGTACGCCGCTTCTGGCTCTATTTCGAGCTGCGCCGCGACCTGCTGGAGGATGCACGGCCCGTGGGCGAAGCAGGCAGCATTCGCCTCATCGAAACGCCCGCGATTTCCGGCCCGATGGCGTTGGGCGTGATCGACCGCGTCATCGCGCTGCCAGAAGGCTTCATGGCGAGCCGCGACCGCATGTCGCGCGACCTCGCCATTGCCCACGAACTCGCACACCATCGCGGCGGCGACCTGATCGTCAACATGGCGGTCCAGCCGCTGTTCGCAATCCACTGGTTCAACCCGCTCGGCTGGCTGGGCTGGAACGCGCTGCGCCGCGACCAGGAAGCCGCCTGCGATGCCCGCGTCGTGGCCGCCCGCCCGCGCGAGGAACGCGCCACTTACGCCGGCATCATCGCCGATTTCGCTCGCCATCCGCAGGGAACGCCGCGTCCGGCGCTCGCCGCGCCGATGGCCTGTCCGGTTCTGGGGGACAAGTCGATCATCCATCGCTTGAGGAGTTTGAACATGTCCGACATTTCGCCGCGCCGCCGCCTTGCGGGACGCGCCACCCTTGCCAGCGCGTTTCTCGCTGTGCCGCTGACCGCGTCGGTCTGCTTTGCCGAAGCCGCTGCCGCGCCGACGCCGCCGGCTGCACCCGAAGTGCCGCTGACCTGGGTCATGCCGGTGCCGGCTGCTCCTCTCGCGCCGCCGGTCCCCGACGCACCGCCCGCTCCCGAAGTGGACGGGGACGTCGATGTCGACATCCATATCCAGCAGGACGGCGAAGTTCGCGTGGAGCGCCGCGTCATCGTCGACAAGGACGGGGAGCGCCGCGTGGTCCGTCGTTTTCGCCGCGACATGAGCGAGGAAGAACGCGCCGAGCTGGAAGCGGACCTTGCGGAAATGGAAGCGGACCTCGCCGAAATGCGCGCCGATACCGCGATGAGCCATGCGAACATGCGCCGCGAGATCACCCTTGCCGTGGCAGAGGCCCATGCCGAAGCATCCGAGGCCCGGGCCGAGGCAATGGCATCGGCTAGTGAAGCCATCGCCATGTCCGACATCGCCCGTGCAAGTGCACCGCGTGTCGTGATGAAGTGCAAGGACAAGACGAACATCGTCGCTACCGAAGTGGACGGGAAGGGGCGCACTACCATGTTCGTCTGCGAGGCCAATGCCGACAAGATCGCGCTGACCGCTGTGAAGTCCGCGCGCAAGGCGATCGCCGCCGACCGCAATCTCAGCGACAGCGAGCGTGCCGAGGCCCTGCGCGCCATCGACAAAGAAATTGCCGAGCTGAAGCGCAAATAGCGTTCCCCATTACTGACAACCGAGAAGGCCCGGCGTGAAAGCGCCGGGCTTTTTCGTATGGCGGGCCGGGTTCACAAGACATTCAGTTCGTCTCTCACAAAGCACGTTTCGTCGCAGACGTAAGGAGGCGAAACGATGCGAGACAGATCGCCCACGGCAAAACTATTCATCGCGGGGCTGGTCGGCCTCGCGCTCCTGATACCCATGATCATGGTCTATGGCCTCGTGTCCGACCGGCAGGAACAGGCGCGGGTCGCGCAGGACGCGATCACTGCCGGCGCCGGCGGGGCGCAGACCATTTCCGGTCCCGTGCTTGCGATCCCGTTTCGCAGCGAACAGGAGGTCCAGACCGTGGTGGACGGCCAGACCGTAACCCGCCCGCGCACGGTGCGTTCGGAGATATTCCTCTTCCCGCAGACCAATGACCTCACCACGACGCTCGAACCCGAGTTGAAGCGCAAGGCCATCTACGAGACGGTCACCTACCTTGCGAAGATGGAAGGCAAGGCGCGCTTCGAACTGCCCGACGACCTTGCGCGCTACGGCGTGAAGCGCGAGCAGCTGCTGATCGAGGAGGCGGAAATCCGCTTCTCCACCTTCGATCCGCGCGGCTTGCGCTCTGCGGCAGATGTCCGTGCCGGCGGCAAGCGCGTCGACCTGACGCCGGGCAAGGGCGGCGCACAGGGGGGCGGCGGCTTCCACGGGCCGATCGAATGGAGCGGTACTTCGGCGCTGACCGTCGACTATGCCTATGTCCTTCGCGGTAGCCGCGCCCTCGCGCTGACGCCCCAGGGCGGCGAGACGCGCTGGACGGCGCGCTCCCCCTGGCAGCACCCGGGCTTCGGCGGTGGTTTCCTGCCCGACGAAAGCGAGATCGGACCCGATGGGTTCAGCGCCCGCTGGACGATCGGCAACCTTGCGCTGGGGCAGGGCATGATGAGCATGACCGACAATCCGTCGGCCCAGCCGCCTGTCCCGCAGGCCGAATATCGCGGCGCCGAAATGGCCGAAGCGGAAATCGGCCTTGCCACGATCAACCTTGTCGAGCCGGCCGATATCTACGCGCAGGTCGACCGCAGCGTGAAATATGGCTTCCTCTTCATCGGCTTCACATTCCTCGCCTTCCTCCTGTTCGACGTGGTCGGCGGCGCGCGGGTAGCTGCAGCGGAATATCTGCTGACAGGCGCGGGGCTGGTGCTGTTCTTCGTCCTGCTGCTGGCTTTTGCCGAGATTACCGGCTTCGCGCTGGCCTATGTCATTGCCAGCGCGGCGATCATCGGGCTGCTCACCGCCTATAGCGCGGCAGTGCTGGGCGGATGGAAGCGGGCAGGCTGCATCGGCGGGCTGCTGACGCTGCTTTATAGCGGCCTTTACGTCCTCCTCAGCCTTGAGGAAGCGTCGCTGATCGTCGGCGCGCTGGCGATGTTCTTCGCGCTCGCATCGGTCATGTATGCGACCCGCAATCTCGACTGGTCGACGGCGGTGCGCCGCGAGGAGGGCGAGGGCACTTTCGCCCCCTGACTTCTCGCAAGGAAGAAGGGCGCGGGTCTTATCGATCCGCGCCCTTTTTCATGCCTAGCCGATATTGGTGATGGCGTCGCATTGCTTGTCGTCGCCCTGCAGGCCGAGGCGGAGCGCTTGGCTGCGCTGGGCGCTGGTGCCGTGGGTGAAGTTCTCCGAACTCACGCGGCCCTTGGTCAGCGTATCGTCACCGATGGCGGCGGCGGCCTGCATCCCTTCCTCGATATCGCCCGGATCGATGAGGTTGCGGTTCTTGCCCGCCCACACGCCGGCATAGCAGTCGGCCTGCAGCTCCATGAGGACCGACAGCTGGTTCGCCTGACGTGGATTGGCCTGCTGGTACGACCGGATCTGTTGGGAAATGCCCGTAATGGTCTGGATATGGTGTCCGTATTCATGGGCGATCACGTAATAGCGCGCGAAATCCCCGCGATTGCCCGACATCTGCGCGAGCTGGTCGTAGAAATTCACGTCGATGTAGATGCGCTGGTCGGCCGGGCAGTAGAACGGCCCCATGCCGACAGAACCCCTGCCGCAGCCGGTGCTGAAGCTCTCGCTCGTGGCAAACCGCAGCCCCGGCTGCTGGAACTGATCGCCGTAGCCCTGTTGCTGGAAGGTCTGCTGCCAGGTCTCGTTGAGCGAGAGCAGGGCGTTGCAGGTCTCGGTCGCGTACTGGTTGGAAGAGCAGATCGCGTCCTCGTCCTCGTTCGTCGGTGCCTGCGCGACCTGACCTTGCTGCATGCCTTCTACGGTCGCGGCGGTCTGCATCGGGTCGAGGCCGAAAACGAAATAGCCCAGCGCGGCGATGATGATCGTCCCGCACCCGATACCGCCTGCCTTGCCGACGCCTCCGCCACCCGTCGTCCCGACGTCGATCTTGCTGGTATCGAATGGATTGAGCCGCATTCATGCCTCCCCGAGATTGACCGTGCCGCGCTCCTGCGCGATGGCACCTTTGCCTATCACAACACTTGAGGCCAGAAATGTTTCTCGAAGGAAAGCGCGCACTTGTAACCGGATCGACCAGCGGCATCGGGCTCGCCATCGCGCGGGCGCTTGCGGCTGAGGGGGCCGAGGTGGTCCTCAACGGGTTCGGAGACGCAGGCGAAATCGCGAAACTTTGCGCGGAACTGGGCGCGACCCACTCCGGCGCGGACCTCACCGACGTTGCCCAGATCGAGGCGATGATGGCCGATAGCGGCGGAATCGACATCCTCGTCAACAATGCCGGGCTCCAGCATGTCGCCCCGTTGGAGGACTTCCCGGTGGCGAAGTGGGACACGATCGTCGCGCTGAACCTGACGGCCGCCTTCCACACCACGCGCCTTGCCGTGCCGCACATGAAGGCCAAGGGCTGGGGTCGGATCATCAACACCGCCAGCGCGCATTCCAAGGTCGCGAGCCCGTTCAAGAGCGCCTACAATGCAGCCAAGCACGGGCTCGACGGCTTCACGAAGACGATCGCGCTGGAACTGGCGGCAGACGGCATCACCGCGAACTGCATCAGCCCGGGCTATGTCTGGACCCCGCTGGTCGAGAACCAGATTCCCGACACGATGAAGGCCCGCGGCCTCACCCGCGACCAGGTCATCAACGACGTGCTGCTGGTCAAACAGGCGACCAAGAAGTTCGTCCAGCCCGAGGAAATCGGTGCGCTGGCCGTCTTCCTGTGCCGCACCGAGGCGCAGAACGTCACGGGTGCGAACTGGAGCGTCGACGGCGGCTGGACGGCGGAGTAGCGCCCCCCACTAGCGCCCGTCACAAACCGTCGTTACATGGGCCGCCACATTCATCCCGGCAGGCGATTCTCAACGTGGCACATCTCGACATTCCCCTTGGCCTTACTTTCGACGACGTTCTCCTGCGTCCGGCCGAGAGCGACATCCTTCCCTCGATGGCGAACACCGCCACGCGGCTGACGCGCGGGATCGAACTGAACATACCCGTCATCTCGTCCGCCATGGACACGGTGACGGAAGCCGACATGGCCATTGCCATGGCGCAGCTGGGCGGCATCGGCGTGCTGCACCGCAACTTCAAGATCAAGGAACAGGCCGCCGCCGTGCGCGCCGTGAAGCGTTATGAAAGCGGCATGGTGGTGAACCCCATCACCATCCGCCCCGACGCCACGCTTGGCGAGGCGCAGGAAATCATGGCCACCAACCGCATCAGCGGCATTCCGGTGACCGATCTTTCGGGCAAGCTGGTCGGCATCCTGACCAACCGCGACGTGCGCTTTGCCGAAAACCCGCGCCAGCCGGTCAAGGAACTCATGACCACCGAAAACCTCGCCACCGTGCCGCTGGGCACCGGCCAGGACGAGGCGCGCCGCCTGCTGCACCAGCGCCGCATCGAGAAGCTGCTCGTCGTCGACAATGACGGGCGCTGCGTCGGCCTCATCACCGTCAAGGACATCGAGAAGGCGGTTGCCTATCCCGAAGCCACCAAGGACGAAAACGGCCGCCTGCGCGTGGCTGCTGCGACCACAGTCGGTGACAAGGGTTTCGAGCGCACCGAGGCGCTGATCGACGCCGAAGTCGACGTCGTCGTGATCGACACCGCGCATGGCCACAACAAGGAAGTTTCCAAGGCGGTCGAGCGGGTCAAGAAGCTGTCGAACACCGTGCAGGTGATCGCGGGGAACGTAGCCACCGCAGAAGCCACCCGCGCGCTCGTCGATGCGGGCGCGGACGCTGTCAAGGTCGGCATCGGCCCCGGCTCGATCTGTACCACCCGCGTCGTTGCCGGTGTCGGCGTGCCGCAGCTTACCGCGATCATGGACTGCGCCGAAGCGGCCGAGAAGGCGGGCGTGCCCGTGATCGGCGACGGCGGCCTGCGCACCAGCGGCGATGCGGCCAAGGCACTGGCGGCTGGCGCGTCGACCATCATGGTCGGCTCGATGCTTGCAGGCACGGAAGAAGCGCCGGGCGAAACCTTCATCTACCAGGGCCGCAGCTACAAGAGCTATCGCGGCATGGGCAGCGTGGGCGCAATGGCGCGCGGCAGCGCGGACCGGTATTTCCAGGCCGATGTTTCGCAGCAGAAGCTGGTGCCCGAAGGGATCGAGGGGCAGGTGCCGTTCAAGGGTCCGGCAGCCGCCGTGATCCACCAGCTCGTCGGCGGTATCAAGGCGGCGATGGGCTACACCGGCAGCGCCACGATCGAGGACCTGCGCAAGCGCGCCCAGTTCGTGCGCATCACCAATGCAGGCCTTGCAGAGAGCCACGTCCATGACGTCGCGATCACCCGCGAGGCACCGAACTATCCGACGCGCTAGGTCATGACTCCCGCAGCGCGGGTCCAGACCGCCATCGAGCTGCTCGATGCGATCATCGCTTCGGCGCGCGCCAAGGGTGCGCCGGCCGATCGCATCCTGGCGGAATGGTTCCGTAACAACCGCTTTGCCGGGTCGAAGGACCGCCGAGCCATTCGCGAGCTGGTCTTCGCGGCGATCCGCGCCTGCGGTCCGGTTCCGGACACGGGCAGGGCGGCCATGCTGCGGCTTGCACAGCAGGACCCGAGCCTATCGGCCCTGTTCGACGGGTCGCAGTACGGTCCAGCGGTGCTGGGCGAGGGCGAGCCGGTCGCAGAAGGCGGTGTGGCGCCGCGGTGGCTGACCGAGCGCCTCGACCGGTCGGGCGTCGACAGAGAAGAGGCCGCAGCGCTGCTTGGTCGCGCACCGCTCGACATCAGGGTGAACACGCTCAAGGCGGAACGCGCGACGCTCTCGCTGCCCGCACCGGCCGAGCCGACTGCCACGCCGCAGGGCCTGCGGCTCGAACCGGGCACGCAGGTCGAACAATGGGCCGAATGGCGCGAAGGCAAAATCGAGATCCAGGACGCGGGATCGCAGATGGCCTGCTTCGCGGTCGGCGCCGAGCCGGGCGAGACGGTCATCGACCTGTGCGCAGGCGGTGGAGGCAAGACGCTGGCGCTTGCCGCCGCGATGGACAATCTCGGGCGGCTGGTGGCGAGCGATACGGACCGCAACCGCCTGTCGGCGCTGGCTCCGCGGGCCGAACGCGCAGGCGCGACGAATATCGAGACGCGGCTCCTCAACCCGGGACGTGAGATGGAAGCGCTGGCTGACCTCGCCGGCCAGGCCGATGCCGTTCTGATCGATGCGCCGTGTTCCGGCACGGGCACATGGCGGCGCAATCCTGAAGCGCGCTGGCGGCTCGACGACAAGGAACTGGAGCGGCTGACCGCGATCCAGTCGCGCCTGCTCGATATCGCAGCCGGCTTGCTCAAACCGGAAGGCAGGCTGGTCTACGTCACTTGCTCGCTGCTGGACGAGGAAGGGGCAGGGCAGTTCGACGCCTTCCTCGCTCGGGCAGGAGACTTCCGCGCGGCCATGCCGGAACTACCTGCAGGCCGGCAGTGCGGGCACGGAATCCGGCTCACGCCGTTCCATGACGGGACCGATGGATTTTTCATCGCCCGTGCAGAAAAGTCGTGTTAGCCTTTGGAAATGGCCGATCTGCGCCCATCAGTGAACCGGTCCCTTACGGAGACAATCATGCGTTTTGCCCCCGCCGCTACTGCCCTGTCGCTTGCCTTCGCACTCACGGCGAGCGTCAGCTGGGGTAACGAACGCAATCCCGAACCGCGGGCTGGTGTGCTGATCGCTCAGGGGCAGGCCGCTCTTGAAGCAGGCGACACGCAGGGCGCGATCGACGCGTTCGAAGCGGCGTTGGCGGTGGACCCGGGTCACACGCCGATCTTCATCCGCCTCGCCGAAGCGGCCCGTGCCGAGAACCTGCAGGGCAAGGCGATCCGCTATTACCGCGAAGCGCTGGACCGTGATCCCAAGAACCTTGCCGCGCTTGCGGGTGAAGGCGCTGCGCTGGCCGAAAAGGGCGCGGTCGAAAAGGCACGCGCCAAGCTTGCCGAAGTCCGCTCGCTGTGCGGCGACAGCTGCACCGAAACGCAGCGCCTGACCGCCGCCATCGCCGCCGGTCCGCGCACGCCGGTCCTGACCGCCGAAGCCAAGCTGCCCGAAGCGCAGCCGGTCCAGTCGAACTAGGCCCTCAGACCAGCTCGCGGAAGGCTTCGACCACCGCGCGATAAACCCGCTTCTTGAACGGTACGATCAGCTCCGGCAGCTGGTCGGGCTCGGCCCATTTCCAGTCGCAGAATTCGGGCGGATCGTGCGCTTCGAGGTCGATGTCGGCATCCTCGCCCGAAAACCGGGCGAGGAACCAGACCTGTTCCTGTCCGCGATACTTTCCGCCCCACAGCTTGCCGATCAGTTCTTCCGGCAGGTCGTAGCGCACGGGCTCTTTCATCCGGTCGATGATCGCCACGTGTTCGGCGCGCGCGCCGGTTTCTTCGGCCAGTTCGCGCAGCGCCGCTTCGTGAAGGTCCTCGCCCTCGTCGACGCCGCCCTGCGGCATCTGCCACCAGTCACCTTCCTTGTTGTCGATCCGCCGGCCCACGAAAACGCGTCCGTGTCCATTGACCAGCATCACGCCCACACAGGGCCGGTAGCCGAGTTCGCTCACCTGTATCGCTCCACCATCAGCTTGATTGCATCGAGGAAGGCATCGAGATCCTTCTGCCCGCTCGGTATAGCCTTTCTCAGCGTGGTAAAGCCGTGAATGATACCGGGGAACTCGAGATAGACGACCTCGGTCCCCTGCTGGATCAGGTGGGCGGCGTATTCGCGGCCCGAATCGCGCAGCGGGTCGAGCCCCGCGGTGCAGACCACAGTCGGAGGCGTATTGCTGCAATCGCCGACCATCGGGGTGTGCCGCGGGTCGCCGGCATCGCCGCCATACTGGTCGGTGAACCACGCCATGGCCGCGCGGGTAAGCAGGAAACCTTCGGCAAAATCGCGCAGCGAGCTGTGGTGCGTGGTGTCGCTCGCCACCGGATAGATCGGCGCCTGGACGATCACGGGCACCTTGGCCGGTTCGTTGACCAGCTGGTTGGTGGTGACGATCGTCAGATTGCCGCCTGCGCTATCGCCGGTGATGACGAGGCCGGTAATCTCGCGCCCCAGTTCGGCAGGCGAGGTCGCGACCCAGCGCGCCGCCGCCTCGCAATCGTCGGGTGCGGCGGGGAAGGGGTGCTCGGGCGCAAGCCGGTAATCGACCGACACGACCGGCAAATCGAGCTGGTGTGCGATTTCGGTGCAGAGCGAATCATATACCTCGAGGTCGCCGATCACGAAGCCGCCGCCATGGATGAAGATCACGCAGGGGCCGGGCTCGCGGCCGTCGCGCGGATCGTAGAAGCGCAGCGGGATGTCGCCGGCCGGTCCCGGGCAGGTCACGTCCTTGCGAATGGCCATCGGGCGGGCGGGAGCTTCGGCGATCTGGCCCATGGCGCGCATCTGGTTGCGGCCTTCCACGGCGCCGACTTCCTCGACCCCCTTGCCGCCGATCTGCTCGAGCATGTCGAGAAATCCACGCACGTCGTCGCGCACGAAGTGTTCGGTATCGGCCATCGCTATTCTCTCCCATTCGTTTCGAATTGAGACTTAGCGCGTCGGCAGCGCTTTTCCACCGGGCTTTTTGGCGCTAGCAGAGAAACTTCATTGCGAGAGGAAGGGGCGGCTCCTAGGTGCCGCTCCGAACGGAAAAGCGCCGCCGGGTGCGGCGCGCGACAAGGATAAGATTGGATGGCAACAGCCGCTCCCGATAGCGTCGGCTCGCCGCAGGACGGCATCCCCGCAAGCCCCGAAGCCATCGTGGTCCGGTTCGCCGGCGACTCCGGTGACGGCATGCAGCTCACCGGGGGGCAGTTCACGCTGTCGACCGCGCTGGCGGGCAACGACCTCGCCACGTTCCCCGACTTCCCGGCAGAAATCCGCGCTCCGCAGGGTACGCTGTTCGGCGTTTCGGCCTTCCAGATCAATTTCGGCAGCCGCGAAATCAACACGGCGGGTGACGCGCCCGATGTGCTGGTCGCGATGAACCCGGCCGCGCTCAAGGTGAACCTCGCCGCGCTGAAGCCGGGTGGGCTGATCATCGCCGACACCGGCGCCTTCACCAAGCGCAACCTCGACAAGGCGCATTACGATGCCAACCCGCTCGAGGACGGCAGCCTTGCCAAGTACGATGTGCTGGCCTTCGACATCAGCGAAAAGACGATCGAGGCGGTGAAGCCCTACGGCCTCGGCAACAAGGATGCGCTGCGGTCCAAGAACATGTGGACGCTCGGCCTTGCGCTGTGGATGTTCGACCGCGACCGTGCGCCGATCCATGACTGGCTGCGCGCCAAGTTCAAGTCGAAGCCCGACATCGCCGATGCGAACATCGCCGCGCTCGATGCCGGCCATGCCTATGGCGAAACCGCCGAACTGGCAGGGCCGCTGAAGCAGGTCCATGTCGATCCGGTGCCCAGCGCGCCGGGCCTCTATCGCACCGTCACCGGCGCCGAAGCGGTCAGCCTGGGCCTCGTTGCGGGCGCACAATTGGCTGAACTGCCGATGTTCTTCGGCGGCTACCCGATCACGCCTGCATCCGCGATCTTGCACCACCTCGCCCGGCTCAAGGAATTCGGCGTCACGACCTTCCAGGCGGAAGACGAGATCGCCGCGATCTGCGCCGCCATCGGGGCGAGCTATGCCGGCCAGCTGGGCGTCACTTCCTCGTCCGGTCCCGGCATCGCGCTGAAGGGCGAGGCGATGGGCCTTGCCATCATGACCGAGCTGCCGTTGGTGATCGTCAATTCGCAGCGCGGCGGTCCGTCGACGGGCCTGCCGACCAAGACCGAGCAGAGCGATCTCTACCAGGCTGTCTATGGCCGCAACGGCGATGCGCCGATGCCGGTCATCGCCGCCCGCAGCCCGTCGGATGCGTTCGAAGTCGCGATCGAGGCCTGCCGCATCGCGGTCGAGTACATGACGCCCGTCATGCTGCTGACCGACGGCTACATCGCCAATGCCGCCGAGCCGTGGAAGGTGCCGGATCCGGCCGACTACACGCCGTTCCCGGCGAAGTTCCTCGAAGAGAAGAACGACGGCGACCGCCTGCTTCCCTACAAGCGCGACGAGAAGGGCGCACGCCCCTGGATCAAGCCCGGCACGCCCGGCCTGATGCACCGCATCGGCGGAATCGAGAAGCACGAGCTGACCGGCAATATCGACTATTCGCCTGACAACCACCAGCGCATGACCGACCTGCGCAAGGGCAAGGTCGACGGCGTTGCCGTGCCCGACCAGGACGTCTGCCTCGGCAATGCGAAGGGCAAGCTCGCCGTGGTCGGCTGGGGTTCGACCTTCGGCCCGATCCACCGCGCGGTCGACAATTCGATCCGCCAGGGCCTCGACGTCAGCCACATCCACGTGCGCCACATCTGGCCGCTGCCGAAGAACCTCGGCGATTTGCTGCGCGGTTTCGACCACGTACTGGTTCCGGAAATGAACACCGGCCAGTTCAAGACCGTGCTGCGCGACCAGTACCTGATCGACGCCCAGCCGCTGACCAAGACCAGTGGCCAGCCGTTCCAGATCGCCGAACTCGAAGCCGAGATCGCCAAGTTCTTCGACGGCGTCCCCGGCAATGAAGGCGGGCAGGTTCCCGCCAACGACCAGCAGCTTCCGAGCACGGAGAGCTAAGAGTGGACCAATCTCGAAAGATTGAGACCATCACCTTAGCCGTCCTGATCCTAGGAGTAATGGCTGCGCTGCTGGTAAAGAATCTCGGCGGTGGAGTGGCGCTGGCGGCAGCTGCTGCATTTGCAGCGTCGTCAATGTTTTCACTGGCACTCCGACCAGCCATAGGGCGGTGGTTCGATGCGGTTGTCAGACCGGATGAGGAATTTTTGTCTGCCTATAGGGAGCATGTGACACGCTTCCCGAGGACAATGGTCATTATTGTGCTCCTCACGATTGCAATTGGAATTGGCGGGTTCCTGCTGGCCAGCCCATTTCTTTCGGCGTCGGCAGGAGCGCTACTTGGAACATCGACAATTCTCTTTGTGGTGAAGTCCGAAGTCGAGTCAGGAACGATCTAAAATGAACGCACCCGCTAAATTCGAGACCACGCTCAAGGACTGGGAAACCGACCAGGAGGTACGCTGGTGCCCCGGTTGCGGCGACTATGCCATTCTCAAGGCGGTGCAGCGCACGCTGCCGCAGCTTGGCGCGAACCCGGCCAACACCTGTTTCATCAGCGGTATCGGCTGTTCGAGCCGGTTCCCCTATTACATGGAAACCTACGGCTTCCACACGATCCACGGCCGCGCGCCCGCGTTCGCGACGGGGGCGAAGCTAGCCAATCCCGATCTCGACATCTGGCTGGTGACCGGTGACGGCGACGGCCTTTCCATCGGCGGCAACCACCTGATGCACGTGCTGCGCCGTAACGTGAACATGCAGATCATGCTGTTCAACAACGAGATCTACGGCCTTACCAAAGGCCAGTACTCGCCCACTAGCCGCGAAGGTACCAAGTCGCCTTCGACCCCGCTGGGCAGCGTCGACCATCCCGCCCGTCCGGCTGCCTTCGCGCTGGGTGCAGGGGCCCGCTTCGTCGGCCGCGGGTTCGACGTGTCGAAGAACCTGCCCGACGTGCTGATGGCGGCCCATGCCCACCAGGGCGCGGCCTTCATCGAGATTTTCCAGAACTGCATCGTCTACAACAAGGACGTGTTCGACGATTTCGCCGCGCCCAAGGGTGCCGAAGACCGCCAGCTCTGGCTCGAAAACGGCAAGCCCATGCTGTTTGCCGGCGATACCAAGGGCATCACGCTCGACCGGGAGAAGCTGACGCTGGACGTGGTTGACGTGGTCGATGGCGACTGGGAAGCGGCAGGCGTGATCGTCCACGACGTTACCAACCGCTCGATCGCGCACATGCTGGTCGAAATGCCGTTCGGCCCGTTCCCGATGGCTCTCGGCGTGCTTTACGACGATCCGCGCCCGACTTTCGAAAGCGCGGTGATCGCAGAGCGTGAGCAGGCGAGCGCGGGCAAGGAAGCCAATCTCGCCAAGCTGCTGGGCAAGGGCCAGACCTGGACGGTCAGCGGCACGGCGCAGGATCCGGTCTGATCAGGCCGGGTCCTTGCCCGGCTGTTCCATCTTCCGCCTGTCCTGAAGCCTGGTCGCCACTAGGCCCATGGCGAGCGCCCATGCCGCACCTACGGTCCACCCGCCGAGCACGTCGGTGGGATAGTGTACGCCGAGATAGAGGCGGGTGAAGCCGATGGTCAGCACCAGCAGCGCCGCCACGCCGATTATGAAAAGCCGCGTCCGGCGTTCCTCGAAACTGCGGGAAATCATCACGGCAAGCGTGAGATAGATGATCGCGCTGTTCATCGAATGGCCGCTCGGAAAACTGAGCGAGTTGACTTCCACCAGATGCGGCACCGCTTCGGGCCGCGCGCGGGCGAATAGCGCCTTCAGCAGCGCCCCGAACAGCGCGCCGCCGCCAGTGGCAAGCGCGGTGTAGAACGCCTGCCTCACGCGACCGCGCGTCAGCAGGAAAGCGACCGCAAGCGCGGACACCAGCGTCAGCACGGTCACCCCCCCCAAGGCCGTCAGGTCGCGCATGGCAGGCAGCAGCCAGTCCGGACCGATCGGTATCGACAGGTCGCCGGGCGTGCGCAGCCCCCGCAGGAACCCTGTGTCGAAGGCCTTCGTCTCGCCTTCGGCCATCTCGTCGGCAAGGCTGATGAAGCCTGCCGTCAGCGCCGCGCCAAGCGCAAGGCCTATGAGGAGCTTTTGTTCGCGGTGGATGTATGTCTTCAGGCTGGAAAGCTGCACGGGAATTCCTCTAGGACGACCCGACGGCAACGAGCGAAGCTGCGGATATTTCCACGAAGGAGAGGTCGCCTGGACAATCTTACCCATTCGCTGGTCGGTGCGCTGATCGGCCAGGCAGGGCTGAAGAAGAAAACCGGGCTGGCGATGCCTGCGCTGATCATCGGGGCGAACCTGCCCGATGTGGATGCGGCGTGTTTCTTCTGGCTGGAGGGAGTCGAGCATCTCGGCTTCCGTCGCGGCATTACCCATGGGCCGCCTGCCCTGGTGCTGCTCCCCCTGCTGCTGGCCGGCCTGCTTTACGGATACGATCGCTGGCAGGCGAAGCGCGGCACGCGGCCGCAAGGTCGGCTGCCGGTCGATTTCAAATGGCTCTATCTCGTCAGCCTGATCGGGTGCCTGACCCATCCTGCGCTCGACTGGATGAACGTCTACGGCATCCGCCTGCTGGAGCCGTTTTCCTCGCGCTGGTTCTATGGCGACACGCTGTTCATTATCGATTTGTGGCTGTGGGCGCTGCTGGGCTTTGCGACGTGGTTTTCCCTCCGGCGCGAGAAGCGCGGCGGCGCATGGCAAGGCCCGGCTAGGGCCGCGCTTGCCGCCATGCTCGCCTATATCGGCGTGAACCATGCGATCACACGGCAGGCGGAGGCCGAGCTGCGCGAAAGCCCCACCGGTACCGATATCGTCATCGCCAGCCCGGTGCCGTTCTGGTTCTGGCAACGCGAGATGATCTCCGGCGGCAACGGGCTCTACACTCTGGGTGAGGATACTAGCTTGCCAGGCGTACCGCTCAACCGGTGCGACCTGATGACGCCCTACACGTTCAATTCGCAGGTCCGCTCCTTCCTGTTCTGGTCGCGCACGCCCTATATCGTGCCCCGCGAAGACGGCACGCTGTGGCTGCAGGATGCCCGCTTCTCCGACCCTCGCGCCAGCGGGCGCTTCGAAGTGCAATTGCCCTCCGATGCCTGTCCGGGAATTCGCACGGAACCGAGGGCGCAGTGACCTCGTTCCCCTCGCAAAAGGGGTTTCCATGAGTTCACCACAGATCGTCTGGTTGCGGCGCGACTTGCGCATGGCCGACCAGCCAGCGCTTCATGCCGCGGCCAAGGCCGGGCCGGTCATCCCTGTCTATGTCCTCGACGACGAGCGGGCGGGCGACCACGCCTATGGCGGCGCGTCGCGCTGGTGGCTGCACCATTCGCTGGAATCGCTCGGCCGTTCACTGGGCGCTCGCAAATCGCGGATCGTGCTGCGAAAGGGCGATGCGCCGCAGGTGCTGGCTGCGCTCGCCGACGAGACGGGTGTGAGCTGCATCCACGCCATCCGCCATTACGAACCCTGGTGGAAGGAGGCGGAGGACGAACTTCGCGATGCGCTGGGCGAGGGGCGCAAGCTGTGCCTCTACGACGGGAATTACCTGATGCCGCCGGGTAGCGTGACGACCGGGTCGGGCGACCCTTACAAGATCTACACGCCGTTTTCGAAGGCGCTGCTCGAACACATGCCCCCGCGCGATGTGCTGGGCGAGCCGGAGACCATCCATTCGCCCGATGCATGGCCCGACAGCGACGCTCTGGAAGCCTGGGACCTGCTGCCGACCAGGCCCGACTGGGCGGGCGGTTTCCGCGCGTTCTGGGAGGTCGGCGAGGCGGCGGCGCATGACCGGCTCGACTGGTGGGCGGACCGCGTTGCCGACTATGACGAGGGGCGCAACCTGCCTTCGGAAGACATCACCTCGCGCCTGTCGCCGCATCTCCACTGGGGCGAGCTGAGCCCCGCGCAGGTCTGGCACAAGCTCAAGGACAAGCGCTCCGACGGGTGGAGGACCTTCGGCAAGGAGATCATCTGGCGCGATTATGCGCAGAACGTGATCGACCAGTTCCCCGACTATCCGCGGACAAGCTACCGCGACTATGACGAGCGCAAGCTGTGGCGCAATCCCGATGCCGGGCACCTGATCCGCGAGGACCTGGAATGCTGGCAGCGCGGCATGACGGGCTATCCGGTGGTCGATGCGGGAATGCGGCAGCTGTGGCAGACCGGCTGGATACACAACCGCGTGCGGATGATCGCGGCAAGTTTCCTCGTGAAGCACCTGCTGATCGACTGGCGCTTTGGCGAACAATGGTTCTGGGACTGCCTCGTCGATGCCGATTACGGCAATAACGGCGTCAATTGGCAGTGGATCAGCGGCACGGGCGTCGACAGCAACATGTTCGTGCGCATCATGGCGCCGCTCACCCAGAGCGAGAAGTTCGATGCGGCGGGATACATCCGCGAATACGTGCCGGAGCTGGCGCGGCTGTCCGATGCCGAAATCCATGATCCGCCGGACCACAAGCGCGGCAAGTATCCGAAGAAGATGATCGGCCACAAGGAAGCGCGCGAGCGGGCGCTGGAGGCCTACAAGTCGGCCAAGTCGTAGCGGACTTGTCGCAGGCGCGGCTGCGCGCCATAGCGCGGGGCATGGACATGCCTACCAGCCAGCGCGGACGGGACCTCATCGAAGGCGCACGGCCCTTTGCTCGCAAACCCGGCCTCCTTGCGCGGCTGGTCGCCCCCGGCTTCGGCAAGATCCTCGACCGCATCGACACGGCGCTGGTTTCGGGCACGATCCATGCGACGCTGCCCGACGGTAACACGCGCACGCTCGGCGGCCGCGCAGAAGGTTTCGAATGCGCGGTCGAGCTGCGCAGCTGGAACGCGCTGGTGCGCCTTGCCAGCAACGGCTCGGTCGGCTGGTACCAGGCGTGGGAGACGGGCGAATGGTGGAGTCCCGATCCCGTCCCGCTCTTTGCGCTGTTCATGCAGCACGCCGCGCGGCTGGGCGATACGGCGCGCGCCAAGGGGCCTTTCCGCCACGGGCTCAAGCTCGCCCACCTGTTCAACCGCAACACGCACGAGGGCGCGCAGAAGAACATCTCGGCGCATTACGACCTCGGCAATGATTTCTACGCCGCATGGCTCGATCCGACGATGAGCTATTCCTCCGCGCTCGATGTGCGAGATGACGGCCTCGAGGCGGCGCAGCGGCGCAAGTGGGACGCGCTGGCGTCACGCCTCGGCGATCCCGCCTCGCTGCTCGAAATCGGCTGCGGCTGGGGCGCGCTGGCGGACTTTTTCGCGTCGCGGGGCAGTGACGTCACGGCGATAAGCCTGTCCGACGAACAGCTGTCCTGGGCAAGGGCGCGCCACAGTGCCGCCGTCGATTTCCGCAAGCAGGACTACCGCGATACGGCAGGCCGCTACGACGCCATTGTCAGCGTCGAGATGGTCGAGGCGCTGGGGCGCGAATACTGGCCGACCTTCATGGACTGCATTGCGCGCAACCTGAAACCGGGCGGACGCGCGGCGATCCAGTATATCTCTATGCGCGACGAGCTGTTCGACGAGTATGCGAAGAGCGCGGATTTCATCCAGGCCTATGTCTTTCCGGGAGGGCTGCTGATCCGCACCAGCGAATTCCGCCGCCTGGCCGAAGAGCGGGGCCTTGCATGGCAGGACCAAGCCGATTTCGCGCTCGACTATGCCGAAACGCTGCGCATCTGGCGCGAGCGGTTCGACCATGCCGAGCAGGCAGGCGAGCTGCCGCCCGGCTTCGACGTGCGGTTCTGCAATCTGTGGCGCTATTACCTGATGTATTGCGAAGGGGGATTCCGCGGCGGCGGAATCGATGTCCACCAGGTCACGCTGGTGAAAGAGGGAGAGGGCAAATGAGGATTCGTTCGGTTCTTGCATCGATGACGGCCATCGCGCTGTGCGGATGCGCCGCAAGCTACGATGCAACGCAGACGGTACACGTGCATTCGGCGCCTGCGGTGACGCAGTCGACCCCGGCCCAGATGGCGAGCCTCGACCCGTCCGATTCGATCCTGTTCTGGAACGATGCGCGCCGATCCGCCGCCTTCCGCAGCATGGAGACGATGTTCCCCGGGCTGGAAGTCGCTCCGGCATCGCAGACCCGTCACCTTCCCGCCGGAAAGGCGCTGGGCGCGGATCAGGAAGCTGCTGTGCGCACCTTCATGGCCGAGACTTCGGCTTCAGGCGTGATGGTGCTGCAGGACGGCAAGGTCCGCTTCGAAGACTACGCGATGGGCCTAGACTCCAACGACCGCTGGACCAGCTTCTCGGTCGCCAAGAGTTTTACCTCGACCCTGCTGGGCGCAGCAATCCAGGACGGGCATATCGAGAGCGTCGATACGCCCGTGACCGCGATCATCCCGGCACTGGCAGGCACGGCCTATGACGGCGTCACGGTCGGCCAGATCGCCATGATGACTTCGGGCGTTGCGTGGAACGAGGATTACACTGATCCCGACAGCGACGTGGCCAAGATGCTCGCCATCGCGCCGGTCGAAGGCGAATCGCAGGCCGTCACCTATGCCCGCACTTTGAAGCGCGAGGCGCCGGCGGGCCAGAAATGGGTCTACAAGACGCTGGAGACCAATCTCCTCGGCCTGATCGTGGAGGAAGCGACGGGTAAGTCGCTCGCGGCCTATTCGGCGGAGAAGATCGTCGATCCGGCGGGCTTTGCCGGCGGATTGTTCTGGATGCAGGACCTCACCGGCGGGAATATCGGCGGCTGCTGCCTGTCGCTGCGGCTGTCCGACTATGCCCGCTTCGGCCAGTTCGTGCTCGAAGGCGGTGACGGCGTGGTACCGGAGGGCTGGTTCGCCGAGGCTGGCGCGCCGCAAGTCTCCTTCGCGCCGCGCGCGCCGGGCTTCGGCTATGGCTACCAGTGGTGGGCCTATCCGGGCGGCAATTACGGGGCGCAGGGCATCTTCGGGCAGGCAATCACCATCGTGCCCGAAAAGAAGCTCGTCGTCGCCGTGGTCAGCAACTGGCCGACCGCGACCAGCAGCGAAAACCGCGCCAAGGCGCAGGCACTGGTCGCAAAGCTGTCGGAAGGGGCGGACTAGGCCGCCTTACGAGTGGTGGCGGAGGCCGCGAAGGCACACCGCCACCGACGACGATACCGGACGAGGGTTCAGGCCAGCGCCCAGAGGTCGCCGCCAATGCGTCGGTCTTGTCGCCTTCCCGTAGGCCGTCAGTAAGGGCGGTAGGCACCTTCGCCGCTGTAACGGGCGAGGATGTTGTCGTGGACGATCGGGCTCAGCAGCTCGCTGAACGCGCAGCCGACCATGCAGTTTTCCCACCACACGACCTGCGCCTGCAGCGATTCGAGGCCGGGGAGGGTGAGCCAGCACATCTGGCCTTCGTGCATGCGGTTGATCGCCGCTGCCGAAAAGCCGGAGATCGACAGATCGTGGACCACCGTCTGGAAGGCGCGTCCGCCGCTGGCGCGCAGCTGGCCGGGAATGGTCAGCTTGGTACGCGGCGCGCACCGGTCCTCCTGTGCTGCGACAGTGTAGCGATCCTGGGTCTGGTAGCTCATATCCGGCACCTTGCTTGAGACTGAAATCCGAAGGGCACGCCCGGGTAAAAACGCGCGCGGGTTATCTGTCGGAATCTCTCTCAGCAGGATTACGGAAGTTTCGCCGGATGTGGTTAACCTAGCTTTCGATCCGCTCTCGGTGACGGGTCGTGAAATCGTTAACAAGCAGCTCGACCAGGCGCTCGCCCACGGCTTCGGGCGGTTTGACCGTCTGCGGGTCTTCGCCGGGATAGGCCTTGGCGCGCATTGCGGTGCGGGTCGCGCCCGGATCGACGATGGACACGCGGACGCCGGAAATCTTTTCGACCTCCTGCGCATAGGAATCGAGCAGATTGTCGAACGCCGCCTTGGTCGAACCATAGGCGGACCAATAGGCGCGGGGGGTTTCGCCGACGCTGCTGGTCAGGCCGATCACGCGGCCGGCATCGGCCCGCTTCAGCAGCGGGTCGAAATTGGCCAGCAGTGCCTGCGTCGCCAGCACGTTGATGGTCATCGCCTGGCTGAACTGCTTGCCGTCGATCTGCGTAACCGGTGTAAGGGTCGGCAGATAGGCTGCTGAAATTACGAGGATATCCAGCTTGTCCCAGCGTCCGGCAATGGCGGAGGCGAGGCGGGCGATGCCGTCGCTTTCGGCAAGGTCGACAGGGGCAATGGTGGACTGGCCGCCGGTTTCGTGGATGCGGTCTTCCACCGCCTCCAGCGCGCGCACGTCGCGGCCGGTGAGGACCACATGCGCGCCTGCTTCGGCGAGCGCGACGGCGCTGGCCGCGCCGATGCCCTTGCTCGCACCCGTGACCAGGGCGAGTTTACCCTCGAGCGGTTTCGTCATGTCAGGCGACCTTGTTTACCGGAAAGGCGAGCTGCTTCTGCTTGTCCTCGCGCTTGGCGAGGTCGGTCAGCGAGGTGGGATAATCGCCGGTGAAGCAGGCGTCGCAGAATTGCGGGCATTCCTTCTTGCGCGGCTTTTCGCCGACCGCGCGGTAAAGGCCGTCGATGGATACGAAGGCGAGGCTGTCCGCCTTGATGAATTCGCGCATCGGTTCGAGATCCATGCGCGCGGCCAGCAGCTTGGACCGTTCGGGCGTGTCGACGCCGTAGAAGCAGCTGTAAGCCGTCGGCGGGCTGGCGACGCGGAAGTGCACTTCCTTGGCGCCTGCATCGCGCATCATCTCGACGATCTGCATCGAGGTTGTGCCGCGCACGATCGAATCGTCGATCAGGACGATGCGCTTACCTTCCACCAGCATGCGGTTGGCATTGTGCTTGCGCTTCACGCCTGCATGGCGCGCGCCGTCGGACGGCTGGATGAAGGTGCGCCCGACATAGTGCGAGCGGATGATGCCCAGTTCGAACGGGATGCCCGACGCCTGCGCATAGCCTATGGCCGCCGGAACGCCGCTGTCGGGCACGGGCACGACCAGATCGGCCTCGACCGGCTTTTCCTTGGCCAGTTCGGCGCCGATGGCTTTGCGCGCCTCGTAGACGCTGCGGCCGGCAAAGAAGCTGTCGGGACGGCTGAAATAGACGTGTTCGAAGATGCACGGGCGCGCGCGGTGCGTGCCGAACGGATGGATCGAATCGATATTGCCGTCGTAATCGACCTTGATCAGCTCGCCCGGTTCGACCTCGCGGATCATTTCCGCGCCGACCACGTCGAAGGCGACGCTTTCGCTGGCAAACGCGGTCGCATCGCCGATGCGGCCCATCACGAGCGGACGGATGCCGAGCGGGTCGCGGCAGGCGATCATGCCTTCGGGCGTCATCACGATCAGCGCATAGGCACCTTCGAGCAGGCGCAGCGCATCCACCAGACGGTCAACGATGGTCGGGTAACGGCTGGTGGCGACGAGGTGGATGATGACTTCGGTGTCGGAGGTCGACTGGAAGATCGCGCCGCGCTGGACCAGTTCCTCGCGCAGCGTGCCCGCGTTCGAGATATTGCCGTTGTGCGCGACGGCGAAACCGCCGCTGGCAAGGTCGGCATAGAGCGGCTGCACATTGCGCAGGCCTGCGCCGCCGGTGGTCGAATAGCGCACGTGGCCCGCAGCCATGTGGCCGGGCAGTTCGGCGATGGCGTCGGCGGAAGAGAAATTCTCGGCGACATGGCCGAGGCCGCGGCGGGCGCGGAATTCGGCGCCGTCCCAGGCGACGATCCCGGCAGCTTCCTGCCCGCGGTGCTGGAGCGCGTGGAGGCCAAGCGCGGTGGCCGCCGATGCATCGGCAGCGTTGATGACGCCGAACACGCCGCATTCCTCACGCAGCTTGTCGCCATCCTCGTCGAGGAAAGGGTGGGTGAGGTTCCCAAGGGGCGTATTCACAGGGTGCTGTCCGCGCTGCCAACCGATGGCGGTCCAATGGCGATGTTACGCCCCGATTACAAGGGCGATGACGGCGGTAACGGTGGACCGGATGCGGCAATTCATTGCACGGCCAGCAATCCCTGCCTAAACGCGGCAGGCAACGGACAACGACAGACAAGAGCCGCCTTGATCCTCTCTCCCTTCGAACGGACCATCGCCAAGCGCTACCTGCTTCCCGGCAGGAGCGAGGCGTTCATCGCGCTGGTCGCGGGCATATCCATTACCGTCGTCATGCTGTCGGTCGCCATGCTGGTGATCGTGATGAGCGTGATGAACGGGTTCCGCGCCGAACTGCTCGACAAGATCGTCGGCCTCAACGGGCACGCCATCATCCAGGCCTATGGCGGACCGATGGAAGACTGGGAGGAAATCCTCCAGGAAACCCGACAGACGCCCGGCGTGGTGGAAGCCAGCCCGCTGATCGAACAGCCGCTGCTGGTGACCTTCAATGGCAGGGCGGAGGCGATCCTGCTGCGCGGCAATACGGCGCAGGACATTCGCGAACTGGGCGAAAAGACGCTCGGCGGGAACATGGATTCGCTCCAGCCCGGTTCGGGCAAGGTCGCGATCGGTGCGCGGCTTGCGGAGAACATCGGCGCGCGGGTGGGCGACACGATCACGGTCATCAATCCGCAGGGCCGTTCGACGCCGTTCGGCACCGTGCCGCGCCAGATCGGTTACGAAATCGGGGCGATCTTCGAAATCGGCATCTACGACTATGACGGCGCCTTCGTCGTCATGCCGATGCAGGACGCGCAGACCCTGCTCCTGATCGGCGACAAGGTCGGCATGATCGAGGTGAAGGTGACCGATCCGGACGAGGTCGAAGAAATCCTCGAGCCCGTGCAGGCGCAGCTTGCCGGGCGGGCGGTCATCCAGACCTGGAAGACCATCAACGCGACCCTGTTCGAGGCGCTGCAGGTGGAACGCGCCGCCATGGCATTTGCCTTGAGTTTCATGGTCCTGGTGGCTGCTTTCAATATCCTTTCGAGCCTCGTGATGCTGGTCCGTGCCAAGACGCGCGACATTGCCATCATGCGCACTATGGGCGCGACGCGGCGCAGCCTGACCAAGATTTTCGTGACCACCGGTTTCACCGTGGGCGCCCTGGGCACGATCGCGGGCCTCATCCTCGGCGCGCTGGTGCTGGGCTTCCGCGAACAGATCGTGTCGGCGATCAGCTGGCTGACCGGCGCCGACCTCTGGGACCCGCAGGTCCGCTTCCTCAGCACGATCCCGTCGAAACCCGATCCGGTCGAAATCGCCATGATCGTGGGCCTTGCGCTGGTGATGAGCTTCCTCGCCACGCTTTATCCGGCGCTCAAGGCTGCCAGCACGGATCCGGTACAGGTGCTTCGCTATGAATAGTCCGGTCGTCGAACTCAGGGGCCTGACCCGCAGTTTCGAGCAGGGCGGCGAGCGGATCGACGTGCTGCGCGGCGTGAACCTGCGCGTCATGCCCGGCGAGATCGTGGCGCTGCTCGGCCCGTCGGGTTCGGGCAAGTCGACCATGCTTCAGGCCGTGGGCCTGCTCGAAGGCGGGTTCGGCGGCGAAATCGTGATTGCCGGCCATTCGGCGGAGAAATCCGATGCCAATGCGCGCACGACGCTGCGCCGCAACCACCTGGGCTTCGTTTACCAGTTCCACCACCTTCTTCCCGATTTCGACGCGCGCGAGAACGTCGTCCTGCCGCAGCTGGTTGCAGGCAAGCCGCGCGGAGAGGCGGAGGCGAGGGCGGAGGAACTCCTGCGCGCGCTCGGCCTCGGGCACCGCCTGACGCACCGCCCGAGCCAGCTTTCGGGCGGCGAACAGCAGCGCGTGGCAGTCGCCCGCGGGCTCGCCAACCGGCCTGCGCTGGTGCTGGCCGACGAACCCACGGGCAACCTCGACGAGGCGACCTCGGACAAGGTTCTCGAGCAGTTCCTCGCGCTGGTGAGGGGAGAGGGCAGTGCGGCGCTGGTCGCCACGCATAACGAGCGCCTCGCAAGCCGGATGGACCGAGTGGTCCGCCTGCACGACGGCGTGCTGGAATAGCGGACCCGCACGGCGTTTCGAGCGTTGGTCGGGCAAGGAGATTTGCCATGACCGACCATCCCAGCACTTATAAGGCTGAAAACACAAATCGCGAGGGAATCCAGTGGGATGACCGCGCGACCTTGCACCGTACCGGCGATGGCGACGGCGTGCTCGACGATGCGAAGAGCCTGCGTAGTGGAACTTTTGCCGAACTGATCGAGCACGTCATGCTGATGCCTGAAGGCGAACGGGCCAATTACTACATCGAGAAGGCCGGCGACCGCGAATTCCACACGGAGGAAATCGCCAGCCTCTCGCGCCGCGACGATTTCCCGCGCTCGTAGCGCACCGTCGCCTCTCTATCGAACGGGGCTTGGGCGAGCATGGCGCCTGTGCAACCCTTCTTGCAGGAGGGATGAGCCATGTTCTCTACATCGATTGCCTTGATGGTTGCCCAAGCTGCGAGTGCTGGCACGCCGCCGTCACCCCCGCCATCGTGCGAGGGCGCGGAATACGAGGCCTTCGACTTCTGGGTCGGTGAGTGGGTGGTAACGCCTGCCGCAGGCGGAGACGCCGTGGCCGACAGCCGCATCGAGAAGGTGAGCGCTGGCTGCGCGATCCGCGAAACCTGGATGCCCTATCGCGGGCGGCACGGAACCAGCCTGTCCGCCTATGACCCTGCGACCGGCAACTGGCACCAGCTATGGGTCGGCGGCACGCCGGGCCGCGTGTTCTTCGACGGCGGACCCGTGGAGGGGAAGATGGTCCTGACCGGCTATTGGGGGCAGGATGCAGCAGGCAATTCGCAGCTTGTGCGCATGACCTACTCGGTGCAAGGCGACGGCTCGGTCCGGCAATACGGGCAGGCCAGCAGCGATCACGGTCGAAGCTGGAGCGACAGTTTCGACTTCATCTACCGCCGCAAGGACACAGCCGAATGACCACGATCGCCGATTTCACCGTTGCCGACAACAAGGGCCGCGAGGTCGATCTGTCGGAAAAGCTCGGCAAGGTGCTGCTGGTCGTCAACACCGCCAGCAAGTGCGGTTTCACACCCCAGTACGACGGGCTGGAAAAGCTGTATCAGGACTACGGCGACAAAGGCTTCGAGGTCATGGCCTTCCCCTGCAACCAGTTCGGCAACCAGGAACCGGGCGATGCCGACGAGATCGAGCAGTTCTGCAAGGTCAATTTCGGCCTGACCTTCCCGCTGATGGCGAAGGTCGATGTGAATGGCGACAGTGCCAGCCCGCTGTTCGACTGGATGAAGAACGAGAAGCCGGGCCTGATGGGGTCGAAATCGATCAAGTGGAACTTCACCAAGTTCCTCATCGATCGCGATGGCAATGTGGTGAAGCGTTACGGTCCCAACGATGCGCCCAAGGCCATCGCCAAGGATATCGAAAAGCTCCTGTAACCTCAGCCGCGCCGGGACGAAGTCACCACCATGCTAGCCGATCTCAACCAGTGGTTCCTCTCGCTCGGCGCCGAATACGGCGTGAACCCGTACATCTTCGGCGCGATCTATGTGGGGGCGATCCCTTTCTTCCTCGCCTCGATGACGTGGCTGGTGAAGCGGGCGCGGGCCAAGCGGTCGACCGTCGTGCCGACGCTGTGCGCGGGCTTCTGCTTCGTTTCGGCCTACCTCTACCTGGCCATTGCGGGGCGCAATATCCCGGTCTGGGTGTGGATCTTCCTCGGCGTGCTCATCGCCTATGGGGCGTGGTCGACCATCCGCGATGCGCGGCGCAAGATCGCGGCGATTTCGGACGACTGATTTTCTCCACTGTCTGTGGAGAATAAGCGCGGCTTGCCGCTTCCAGTTTGGGCGCCGAGTTCCTACTCTGGCCCTATGCCTTACAAGCCCTTCGTTCCCCTGCGCGTGCTGTCCGCCTATTCGATGCTCGAAGGGGCGATCGACCCGAAGGCGATGGCCAAGCTGGCGAAGGAACGCGGCTTTCCCGCCATCGCGATTGCGGACCGCAACGGCCTGTATGGCGCGGTCATGTTCGCCAATGCCTGCAAGGCCGAAGGCGTGCAGCCGATCATCGGCACGCTGCTGGGCGTGGCGCGCGACGAGGAAGGGCGGATCGTCGATTACCTGCCGCTCTACGCGCAGGACGAGGCGGGCTACGACAATCTCTGCCATCTCGTCAGCCGCGCACATCTCGACCGCCCGCTGGAATTCGAACCGCACGTCCGACTGTCCGACCTTGAAGGCCATACGGACGGGTTGATAGCCCTGACCGGCGCGAGCGAGGGCGGCGTCACCCGCCTGCTTGCCGAAGGGCAGGTCAGCCACGCCGTCGCCATGCTGGACCGGCTGGAGGCTCTGTTCCCCGGCAGGCTCTACATCGAACTCGCCCGGCGCGGGAACGAGGCGGAAGAGGCGGCGGAAAACGCGCTGATCGATCTCGCCTACGAACGCGATCTCCCGCTGGTCGCCACGAACCCCGCGAACTTCGCCGAACCGCATATGTACAAGGCGCATGACGCCATGCTGTGCATCGCCAATTCGACCCATGTCGATGCGGAAGAACGGGCCAAGTCCAATCCCGAAGCCTATGTGAAGACCGCGCACATGATGGAAGAAGGTTTTGCCGACCTTCCCGAAGCGGTTTCCAACACGCTCGTCATCGCCCAGCGCTGCGCTTTCGCGCCGCCTTACCGCAATCCCATCCTGCCCAGCCTTGCAGGCGACCTCGAAGGCGAGGCGCGGATGCTGGAAGAGGACGCGCGCAAGGGTCTTGCCAAGCGCCTCGAACCCTATGGCGAGATGTCGGACGAGGAGCTGAAGGTCTATGTCGACCGGCTCGATTACGAAGTCGGCATCATCAACCAGATGGGCTTTCCCGGCTACTTCCTGATCGTTGCCGACTTCATCAAGTGGGCGAAGGAGCAAGACATTCCCGTCGGGCCGGGGCGTGGTTCGGGTGCAGGCAGCCTGGTCGCATGGGCGCTGACGATTACCGATCTCGACCCCATCAAGCTCGGACTGCTGTTCGAACGCTTCCTCAACCCGGAACGCGTGTCGATGCCCGACTTCGATATCGATTTCTGCGAAACCCGCCGCGGCGAGGTGATCCGTTACGTGCAGGCCAAGTACGGCCACGATCACGTCGCGCAGATCATCACCTTCGGTAAGCTGAAAGCGCGCGCCGTGCTGCGCGATACGGGCCGTATCCTCCAGATGAGCTACGGCCATGTCGACCGTATTTGCAAGATGGTGCCGAACCATCCGACCGACCCGTGGACCCTGCCTCGCGCGCTCAACGGGGCGGCCGATTTCAAGGCCGAATACGACAATGACAACGAGGTGAAGCGCCTCGTCGACCTGGCGATGCAGCTGGAGGGCTTCCCGCGCAACAGCTCGACCCACGCGGCCGGCGTGGTGATCGGCGACCGTCCGCTGGCGAAGCTGGTGCCGCTCTATCGCGATCCGCGCTCCGACATGCCGGTGACGCAATACGACATGAAGAATGTCGAAAGCTCCGGCCTCGTCAAATTCGACTTCCTCGGCCTGAAGACGCTGTCGGTACTCAAGAAGGCGACGGACCTGTTGAAGAAGCGCGAGATCGACATCGACCTCTCGCAGCTGCCGCTCGACGATCCGGCGGTCTACGACCTGATGAAGGCGGGTAATACGGTCGGCGTGTTCCAGCTGGAATCGGAAGGCATGCGCCGCACGCTGACCGCGGTGAAACCGACCAATTTCGGCGACATCATCGCGCTCGTCTCGCTCTATCGCCCGGGCCCGATGGACAACATCCCGCTGTTCGGCAAGCGCAAGGCGGGCGAGGTGCCGATCGAGTATCCGCACGCCAAGCTCGAGGAAATCCTCACCGAAACCTACGGCATTTTCGTCTACCAGGAACAGGTCATGCAGGCCGCGCAGATCCTCGCCGGATACTCGCTCGGCGATGCAGACTTGCTGCGCCGTGCGATGGGCAAGAAGGTCCAGGCGGAAATGGACGCCCAGCGCGAACGTTTCGTGGCCGGATGCAAGGACGTGTCGGGTATCGAGAAGGCCAAGGCGAACGAGCTGTTCGACTTGATCGACAAGTTCGCCGGCTACGGCTTCAACAAGTCGCACGCCGCCGCCTATGCGCTGCTCGCCTACCAGACCGCGTGGCTGAAGGCGCATTACCCGGAAGAATTCTTCGCCGCGTCGATGTGCTTCGACATGCACCAGTCGGAAAAGCTGACCATTTTCGTCGACGATGCGCGGCGGCAGGGCATCGCGGTCGAGCCGCCGTGCCTCAACCGTTCGGAAGCCGAATTCACTGTCGAGCAGACCGATGACGGTTACGCCGTGCGCTATGCGCTGGCCGGTATCCGCAACGTCGGCGAAAAGGCGATGGAGGCGATCGTTGCCGAACGCGAGGCGGCGGGCCCGTTCGAAAGCCTGCAGGACCTGTTCGAGCGCATTCCGAAAGGCTCGCTCAATTCCCGCCAGCTGGAAGCGCTCGCCTGTGCCGGCGCGCTCGATGCGCTGGAGCCCAACCGCGCGAAAGTGTTCGAGAATGCCGACATGCTGCTCGCCGTGGCCGACGCCGCCGAGCGCGAGCGGAGCAGTGGGCAGGCGGCCCTGTTCGGCGGCGAGGACCAGCCCGGCGAGACGCTGCGCCTGAAAGAGGTCGAGGACTGGCCGCGCGCCGAACGCATGGCGCGCGAGCGCGAGAATTTCGGCTTCTACTTCTCCGCCCACCCGGTCGCGGCCTGGAAACAGGTCGCATCGGCCAATGGCGCGCGCTCCTATGCTTCGCTCATGGCAGGCGGCGCGCCTGCCGGCGGGCGCTCCAACGCGGTAATGGCGGCCATGGTGGAGAAGGTGAACAAGGGCACCACGCGCCGCGGCAAGCCCTTCATCCGCGCCGATTTTTCCGATGCCTCCGGCCAGTTCAGCGCGGCCTGTTTCGAGGAAGGCATGGTCGAGAAGTTCATGAAATGGGCGGAAGACCAGACCTGCGTACTGCTGCAGGTCGAACTCGATGCCCCGAGCCCCGACGAACCACCGCGCATCACCGTTCGTGGGGGCACGCCGCTGGCCGAAGTGCGTGGTTCCATGCCGATGATCATGACGCTCGACGTGCTCGACGGATCGGCGCTTGAAGAGCTCAAGACGGAACTGCTCGCGGCCATGGGCGGGCAGGACGAGGTGCTGGTGACGCTCCGGACCGGCGAAGCGGCCGATCCGGTCATGCGGCTGGGGCGGAATTTCTCTCTCGACGGCGAACTCGCCGAACGCTTGGCAAGCGTGCCGAGCCTTGCCAAGGTGCAACTCGACAAGCGGCGAGGCGGGGCACACCTGCGACTCGTCAACTGAGTTGAGAGCCGCCCGAGGGGGCGGCACGAGAGAGGAGAGGCTGAATGCTCGGAGCGATGCAGGACTGGACCATGCGCGTCACCCACGTGATCGATCACGCGGCGCGCGAGGCACCTGACCGCGAAATCGTCACCCGCTGGGCCGATGGCAGCGAGACGCGCACCAATTGGCAGGGTATCCGCACCGACGCGCTGAAGATGGCACAGGCGCTGCAGGCGCTGGGCCTGCGCAAGGGCGACAAGGTCGCCAGCCTCGCGATGAACCACTCGCGCCACCTCGTCAGCTGGTACGGCGTGGCGGGCATGGGCGGCGTGCTCCACACGGTGAACCCCCGCTTGTTCGACGACCAGCTCGAATACATCGTCAATCACGCCGAAGACCGCGTGATGGTCTATGACGCGGCTTTCCAGCCGATCGTCGACAGGATGCGCGACCGCTGGACCACGGTAGAGCACTACATCTGCTTCGACAGCGGCGAGCATACGACCTCGTTCGAGGACTGGATCGCCGCGCAGTCGGGCGATTTCCAGTGGGTCGCCGGGAGCGAGCGCGACCCTTGCATGATCTGCTACACCAGCGGCACGACCGGCAATCCCAAGGGCGTCCAGTACGAGCATCGCAGCACGGTGCTGCACGCCATGGCCGGGCTTCAGCCCGCAGCGTTCAATTTCAGCGCCTCGTCCGTGATGCTCCCCGTGGTACCGATGTTCCACGCGGCCAGTTGGGGCCTGCCCTATGCGGGCGCGATGGCGGGCATCAAGTTCGTCTTCTCGGCCGTGAACGATCCTGCCGTGCTGCATGACATGATGCTCAAGGAAGGCGTGACCGACAGCGCGGGCGTGCCCACAGTCTGGCTTGCGCATTTCCAGTATTGCGACGCCAATGGCATCGACCTGCCGCCGCTGAAGGCCGCGACGATCGGCGGTTCTGCCGCGCCCAAGTTCATGATCGAGCGCCTGATGAAGAACGGCACCCGCGTCCAGCACGCTTGGGGCATGACCGAAACCTCGCCCATCGGCACGGTCGGTGGCCCGACGCACGACTGGGAAAACCTCAGCCTCGAAGAACGCGTGGTGAAGACCATGAAGCAGGGCCGCCCGATCTTCGGCGTGGAACTGCGCACGGTCGATCTCGACGACAACACCAAGGTCCTGCCGCGCGACGGCGAGACTTCGGGCGCGCTGCAAATCCGCGGGCCCTGGGTGGTGAAGCGGTATTTCAAGGCGGAAGAGGACGCCGTGACCGAGGGTGGCTGGTTCGATACCGGCGACGTCGGCGTGCTCCACCCAGACGGCACGCTGCAGCTGACCGACCGCACCAAGGACGTGATCAAGTCGGGCGGCGAATGGATCAGCTCGGTCGAGCTGGAAAACGCCGCCGTCGGCCATCCGGCAGTCGCTGAAGCCGCCTGCATCGGCATGTTCCACCCCAAGTGGGACGAACGTCCGGTGCTGTTCGTGGTGAAGAAGGAAGGGGCCGATTGCTCCGACCGCGATGTGATCGATTACCTCGCCGACAAAGTCGCCAAGTGGTGGCTGCCCGATGCGGTCGAATTCGTCGACGACATCCCGCACACGGCCACCGGCAAGATCAGCAAGAAGGACCTGCGCGACCGGTTCGCGGACTACAAGCTGGCCGACGGCTGAGCCTACGCGCGTGGCGCGCCTGATCCTCCTCAACAAGCCCTACGGTGTGCTCTCGCAGTTCACCGGGGGCAAGGACGGCGTGGACGACACGCTGGCGCATCTCGTCGATGTGCCGGGCGTCTATCCGGCGGGCCGGCTCGACAAGGACAGCGAAGGGCTGTTGCTGCTGACCGACGACGGGCGGCTGCAATCACGGATCGCCGAACCGCGCTACAAGCTGCCCAAGACATACCTGGTGCAGGTGGAAGGCGAGGTCGGCGACGATGCGCTGGAACGCCTCTCCCGGGGTGTCGACCTCAATGACGGCATGACCCGGCATGCTAGGGCCAAACGGATAGACCCGCCGCCGCTGTGGGACCGCGATCCGCCGGTGCGCTATCGCAAGAGCGTGCCCGACAGCTGGATTGCGCTCGAAATTACCGAGGGCCGCAACCGGCAGGTGCGCCGGATGACCGCGGCAGTCGGTCTGCCCACCTTGCGGCTGGTCCGCTGGCGCATCGGCGAGTGGAGCCTCGACGGGATCGCACCCGGGACATACCGCGAATTGCAGGTCTAGGAGAGACAGATGAGCGACACCTATATCGACCCGAGCCCGGCCAATTTCGCCGCTTTCAAGGACCTGCCGCGAGACGAGCCGATCCACATGCTCAACCTGTTGCGCTATCGCGATCTCGCCGAATATCCCGAGGGCCACGAGCACGCGGGCAAGGGCTGGAGCGGGCGGCGCGCCTACGAGGAATACGGCAAGACCAGCGGCCCGATCTTCCGCCGCGTGGGCGGCAGCATCGTCTGGCGTGGTGCGTTCCAGACGGTGGTGACCGGGCCGGAAGCGATGCAATGGCACGACGGCTTCATCGCGCAATACCCGCACGCCGGAGCCTTCTTCGAAATGATCAAGGACGCGGACTACCAGAAGGCAGTCGTGAACCGCACGGCGGCGCTGGCGGACAGCAGGCTGGTGCGCTTCAAGCCGGGCGCTGCGGGGGAAGGGTTCGGGTAGGGCCCGTGAGGATCAGCAATTCGCAATGGTAGTGCAAAAGGTCGACCAGCACGACCGATTGCAGGACGCAAGGGAGGCATTGAGCCTTTAACCGCATGAACAAGACCAGCTCTCCCGTCGCTGCGCAGTCCACACGGCTCGTCCTCTGGACACTGCTCGTCGTCTACATCCTGAACTTTCTCGACCGGCAGATCGTCAATATCCTGGCCGAGCCGATCAAGCAGGATCTCGGCCTTTCGGACACCCAGATCGGCCTGATGACCGGGCTCGCGTTTGCCCTGTTCTACACGTTTCTCGGCATCCCGATCGCGCGTTATGCCGATAACCCGAAGTCCAGCCGCACCACGCTGATCTCGGTTTCGCTCGCCTTCTGGTCGGGCATGACGGCCCTGTGCGGACTGGCCCAGAATTTCGGCCAGCTGCTGCTCGCACGGATCGGGGTCGGGGTGGGCGAGGCAGGGTGCACGCCTGCCGCCCATTCGCTCATTACCGACACGGTGCCGGCCGAAAAGCGGTCTTCGGCGATGGCCTTTTACGGCCTGGGTATCCCTATCGGCAGCCTGCTCGGCATGGCGATGGGCGGCCTGCTTGCCGATGCCTACGGATGGCGCACCGCATTCCTGGTTGCGGGCGTGCCGGGCATAATCATGGCTGTCGCACTGCCCATGCTGATCCGCGAACCGCGCCGACATAGTCCGGCCGCGGCGAGCGAGGACGCGCCCATGCCTAACGCACCTGGTGCGGCCGCAGCAGTTCCGGGTGAGCCGCCCGCCGCTCTGCCTGCCCGCGATGCGCTACGGGAAATCCTGCGCTCCAAGGCGATGGTGCAATTGCTGGTCGCCGCCGGGCTGGTGGCTTTCCTGTCCTATGGCAAGACCGTCTGGGCCACGATCTATTTCATCCGCTCGCACGGCCTTTCTCCGGGCGAGACCGGGCTGTGGCTCGGTATTTCGGCCGGATTGGCGGCCATGCTCGGCACCTGGGGCGGCGGCTGGATCGCCGACCGCTATGGCTCGCGCGACCCGCGCCATATCCTCACCGCGCCCGCTCTGGGCCTCGTGATCGGCGCTCCGATATTGTTCTTCGGCTATGCGGCCGCCGACTGGCGGTTCGGTCTCGTGCTGATCGTCGTCGCGACCGTCCTCAACAGCTTCTACTACGGCCCGACCTATGCCTGCGTGCAGGGGCTCGTGCGTCCGCAGGCAAGAGCGATGGCGACCGCCGTCATGCTGTTCGCGCAGAACTTGATCGGATTGGGGCTGGGACCGCTGTTCTTCGGTATGCTGTCGGACGCCTTCGCGCCGGTCGCAGGCGAGGACAGCGTGCGCTGGGTGCTTTACGGGGCAGCATGGCTGGGCCTTGTGCCGGCCTTCTTCTTCTGGCGGGCAAGAGCGCATCTGGCGTCGGAACTGGGCAAGAGCTCCTGACCACCTGATTGCAGGCGCTCACAACAACCGCAGCTGCCCGCCCACCGCAGGCGGCCTGAACTGCGTGCAGTCGAGCTCGAACTTCGCCTTGCCGAGGCCTGCGCGCTTGCACGCAACACGGAACCTTGCGCGGAACAGGTCGGCCCAGACGCCGGTCGGCTTCAGGCGGGAGAAAAAGTTGGGGTCGTTGTCCTTGCCGTTCCTGATCGACCGGACGATGCCCATCACCTTGTCGCCGCGCTCGGGGTAATGGACCGAGAGCCATTCGCGGAACAACGGGGCCACCTCGTGCGGCAGGCGCAGCGGGATCCAGCCCACGCTGTCGACGCCGATGGCGGCGGCGCGCTGGACGATCTCCTCCATGAACTCGTCGGTGATGGATGGGATGACCGGCGCGACCGAGCAATGCGTCGGCACGCCCGCTTCGGCCAGTTTATGCAGCGCGGAGAGTCGCTTGGCCGGTGAAGCTGCGCGTGGTTCGAGCTTTCCCGACAGCTTTGCATCGAGGCTCGTCACCGAAATGGCGACCGCTACCAGGCGCCGCTCAGCCATCTCCGACAGGATGTCGAGGTCGTCGAGTACCCGGTCGGACTTGGTCGTGATGGTCACCGGGTGCCGCGCATCGAGGCACACTTCCAGCACCTGCCGCGTGATTCGATAGTCGCGCTCGATCGGCTGGTAGGGGTCGGTATTGGTCCCCATGGCGATGGGGCGGGGGCGGTACTTCGACTTCGCAAGCGTTGCCCGCAGCAGTTCCGCCGCATTGGGCTTGGCGAACAGGCGCGTTTCGAAATCGAGCCCCGGCGACAGGTCGTGATACGCATGGGTCGGCCGTGCGAAACAATAGACGCAGCCATGCTCGCAGCCGCGATAGGCATTGATCGACCGGTCGAAGAAGATGTCGGGCGACTGGTTGAAGCTGAGGATGGTGCGCGGGTGTTCCTCGGTCACATGAGTGCGCAGCTTCACTGGCGGTCCGTCGAGTGCCTCCATGTGGTCGCGCCAGTCGCCATCGGCCTCGCGCGTGGCAAGACCGAAGCGCGTCGGGACCGCGGCGGACTGGGCGCCGCGCCCGCGCAGGGGCGACTCGTTGCTGGCTTCCATGCGTGAGAACATACACAGAACATAAGGGGCGTGGAAGCGGGTTCAGCGTTCCCGCAGGCGGGGCATCAGTTCGACGAAATTGCAGGGCCGGTGGCGGCTGTCGAGCTGGTGGGCGAGGATCTTGTCCCATCCATCTTTCACGGCGCCGTTCGATCCGGGCAGCGCGAAGATATAGGTCCCGCGCGCCAGCACCGCGCAGGCGCGGCTCTGGATCGTGCTGGTGCCGATGCTCTCGATGCTGATGTAGCGGAAGTACTCGCCGAAGCCGGGAATATCCTTGTCCTTCACGCGGTCGAGCGCCTCGGGCGTGACATCCCGGCCCGTGAGGCCGGTTCCGCCGGTGGTGATCACCGCATCGACCATCTCGTCGTCGATCCAGCGGTGGAGGTGCGCGGCGATCTCGTTCTTGTCGTCGCGGCTGATCTCGCGCGCGGCGAGCGTGTGGCCGGCCGCCTCGATCCGCTGGGCGAGGATGTCGCCCGAGGTGTCGTCCTCGGCCTTGCGGCTGTCCGAAATGGTCAGCAGCGCGATGTTGACGGGCTTGAAGGCACGGGTCTCGTCGATAGCCATCAGCGCGTCCTCGGGAATTGCGGCCACTGGTTCTGCGCGAGTTCCGTCCGGCTTTGCGCAACGGCCTCTGCCTGGCGCAGGTACATCCAGTAATTGCGCATCACCACTGCGACGTATTCGCGCGTTTCCCAATAGGGGATCGATTCCATCCAGAGCAGCGGGTCGCCCTGGTCGTTGATCTCGCTGTTCCAGCGCGCGACCGGCGTGGGGCCGGCGTTGTAGGCGGCCATGACCTTGGGCAGGTGCCCGCGAGTATAGCCTGCGTCCGCCAGCGCCTGCAGTGCCCTTTGCCCGAAGGCGAGATTGACCGCCGGGTTCTTGAGGTCCGCACCGGCGCTCATGTTGATGGAGGCTGCATACTCGCGCGCCGCGATGGGGCGGATCTGCATCAGGCCAATGGCATTGGCTGGGCTGACCACGCCCTCGCGGAAATTCGATTCCTGTAGCGCGTGGGCGAAGGCGAGCGCCGGATCGACGCGCCAGCCTCCGGTGGGCTGGTGATAGGCGACGGGCCAGCGCAAATTGGCGGGAGAGCTCGTGCCGCGCGGCGCATTGTAGGCCATGAAGGTCTGCGTGCCGGCAAGGCCCAGCGCCCGGGCAAGGCGGGTGAGCGCGGGAAAGTCCGAAGGCTCGATCCGACGTGCCTGCCAGCGCAGCGCCTCGTCGGCGAGGTCGCGCCTGCCGACCTCGGCCAACATCACGGCCTCGCGCACTGCGGCCTCGTTCTGGAGGCGGCGCCAGTCGTCCTGCGTCAGGTCGGGACTGGCATGGTCGCCGGGCAGCGTCTGCGCCAGCTGCTCGTGCGCGAGCATGCCGTAAAGCGTCTCGGAAAAACGCGCCGCGCCGCGCAATTGCTCGTCGGCCTTTTCCGGCTGGCGGCAACGGATCAGCGCGCGGGCAGCCCAGTAATGCGCTGCGGCGGTCAGCGAGCCATTGGCCGAAGCCGCGGCGCTGCGACGGAAATAGTCGGCGGCGTTCTCGCAGTCGCCGAGACGCCAGGAGGCAAGGCCTGCCACCCAGTCGCCCTCTGCCACCCAGGGACCGCGGCCCTGACCGACCAACTGCGCCATGGCGAGCGCTTCGGCATCGCGGTTCTCGATGTAATAGGACCAGGCAACGCGCTGGCGCCATTCGGCTCGGGCTTCGGATGACAGGGAGGCGTCGACGCCGTCGAGCAGCAGCCGCGCGCCATCGGGATCGTCATTGGAAATCCGGTCGAGGATCGCGCTCTGGACGCCGTCCGGCATCGAACCGTCGGAGACGGTGCGGGGGCGCATGCGCTTGGTCACGCCGCGCTGGCCGACCAATTGCCGTTCACGGGGTAGCGTGGGGGCGTTCTCCAGTCCGCGCGTCCGACCGAGCCGGATAATGGCCTCGGCCTCGGGCAGGCTCGCGTAACGGGCCAGCCACGCCTCGATGCGGGGCAATTCGATGCGCGGGCTTTCGGGGTGGAGGAAATAGGCGGCAAGGACAGAGCCGTGCAGCGGACCGTCCGTCCGCTCCCCCAGCATGACTTCGACCCGGTCCCAGTTCTTCGCCTCGATCGCCTCGAACAGCGAGCGGTAGTAAAGCTGGTCGTCGCCCGACAGGAGCTGCGGCAGGACGGCCGCATGCGAACGGGTGAAATAGGCAAGGCTGTCGGAGCCTTGCGCGGTGGCGGGGGATGAGAGGATCGAGCCACCGAGAGCGGCGGCCAGCAGAAAACGTTTGGTCATGCGGTCCATTCGAGCCAGCGGTTCCAGAAATTCATGCGGCGTTCCGGAGTGCGGGAAAGTTCGGCCAGATCGGGAGCGAGCAGCAGGGGCACGTGACGCTCGCCGGTGGTAATCAAGGCGGGTTCGCGCGCGGCGGCAGGCGCGATGCCGAACAGCGGGGCCATACCCCTGCCGAACACGAGCACGCGTTCCGGCGCGGCGAGGGCGATGTGGTGGGCAGTCACGGCGCCGAGGCCATTGGCGGCCAGTTCTTCCCAGTCGGCCAGCGCGGCAGGCGCGGGCAGGGCGCTCGAAAGATAGGCTTCGTGCGGTTCGACGCCCATCGCCTTGAGGATGGCCGCGGCAAAGCGACCTGCGCCGCCCGAGAGCAGTGCATCGCCGTCATCGGCATAGGGTTCGGCAACGAGGACCATCAGCTTGGTGCCTGCGACTCCGCGCGGGGGGAGCCGCGCTTCGGTGCCGGCGAGCGAAAGCGAAGCCTCGCTCATCCACCATTCGCGAAATTTTCCGAGATCGTCCGGCCATGCTGCCGCATCGCCGCCGATCCGGCCCGTTTCGGGGGCCTGCTGGAAAGCGCGTTCGAGCGGGGTGGGCTTGGGTTCTTCCACCCGCGCCACGGGCTTGGGCGCCGCTACGGCTTCTTCCGCTTCGGGACTGGCGAGCCAGCTGTGCGGATCGGCCGCATAGTCGTGATCGACGCCCGCTTCGCGCCACCAGTCGAAGGCGGCTTCGAGAGCTTGGGCTGCGTCGATTTCGCCGTTATTCGTGGGGTTTTCGTGCATCATCCGTCCGCTGGAGGTCTTGACCTCAAACGCGGCAGCAATCAAGGCATCGCGCAAGCGAATAGCGACGAAAAGAGAGAGACATGAGCGAACGTGAATCCATGCCCTGCGACGTCGTCATCATCGGCGGCGGCGTTGCCGGCCTCGCCGCGGCGATCCGGTTGAAGCAGATCAACGAGGACCTCGAGGTCGTGGTGCTCGAAAAGGGCAGCGAAATCGGCGCTCACATCCTTTCCGGCGCGGTGGTCGACCCCAAGGCGCTCGACGAATTGCTGCCCGAATGGCGCGACATGGATTGCCCCATGGCGCAAACGCCGGTGGGCGAGGACCTGTTCTACACGATCAGCGAAACCGGCGCCTCGGCCATGCCGCACATCATGTTCCCGCCCTTCATGTCGAACGTGGGCTGCTACACCGGCTCGCTCGGAAACCTCTGCCGCTGGCTGGCCGAGCAGGCCGAAGGCATGGGCGTGATGGTCTTCCCCGGCTTCCCCGCTGCCGAGGTGCTGTACGACGAAAATGGCGCTGTTGCCGGCGTCGTCACGCAGGACATGGGCATCGCTGCCGACGGCAGCCAGAAGGCCGATTACCAGCCGGGCATGGAAATCCACGCCAAGTACACGCTGTTTGCAGAAGGTGCCCGCGGTAACCTCACCAAGCAGATGAAGGCGAAGTACGACCTCGAGGCAAACTGCCAGCCGCAGGTCTACGGCATCGGCATCAAGGAATTGTGGGACATCGATCCCGAACTGCACGAGCCGGGCAAGATCGTCCACACGCAGGGCTGGCCGCTCAGCGAAAGCGGCAGCAACGGCGGCGGCTTCCTCTATCACCAGGCGAACAACCAGGTCGCCCTGGGCCTCGTCACCTGGCTCGATTATTCGAACCCCTATGTCAGCCCGTTCCAGGAATTCCAGCGCTGGAAGCACCATCCGCTGATCGCCGAGGTGCTCAAGGGCGGCAAGCGCGTCGCCTACGGCGCGCGCGCGATCAACGACGGCGGCTGGCAGAGCGTGCCCAAGCTCGCTTTCCCGGGCGGCGCGCTGATCGGCTGTGCAGCCGGCTTCGTCAACGTGCCCCGCATCAAGGGCAGCCACACCGCCATGAAGAGCGGGATGCTGGCCGCCGAGAGCGTGGCCGCAGCCGTTGCGGCAGGCCATGAGCATACCGAACTGATGGAATACGATGCAGCCGTCCGCGACAGCTGGATCGCCAAGGAACTGAAGCTCGTCCAGAACGCGCTTCCCGCGATCGAGCGTTTCGGCAGCGACATCGGCACCGTGCTTGGCGGCGTCGACATGTGGATGCGCTATCTCAAGATCGGCCTGCCGATCAGCATGAAGCACCACCGCGACTGCGAGGCGCTGAACCGCGCCGACCTCTACAAGCCGATCGACTATCCCAAGCCCGACGGCGTGCTCAGCTTCGACCGCCTGACCAGCGTCAGCTTCAGCTACACCAACCACGCCGAAGACCAGCCGGTCCACCTGCAGGTCAAGGACATGGAACTGCAGAAGGACAGCGAGCTTGGCGTCTATGCCGGTCCCTCGACCCGCTATTGCCCCGCCGGCGTCTACGAGTGGCTGGTCGACGATGCGACGGGCGAGCCGAAGTACCAGATCAACTCGCAGAACTGCGTCCACTGCAAGACCTGCGACATCAAGGATCCGAACCAGAACATCAACTGGACCACCCCTGAAGGCGGCGGCGGGCCCAACTATCCGAATATGTGAGGCGCTATGGCACTGGACGAGCGGGACTGGCGGCGAGCACGGTTTGCGGGTCTCGAATCGTTCGGGATCGATCGGCGCCACGCGCTCGCGGGTGGTCTGGCAACTCTCTCTTTCGCGCTGCTGGGGTGCGAGTTGGCCGCTGCCAAGCCGGCGCAGCGCATGGCGGCTCGCGACTGGATCGAACGACAGGGAGAACTTGCCCGCGCGCTCAAGGGTGGCGAGATCGCCCCGGCGCAGTGGATGGCCGATGTCGAACAGCTTGCCTCGGAAATTGAAATTGCCGAACTTATGGCAACCGTCGATCAGGCAAGGATCACTGCCAATCCGGCCAGCGATACGAACGATCCGCGCAAGCGAACGGTACGTTTTCTGGATGAACAAGGAGAGCCGCGTCGACTGGGATACGGCGCGGCCTTCTTCGATTTCGAACCGCACAACGTGATCACACCGCACGGCCACCGACATATGGTCTCGTCCCATCTCGTCGTGGGCGGCAGCTTCAGGGTGCGCAACTTCGACCGGCTTCGCGATGAAGAGGGCGCGATGATCGTGCGCCCGACACGCGACTACGTCGCAGAAACCGGGCAATTGTCGGCAATGACCCCGGACCGCGACAATATCCACTGGTTCGTCCCGCAGGGTGGAAGTGCGCGCACCTTCGATGTGGTGATTTCCGGACTGGACCCGGGTGAAGACGACTATGAAATCGAGGCAATCGATCCAATCGGCGGGACTGTGCTGGAAGATGGCTCGATTCGTGCGCCCAAGATTGCCTTCGAAGCCGCCTCCGAAAAATATACCACTGCGCTCTGACAGCTAACCGTGCCAACATCCGAAACCGCCTACGCCAAGATCAACCTTGCGCTGCATGTCCGCAGGCGGCGCGAGGACGGCTATCATGAGCTGGAAACGCTGTTCGCTTTCGTCGATGCGGGCGATGTGCTGACGGCTAGTCCAGCCGCGCAGGACAGCGTGCGGGTGGCGGGAGAATTCGCAGGCGGTCTCGAGGATCCGTTTGACAATCTTGTCGTCAAGGCGCTCGGCAAGCTGCCGCGCGCCGACGGTCTGGCGATCACGCTCGAGAAGAACTTGCCTGTCGCAGCCGGGCTGGGCGGGGGTTCGGCCGATGCGGGGGCCGTCTTCCGCATCGTTCGCGAGCGCTTCGGCCTGCCGGCGGACTGGCAGGCGCGCGCCGCCTCGCTCGGCGCGGATGTCCCGGCCTGCGTCGAAAGCCGGACCTGCATCGGGCGCGGCACCGGCACGGAACTCGAACCAGCCGACGACAGTCTTGCGGGTACCCCCGTCCTGCTCGTGAACCCGCGCGTGCCGCTGTCCACCGGACCGGTCTTCAAGGCGTGGAACGGCGTCGACCTCGGCCCGATGCCGGAAGGCGATGCGCGGACCGTGGCGACAGAGGGCCGCAACGACCTCGAAGGCCCGGCCATCGCGCTCTGCCCTCCTGTCGCCGGAGTCCTTGCCGCGCTGCGCGGAACTTCGCCCTTTCTCGCCCGTATGTCGGGTTCTGGCGCGACCTGTTTCGCGCTGTTCGACAACGAAGCAGCGCGGGACCGGGCCGCGGCATCCATCGCCGCCGACCAACCGGGCTGGTGGCAGATGCGGGGGAACCTCAGATGATCGACGGCTTGCCGTACCGCCAGGTGGGGACGGACATGATGCGCCCGGGCGGCCTGATCTGCGTGGCCGACCACGCCTCCAACCATGTGCCTGCCGAAGTGGACCTCGGTATCGACCGCAAGCTGCTGGACGATCACATCGCGCTCGACATCGGCGTCGAAGGCATCGCCGACCGGCTGGCCCGACGCCATGGCATCCCGGCCCATATCGCCACAGTCAGCCGCCTTGTGTGCGACTTCCACCGGACCGAGGACGATCCGGCCGCCGTCCCCACGTCGAGCGACGGGCACCTGGTGCCGGGCAATATCGGTGCCGACATCGAGAAGCGTCTCGACCTCTATCACCGCCCCTATCACCGCGCGCTGGAAGCGATGATCAAGGATGCCAAGCCGCGCATGATCGTGGCGCTCCACAGCTTCACGCCGAGCCTTGCGACCAGCGACGTGGAGCGTCCGTGGGAAGTCGCGCTGCTCTACAACAACGACGATCGCGCCGCGCTGCACGCGATCCGACTGTTCGGCGAACAGGGCCTGACCGTGGGCGACAACCAGCCCTATTCGGGCAAGCAGCTGAACGCCACCATGGACCGCCACGCCGAAGCGCAGGGCATCCCCTATTGCACGGTCGAGATCCGGCAGGACCAGATCGCGACCGAGGCGGGGCAGGCGCGCTGGGCGATGCTGCTGGCCGACGTGATGGGCCGCGTCGCGCTCGAAGTCTAAAGGCGAACTTGGGCTAGGCCGGACCAAACTAGCGTTAGCGAAGGCATTTCTCTCTGCTAGGCTCCGCGCCGCAAGCAACCAGAGAGCCAGCCATGCCCGCCTACCGTTCCCGCACCACCACCCATGGCCGCAACATGGCCGGCGCCCGCGGCCTGTGGCGCGCCACGGGCATGAAGGACGAAGATTTCGGCAAGCCGATCATCGCGGTGGTCAACAGCTTCACCCAGTTCGTGCCGGGCCACGTCCACCTGAAGGATCTCGGCCAGCTGGTCGCACGCCAGATCGAGGCGGCAGGCGGCGTCGCCAAGGAATTCAACACCATTGCGGTCGATGACGGCATCGCGATGGGCCACGACGGGATGCTCTATTCGCTACCCAGCCGCGACCTGATCGCGGACAGCGTCGAATACATGGTCAACGCGCACTGCGCCGATGCGATGGTCTGCATCTCCAACTGCGACAAGATCACGCCCGGCATGCTGATGGCGGCCCTGCGGCTGAACGTTCCAGCAGTCTTCGTTTCCGGTGGCCCGATGGAAGCGGGCAAGGTCGTGGTGAAGGGCAAGGAGATTGCGCTCGACCTCGTCGATGCGATGGTCGCTGCCGCCGACGAAGCCTATTCGGACGAGGAAGTGACCGCGATCGAGCAGAACGCGTGCCCGACCTGCGGTTCGTGCAGCGGGATGTTCACTGCCAATTCGATGAACTGCCTGACCGAGGCGTTGGGCCTTTCGCTGCCCGGCAACGGTTCGACGCTCGCGACCCATGCCGACCGCAAGGGCCTGTTCGAGCGGGCCGGTCGTCTCGCCGTGACGCTCGCGCGCCGATATTACGAAGAAGAGGACGAAAGCGTCCTGCCGCGCTCGATCGCCAGCTTCGAGGCGTTCGAGAACGCGATGAGCCTCGATATCGCCATGGGCGGGTCGACCAACACCGTGCTCCACCTGCTTGCTGCTGCGCATGAAGCCGGCGTCGACTTCACCATGAAGGACATCGACCGGCTGAGCCGCCAGGTGCCGTGCCTGTCCAAGGTCGCACCCGCGAAGAGCGACGTCCACATGGAGGATGTTCACCGCGCAGGGGGGATCATGGCGATCCTCGGCGAACTGGAGAAGGCGGGGCTGCTCCACACCGCTCTGCCCACCGTGCACAGCCCGACCATGGGCGATGCGCTGGACGATTGGGACATCGGCCGCACGCAGAACAACAAGGTGCGCGAGTTTTTCTCCGCGGCGCCCGGCGGCGTGCCGACACAGACTGCCTTCAGCCAGTCGCGCCGCTGGGAAGAGCTCGACCTCGACCGCGAAAACGGCGTGATCCGCAGCGCCGAACATGCTTTCAGCAAGGATGGCGGGCTGGCGGTACTGTACGGCAATATCGCCCGCGACGGCTGTATCGTGAAGACGGCGGGCGTGGACGAAAGCATCCTTGATTTCGCAGGGCCAGCCAAGGTCTTCGAGAGCCAGGACGATGCCGTTACCGCCATCCTGACCGGGCAGGTGGTAGAAGGCGACGTGGTGGTCATCCGCTACGAAGGGCCGCGCGGCGGGCCGGGCATGCAGGAAATGCTCTACCCGACCAGCTATCTCAAATCGAAGGGCCTTGGCGCAGCCTGCGCCCTGCTGACCGACGGGCGGTTTTCGGGCGGCACTTCAGGCCTGTCGATCGGCCATGTCTCTCCCGAAGCCGCAGAACGCGGCGAGATCGGACTGGTGGAGGACGGGGACCTGATCGAGATCTCGATTCCCAACCGCACCATCAACCTTGCCGTATCAGATGAAACGCTCGCCGAGCGCCGCGCGGCGCAGGGCGCAAAGGGCTGGAAGCCTGCGAAGCCGCGCGACCGGCGGGTGTCGCCCGCGCTCGAAGCCTATGCGGCGATGACCACCTCGGCAGCGCGCGGGGCGATCCGCGACGTCTCCCAGATCAGGAAGGACTGAGGGCAAGCCGCTTGCATGAGCGCCGCCGAAGTGGCAGCGCGCCCCGATGCACCGATTGCTTTGCCTGACCCCGCTCCTGCTGGCGAGCGCCTGCTCCGGAGAGCCTGAGGCGTCCCCGCAGGTGGCCGATCAGGGCGGCGAACCGGTCGAATGCGCGCTCGATGGGGCTGAAACGTTCGCGCCGGTGTGCTCGCTTCTTCCGTCTGCAGATGCGGAATCCCTAGCGCGGGTAATCCAGCATCCCGACGGCGGCTTCCGCGTGTTCGAATATGGCGAGACCAATAGCGGCCTGCTCGCGCGCGATGGCGCCGACAGTTCGATCGAAACGGTCGATGGTGACAAGGTCATCGTCTCTATCGGCAACGACCGCTACCGCTTCGATATGCCGGTGGCCGGTGACTGATCCCGTCCTCACGGTCGAGCAGATGCGCGCCGCAGAGCGTGCTGCAATGGACGCCGGGACCAGCGAATGGGAACTGATGCTCAGGGCGGGCGAGGGAGCGGCGCATTACGTCCACCGCGTCGCGGCAGGACGCGGTGCCTGCGTATTGTGCGGCCCGGGCAACAATGGCGGCGACGGATACGTCATTGCGGAAAGCCTGCGCCGACGCGGTTACGCGGTTTCGGTCATCGCGCCGCTCGAACCCGCAACCGACACCGCGCGAAAAGCGCGCTCGGAATTCCGCGGCGAGGTCGCCAGCGACGGTTCCCCAGAGGGCGCGGTCGTCGTCGACTGCCTGTTCGGCTACGGCCTTGCCCGACGGGTTGAGGGCAAATTTGCCGGATTACTTGAAGAACTAGCCTCAAGTGATTGTTTTAAAATAGCTATAGACGTTCCAAGTGGCGTCGAAAGCGACACGGGCAAAGCCTTGGGGCCGCTTCCTGACTACGACCTCACACTGGCCCTTGGCGCTTGGAAGCAGGCGCATTTCCTGATGCCGGTGATGGCAGCGATGGGTAGCAAGCGGCTGGTCCCGCTCAACCTGCCTCACGCGGGGCGAGTTGCGCGCTTGTCGGCGCGCCCCCGGCTCTCGGCGCCTCCGAAAGACAGCCACAAATACCGCCGCGGACTGGTGGCGGTCGTTGCGGGCGATATGCCGGGGGCGCCGCTGCTTTCCTGCGAGGCGGCGATGCGCGCCGGGGCAGGTTACGTGAAGCTCATGAGCGACCATTCGCATCCCGATGCGCCTGCGGAACTGGTGATCGAACAGGCCGATCTTTCCGAGAACCTCTCGGACGAACGGATTTCCTCGGTTCTGGTCGGGCCGGGCCTCGGCCGCAGCGATGAGGCGCGCGGCAGGCTGTGCGCAGCGCTCGAAAGCGGAAAGCCCTGCGTGGTCGATGCCGACGCATTGCACCTGCTTGACCATGACGTCATCGAAGGCGTCGACACTTCGCGCATCGTCGTGACGCCGCACGAAGGCGAACTGGCGGCACTCTGCAAAAGCTTCGACGTCGAGGCGGACAACAAGCTGGACCGGGCGAGAAAACTGCACGACGTCACCGGCATGACCATCCTTGCCAAGGGCCCCGACACGATCTGCGTGGGCGAGGGCAGTGCGGTATTCTTCGACGCGGGGTCCAGTTGGCTCTCGGTCGCAGGGTCGGGTGACGTCCTTGCAGGCATCATCGCCGCCCGCCTTGCAGGGCATGGCGAACCGGTGCGCGCCTGCGAGGAGGCGGTCTGGCTGCACCACGAGGCTGCGCGCCTGTCCGGTGCGGCATTCACGGCCGGAGAGCTGGCCAGTTCGGTCAACCGCGCCCTGGAGAACTTCCTTTGACTGCACCCGAAACCATCCTGCGCATTGCCGCCAAGGGCGATGGCGTCACCGCGTCCGGCAGGCATTTTGCGGGCGCCGTCACCGGTGACGTCATCCTGCCCGACGGAACCATCGAAGCAGGGCCGCACCATGTCGCTCCTCCGTGCCGTCATTTCGGCACGTGCGGTGGCTGCCAGTTGCAACACGCCGACGAAGAGGCGCTGCGCCAGTTCGTGACCGAAAGGGTTGTGAATGCCGCCGAGGGGCAGGAGGTCGCAGCCGCAGAAGTCTTGCCCACGCACCTGTCTCCGCCCGCGACCCGTCGCCGCGCGACCCTTCACGCCCTGCGCACTGCCAAGGGTGCCGCGATCGGGTTTCGCGAGGGACGCAGCAACCGCATCGTCGACATGCAGGAATGCCTGATCCTCGACCCGCCGCTGTTTGCGCTGGTTGCGCCGCTGCGCAAGCTGGTCGCCGCCCACGCGGGGCGCGGGCCAGTGGACATTTCCCTGACGCTGGCGGACCAGGGCGTGGATTGTGCCATCACTGGCATCGAGACCGAAGGCCTTGCCGCGACCGAGGTGATGCTCGATTTCGCGCGCGACCATAGGCTTGCGCGCCTGTCGCTCGACCAGGGTTACGGTGCCGAGACCGTCTGGGAGCCGGAGCCTGCGACGATTACGCTGGCCGGCGTGGCGGTTCCCTTGCCCCACGGCGCTTTCCTCCAGCCGACGCGCGATGGCGAGGCGGTCCTGCTTGCCGACGCGAAGGAATGGCTGGCGGAGAGTGCGACCATGGCCGACCTGTTCGCTGGTCTGGGCACCTTTGCCTTTGCGCTCGCAGGTCCGGCCAAGGTTCTGGCGGTGGAGGCGGCACGCGATGCACATCTGGCCTGCAAGACGGCGGCTAATGCGCGCGGCATACCCGTCCATGCGATGCACCGCGACCTCTTCCGCAATCCGTTGCAGGCGGCCGAAATCTCGCGCTTTTCATCCATCTTGCTGGATCCGCCGCGTGCCGGCGCGCGCGAGCAGGTGGCACAGATCGCGGCAAGCGAAGTAAGCCGCGTCGCCTATGTCAGCTGCAATCCGTCGAGTTGGGCGCGCGATGCGAAGGCGTTGGTGGAGGCAGGCTTCAGGCTGGAGAAGCTGCGGCCCGTGGGCCAGTTTCGCTGGTCTACCCACGTCGAGCTGACCAGCCTCTTCACCCGCTAGGCGCGCAAGGCCTCCAGCAACTGACTTCGCAGCCAAGCGCGTGCGTCGAGTTCGGCATAGGCATGTCCGGCGCCCGGACACTGCCGGATGCGCTCGTCACTCGGCCAGTTGTCCGCAAAGGCCTGTGCGGTGCGGTCATTCTGGGCCAGCAGGAAACGCACCGGGCCATCGAACTGCCCGAGAGCCTCTTGCAACTCCTGCGCCAGCCTCGAAGGCCCGCTCTCGCCCTTCGCCGCTTGCTTCAGGCCTGCCTTGATCTTTCCGAGATCGGTCTTGCCGGTGAGCAGGCGCCAGATCGCGCCGGGGTCGGCGAGTTTCGCGCGATAACGCGCCCGGGTCCGTGCAGGCGAGGGCAGCGGGCCGTCCTCTTCGTCGATCGCCCAGGGGTTGCTCAGGACCAGTGCATCGAAGCCGAGACCCTCGGTCAGCATGAGGGCAGAAGCGCCGTCGCAATTGCCGAAGCCGACCACGCGGGTCATCTGCGGCACAAGCGCGCGGAATGAGCGCAGGGCTGCCGCGATGTCGGCGCGCGATTTGTCGAACCCGCGATCCTCGCCGTCGCTGTCGCCGATCCCCCGTCGGTCGAAGCGAAAGACCGGGAAACCGGCCGCAGCGATCTCCGACGCCAGTCGGGCCTGCCAGCCGAACGCCCCCGCGCGCGGCTCCTGTCCGCCCGTTACGATCAGCAGCCCCGTCGTGCCCGGCGCATTGTCCAGCGTACCGGCGAGGTTCAGTCCGTTGCAGTGGAAGGCAAGATGAAGCCGCTTCACCGGGCGAGCTCCTGCGCGAGCAAGTCGGCCAAGGCTTGCGCCTGATCCGCGTCCTCGCCGATTTCGGCCCTCAGCCACAGTGGTGAACCGCCGATTTCCTCGTGATCCACGACCACTAGATCGCCGGTTTGCACTCCGGTGCCTTGTTCAAGCTCGCGGACCATTTCGCCCGACATGCTCCAGCCGGCGACGATACCGCCATGCTCGCGTGCGTCTGCGATGACTTCTGCTGGCTGCCGCCCGACGCCTGTCTCCGCTTCGGACAGGCTCTGCGCGCGGGCCAGCGAGGTCAGGGCCCTTGCCGGCGCCTGCGGAGCGTAGAGCCATCCTTGAAGTTCCGTCGGAGCGATCGCCGCGCACGTTCGCACCGCCAGCACATGGGTTGCTCCGAAATGCCCCGCTGCTGCTTCTGCAGCCGTCCGCCACCCCGCGAGGGTCTGCTTGCCCAGTGGCGCAAGGCTTTCATTACAGCCCGGCAGGTCAGGCAGGACGCTGGCGATACCGCGCAGCGACAGGAGGCGCATGACCTCGCGCAATTGCCGGCGCAGCCTGTTGGCTTCTTCGAAAAGGGGAGGCAGCACGAGCAGGCGATTGCCGCTCTGAGCCTTGAAGACCAGGGCCATTTCCTCGCTGGTCCCACCTTCGGGCAGCGGGGCGGGCCAGGTTTCGTACATCGGGCGGGCGCTCAGCCTTCGATGGTTTTCGCTTCGGCGAAAGCGAGGAGGCCGCCGTAGGTTTCGAGCATCTCGCCGTCGACATCGTCGTCTTCGATGATGATGTGGAGGCGGTCTTCCATTTCGGTCAGCAGCGTTGCCACGGCCATGGAATCGAGTTCCGGCAGGTGTCCGAACAGGCCCGTGTCGCCGTCGAAACTCTCTACCCGCTCAGCATCGAGCGCGAGGACATCACTCAGGATCGCGCGCAGCGTCGCATCGATCGCGCTGCGGCTCGGTCCGGTCGGTTCGGCGGTGGCGGTTTCTGCCATGCGTTTTACGGTGTCCCTGCTGAAAGCGGGTGCCGCCTTAGCCGCGTGGTCAACCGCGTGCAAGGCGGCCGAAGAGGCGCTTGGCTATGGCAGGCCATGCCGCGACTTGCCGCGGGTCGAGGCAGGTGAGGCGATAACGCGGCCGGCACTCCTCCATCCAGTCGCGCTTGTAAGGGTCGGAGCCGGTTCCGAAATCGACTAATGTGGCACCGTCCGTGTCGATGGCGCGCTCGAACATCGCGGCGGTCAGCACCGTCCCGGCCGAGAGGTTCTCCGCCTCTTTGAGATGCGCCAGCTTGTGGATGTAAGCCGCGCCGCGCTCGACGGTCCAGAACTGCGCCGCCACCGGTTCGTCATCGACATAGGCGATGCCGAGGCGATAGTGCCCCTTTTCGCTTTCGCTGCGCGCGAAGGCTTCGAGCAGGTCCGCGCGTTGTTCGGTAGGTTTCCAACTCCTTTCGTAGACTGACTGGTAAGTTTCCCATTCAACAGCATCAAATCTCGATGAAATTTCAGTTCGGACCTTTTTCGACTTTCGCAGGACTGTGGACCGCATCTCGCCCGGGCGAGACGTCCAGTACTGGTCAAAGCTTCGGCCATTCACCAGCAAGATGTGGTTGTCGTCGCACTTCTCGCGGAAGACCAGCCAACCTGAAGTGCGAAATGCCTCCTCCAGCAGGTCAAGCCATTGGGCCTCGCCCGCCAGGGGGCTCATGTCCACGCGGGCGGTCCTGCCTTTGAGGTCCGCGGCCAGCGCGCGAAGCAGGCCGGTCGCTTCCTCTCCCGCTTCACCGACCGGAGCCCACGTGAAGGAAAACCAGTTCGTCAGGCTCTCCAGCCCTTTCGGCCCACGCGTCAGGGGCAGGGCGAGGGCGTCCTCGGCAAGTGCGATCACAGGCTGCCAGCCATGCTGTTCGAGCAGTTCGAACCACTCATGACCGTCGAAAGGCCCGGAGCGATCGTGCCGAACCCCTTGCAGTTTGCTGGCCGTGTCGTGATAGCTGACCGTAATGACCACCGGTAATCCCTTGCCCGGACCTTCCACGCCTGATCCCACGCCCTATCCGCTCGATCAACTGGCGGAACGCGGCGATGCACAGGCGCGCGCGCTGGTGCTCAAGGACCGCGTGTTGAGTTTTGCCGATTTGCGCGAGCGAGTGTCGTTGTTGGCCGGGTGGCTGGCCGGTCAGTGCGAAGCGGGTTCGCGCGTTGCAAGCTGGGCTGCGAAAGGGGAACTGACCTGCCTACTGCCGCTGGCCGCCGCTCGGGCGGGGCTTGTCCACGTGCCGATAAACCCGCTGCTGAAGCACGCGCAGGTGGCGCATATCCTGGCCGATAGCGGTTCGTGCCTCCTCATGGGCACCAAGGCGCGGCTCCAGACGCTGGAGGACGGCGATCTTCCCCAAGGATGCCGAGCGGTGGACGAAGCCGAAGTCTTCGCAAGCGCCGAAGCTGCCGCCGGCTGCCTGGGACCGTCGGACAGCGATCCAGATGCGCTGGCGGCAATCCTCTATACCAGCGGTTCGACGGGCAAGCCGAAGGGCGTCATGCTCAGCCATGCGAACCTCTGGCTGGGTGCCGTCTCGGTGGTCGATTACCTGGGCATGAGCAGCGATGACGTCACGCTTGCAGTCCTGCCGCTCAGTTTCGACTACGGGCAGAACCAGCTGCTTTCGACCTGGTACGCCGGCGGGTGCGTCGTCCCGCTCGACTACCTCTTCCCGCGTGACGTCGCGAAGGCCTGCGCCCGGCACGGCGTCACTACGCTGGCAGCCGTCCCTCCGCTCTGGGTCCAGCTGACCGAGATGGAGTGGCCTGCCGAGGCACTGGCGTCCATGCGCCGCCTGACCAACAGCGGGGGTGCCCTCACGGTCGAACTGGTACGCGACCTGCGGGCCCTGTTCCCCGAAGCGCGACTGTTCCCGATGTACGGACTGACCGAGGCATTCCGCTCGACCTATCTCGACCCGGACCTTGTCGACCTTCATCCGACCTCGATGGGCAAGGCGATCCCCTTTGCCGAGATCCTCGTCATCGACGATGAGGGCTCTGTGGCCGACCCGGAGGAAGAGGGCGAGCTGGTGCATTGCGGCCCGCTCGTCGCGCAGGGGTACTGGCAGGATGCGGAACGCACTGCCGAACGGTTCCGACCTGCGCCGGATGCGTCGACCTATGGCGGCACGGCCGTCTGGTCGGGCGACCGCGTTAGGCGCGATGCGGAGGGGTTGCTCCATTTCGTCGGTCGCCGTGACGCCATGATCAAGAGCGCGGGCAACCGGATCAGCCCGCAAGAGGTCGAAAGCGCGGCGCTGGCTTCGGGGCTGGTCGCCGAAGTGGTTGCGATCGGGGTGCCCGACGCCCAGCTCGGCCATGCGATCCACCTGGTGGTTCGGGCTGCGCCTGATGCATCCGGTGACATGGAAGCGGAGTTGAAGCGTGCGCTAGCGCGTGAACTGCCCAACTTCATGCAGCCGCATGTCTATCATTGGCGCGAAACCATGCCGCTCAACCCGAACGGCAAGATCGACCGCACAAGGCTCGAGCAGGAGATCGGCGCATGAAGCCGCTTGGCCCCATTCCGGAAGGCTTCGAAGCCATCGATGGCGAACTCGCTATTACAGGGCGCAAGGCCTCCGACCTCGTCGAGGCGGCGGGGGCGAGCCCACTGTTCGTTTATTCAAAGGACCTCATCGCAGCTCGGTTGGCGATGCTACGCGGGGCTTTGCCTGACCGGGTTCACGTCAATTATGCCATAAAAGCCAACAGCTTTTCTCCGCTTCTTCAATTCATTTCGGAGCTTGTCGACGGGCTGGATATTGCCTCTGGCGGCGAACTCGCCATGTTGCAGGCGATCGGGGTGGACGGAGCGCGCATCAGCTTTGCCGGACCCGGCAAACGCGACACGGAACTCGAGGCTGCCATTTCGGCGGGTGTCACGCTCAACCTTGAAAGCGATAACGAGGCGAGAAGGGCGCTGGCGATTGCCGAGCGCCTCGGAAAAACGCCCCGGCTTGCCATAAGGGTAAACCCGGATTTCGAACTCAAGGGCTCCGGCATGAAGATGGGCGGCGGGGCCAAGCCGTTCGGCGTGGATGCGGAACGCGTGCCGGCGCTTGCGCGCGAGATCATCGCTGCCGGTTGCGAATGGCGCGGTCTGCATATCTTCACGGGCAGCCAGGCGCTCGACGCCGACGCGGTTGCCGAAACGCAGGGCAATATCCTCGACCTCGCCCACAGGATTGCGGTGGAGGCGGGCGTGACCTTGCCGAAACTAAACATGGGCGGCGGTTTCGGTGTCCCCTATTTCAGCGGAGACACGCCGCTCGATATCGAGAAGGTGGGAGAAAAACTGTCCAAGCGTCTGGAAACGCTGCCTGAAACCCTTGCCGAGGCTGAACTCTTTGTCGAATTGGGCCGCTATCTCGTGGGAGAGGCAGGTGTCTACCTGACACGGATCCTCGATCGTAAGGAAAGCCATGGCGAGGTCTATCTCGTGACCGATGGCGGGCTTCACCACCAGCTGGCCGCATCGGGCAATTTCGGGACGGTCGTGCGCCGGAACTATCCGGTAGCCATCGCCTCGCGTTTCGGGGCCGAACCCGAAGAAATCGCCAATGTCGTGGGCTGCCTTTGCACCCCGCTGGACCGTCTTGCCGACAAGGCGCACCTGCCGCGCGCCGAGGTTGGTGACCTGGTCGCTGTTTTCTGTGCCGGAGCCTATGGTGCCAGCGCCTCTCCGGCAGCATTTCTCGCCCAGGGACCGGCTGCCGAAGTCCTGATTTGAGACAGTTGCGAATTTCGTGGTAAATCCCAGCGATTCCGCTGCTTCGCGGCTCCATGGCTAACAGTATGTTCACCTTTTTCGGGCAATGACCTGTGTGAAATTGGGATGACTGCGCGGGACCGCCCATCGGCAGCCGCGCTCGATAACAGGGAAATACCGAATGCGTTCGATCCGATCTGCCGCCATCGCAGCTCTTGCTTGCGCGAGCCTGGCACTGGGCGGCTGTGCCACGACAGGCGCCGACGAGCTTCCGCCCGCGACCTTCGTTGCCCTGCAGGAACAGCCGGGCGAGGAATATGTGATCGGCCCGCTCGACGAGCTGACCATCCACGTGTGGCGCAATCCGGAACTGGGTGCGGAAAAGATCCAGGTCCGTCCCGACGGGCGCATCACCATCCCGCTGGTCAAGGACCTTCCGGCAGTCGGCAAGACGCCGTCGATGCTGGAAAAGGACATCGCCCAGCAGCTCAGCCAGTATATCGAGGAACCGCTGGTTTCGGTCATCGTGAACGAATTCGCGGGCACCTTCAGCCAGCAGATCCGCATAGTCGGCGCCACGGAAAAGCCTGCGTCGCTGCCTTACCGCGCGAACATGACCGTGCTCGACGCGATGATTTCGGTCGGCGGCCTCAGCGAATTTGCCGCCGGTAACCGCGCCAAGCTCATCCGGTTCGACAAGCAGTCGGGCTCGCAGAAAGAGTATGCGCTGCGCCTGACCGACCTGCTTCGCCGCGGCGACAGCGATGCCAACGTGCTCTTGCAGCCGGGCGATGTGATCATCATCCCGGAAAGCGCCTTCTAGGGCCGGGCAAGGGGGCATGCAGGACATCATCGACCAGTTTCGCAGCGCGCTGCACACGGTCTGGAACCGCCGGTGGATCGCGCTGGCGGTGGCCTGGGGCGTGTGCCTTCTGGGCTGGTTGGCGGTCGCTATGATCCCCAACAGTTACGAAAGCCGGGCGCGCATCTTCGTCGAACTGGACGATGTGCTGGGTGACGAGCTCAAGATTGCGGGCGACGGCGAACAGGCCATCACCCGCGTTCGCCAGACGCTGACCAGCGCGACGAATCTGGAAAAGATCATCCGTTCGACCCAGCTGGGCGACAAGGTGCAGACCGACCTCGAGATGCAGAACGCGGTCGAGGATTTGTCGGACAACATCCGGGTCAGCCTGCAGCAGGACAATCTGTTCGAAATCACCGCGACCATCGGCAAGGGCAGCCTGTCCGATGCGGAAAACGCGAAGCTCGCGCAGGAAGTCGTCCAGCAGATGATCGACCTGTTCCGCGAACAGAACATTGCCGACAATCGCGGCGACGTGGCGCAGACCATGATTTTCCTCGAACAGCAGCTGGAAGAGCGCAAGAAAGAGCTCGAGGCGATCGAACAGCGCCGCCTCGCCTTCGAGGCCGCAAACCCCGAGGCCGTGGCCGGTGCGGGTGCAAGCGCCATGCGGCTCCAGACCATGCGGAGCGAGATGCGCAATGTCGACGCCGACATCGCCGCTGCGCAAAGCGCGCTCGCGGCCATCAACGGCCAGATCGCCGGTACTCCGCGGACCATCGTGATGCCGGGAGAGGGCGGCGCACGTGGCGCGCTGATGCAGGCCGAAGCCCAGCTTTCCGGCATGCGTGCGCGCGGTCTCACCAACAGCCACCCCGACGTGCAGGCGCAGATGCGCCAGGTCGAGGCGCTGCGCTCGCAGGCGGAACGCGAGCCTGCCGGTTCCGGCGGTTCGCCCAATCCCGCCTACAGCTCGCTGGTTTCGATCCGGGCGGAGCGGCAGGCCAACGTCCAAGCGCTTCAGGCGCGTAAGGTGGCGCTGCAGTCGGATATTTCGGCGCTGATTGCCACGCAGGCGGACGAACCGGCCGTTGCTGCCGAGGCAAGCCGGATCAGCCGTGACTACGAAGTCCAGAAGGAAAAATACGACGAGCTCCTGCAGAGCCGTGAACGCATGCGGGTGCGCGGCGACTACGAGACCAACCGCAGCTCGTTCCAGTTCGACGTGATCGATCCGCCGATTCTGCCTCAGAAGCCCGCTGCTCCGAACCGTCCGCTGCTGCTGGTCGGCGTGCTGCTGTCGGGCCTAGTCGTAGGAGCGGGAGTGGCTTTCCTGCTCGGATTGCTGCGGTCCAGCTTCACCACGGCGGAACGGCTGGAAAAGGCGCTCGAATTGCCCGTCATCGGCACCGTTTCGCGCTCGATGACCGTGGAGGCCACGCTGCACGAAAAGCTGCGCCTCAAGCAGTTCCTCGCCGGATCTGGCGCGCTGGCAGGAATCTGCTTGCTGCTGCTCGTGGTCGAGATCGTCCAGGTCGGATCGGTGGCTTGAGGAGATGAGCGTGAACAAGCCCACCAAGATCACGCCCGCCGACAAGGCGAAGGACGACACGCCTCCGGCCGAACGCGCTTCGCTGCTCGAACGCGCTAGCGGCGCCTTCGGCCTCGACAAGCTGGCTCCGGCTGCGGTTCCGGTCATGCTCGACAGCGACAAGGCGAAGAAATTCGCTACCAAGCGCAACTTCGAGGAAAAGCCTGCCCTGGCCGATCCGCCTGCCGCGCGCGTGGTGGAGCCTGCCGAAGAGCCCGTTGCTGCACCGGCGTCCCAGCCGGCCCCGCGCCGCGCGGAAACCGCCGCAGTCGAATTCACCGGGACGAAGCACGAAATCGTGCGCGAGTTGCTGCGCGAACAGGGGCTGATCGATCCCGATGGCGGCGCGTCGCGCCTGCTGGAAGAATTCCGCATCGTCAAACGGCAGGTTCTGGCGACCGCCAAGGCGGAAGGCACGGCGGCCTCGCGCCGCGTCCTCGTCTGCTCGCCGCACCCGAACGAGGGCAAGACCTTCTGCGCCTTGAACCTCGCGCTGGCGATGGCGTCTGAACGCGACGGGGAAGTGCTGCTGATCGACGCCGATTTCGGCAAGCCGTCGATCCTGTCGAAGCTCGGCCTGTCGAGCGAGACCGGCTTCATGGACGTCCTCGCCGATCCGTCCGCTCACGTGGAGGATTATGTCCTCGGCACCGATGTTCCCGGCCTGTGGGTGCTGGGTGCCGGCGCAAGGACAGGCCGCGACAGCGAATACCTCGCCAGCGAACGGACGTGGGAAGTGCTCAATCGCCTGACCCGCGGCGCACCGAACCGCATGATCGTATTCGACAGTCCGCCCGCACTGGCGGCGACGCCCGCGAGCGAGCTTGCCAAGCATGTCGGCCAGGCGCTGCTGGTCGCACGCGCGGACCGCACCGGACAGGTGGCTCTGGAAGACGCGATCGACCTGCTGTCGGCCTGTCCCGATATCCGCCTGCTGCTCAACGATGCGACCTTCAGCCCCAGCGGTCGCAAGTTCGGCAGCTATTACGGCTACGGGGAGTAGGCCCACAATGCGGGGCATCCTGACAGCGATCGCGCTAGGCGCGCTGGCCGTCGCCGGCCCCGTGGCCGCGCAGGACCGCCGGGGAGACGAGCGCGAGTCGTCCCGCGAAGGGGATCGCACGCGCATCGACCCGTACATCGAAGTCTCTCAGATCGTGACCTGGCAGTTCGATCCGGTGGACGAGACCGTGACCTATACGCAGGTCGCCGCCGGGGTGGACGCACAGATCCGCGGCCGCAACAGCGGCGCTGCCATCGCCCTGCGCTACGAACGCAATTTCGCCTGGGACGGGAACGCGCGCGACACTGACACGCTGACCGGCATCGTGCGCGGCTACACGGCCATCGTTCCGCGTACCTTGCAGATCGAGGCGGGCGCGCTGGCGAGCCGCACACGAACGGATGGTTCAGGCGGATCGCTGCTCGTGCCGGTTATCGGTGACGACGATACCGTCACGAAGACCTATTCCGCCTATGCCGGCCCGACGCTTTCGACCCGCGTCGACGACGTAAAGATCGATGCGAATTACCGCATCGGCTATACGCGGGTGGAAGGCCCCGATTTCGTCACGCTTGGCGGTGACGCCGTGGAGCTGTTCGACGAGAGCGTCGCACATTCCGCCATGGTCCGCGCAGCGACTTCGCCCGATATGCCTTTCCCTGTCGGAGTGGGCGTCGGTGCGGGCTTCTACCAGGAAGATATCGACACGCTCGACCAGCGGGTGCGCGATGCCTACGTGCGCGGCGACGTGACTGTTCCGGTCACGCCGACGCTTGCTATCGTCGCCGGTGCCGGTGTGGAGGATGTCGAAGTCTCCTCCCGTGACGCCCTGCGCGATACGGACGGCAATCCTATCGTCGGTCCCAACGGGCGTTACCTTGTCGACGGCAACAGCCCGCGCCAGATCGCATACGAGGCGGAAGGCCTGATCTGGGACGTGGGGGTCATCTGGCGCCCGAGCAGCCGCACGCAGCTGCAGGCAACCTTCGGACGCCGCTACGACAGCGACACCTATTACGGCAGCTTTACCTGGCAGCCGTCCAGCCGCTCGAACTTCGGCATCGCGGTCTACGATTCGATCCAGGGCTTTGGCGGCAGGCTGAACAATGCCCTGGCCGCGCTGCCCACCGATTTCGAGGTGATCCGCGATCCGATCAGCGGCGACATCACCGGCTGCACCAGCCCGACGCTGGGCACCAATTGCTTGTCCGGCCTGCTCGGCTCGGTCCGCTCCTCGGTCTTCCGCGGCCGCGGCGTGACCGCCAGCTATACGCGCGAAGTCGGCCGTATGACCGCAGGGTTCGCCGCAGGCTACGACAACCGCAAGTTCATCGCTGCCCCGGGCACCATACTCGAGGTGGCCAACGATATCGTCGATGAAAGCTATTATGTGACCGCCGGCGTCAGCGGGCCGGCATGGCGTGGCAATTTCAGCGTGAACACCTTTGCCAACTGGTTCGACAGCGGCATCGGCGAGATCGGCGATACTTTCGCTTACGGTAGCGCCGCCTCCTATTACCAGAGCATCTGGCAGAACCTGTCGGCACGCGCCGCACTTTCGGTCTATGCTGTTGATACCGAGGTCAGCGACGCGGACCTGCGCGCGGCAAGCGCACTGCTCGGCCTGCGCTACGATTTCTGATAAGGGACGTTACATGTACGAGGAATTCTACGGCTTTTCCGAGCGCCCCTTCCAGCTGACGCCGGACCCGGCATTCTATTTCGAAAGCATCACGCACAAGAAGGCGCTGAGCTATCTCGGTTATGGCCTGAACCAGGGCGAGGGTTTCGTCGTCATTACCGGCGAGGTCGGGGCGGGTAAATCAACGCTGGTCGCGCATCTCAAGCAAAGGCTGGACGATCGCCGCATGACCGTGGGTGAAGTCGTCACCAGCGCACTCGACGGCGAGGAGATGATCCACGTTGCTGCCCGCAGCTTCGGTCTCGATGTCGAGGGCGGGGACAAGGCAAGCGCTCTCGCGGCAATAGAGTTGTTCCTGCACGAGGAAGCACGCCAGGGCCGCCGCGTCCTGCTGATCGTTGACGAGGCGCAGAACCTCTCGATCGGCGCGCTGGAAGAACTGCGCATGCTGTCGAACTTCCAGCTCGGTTCGCACCCGCTGCTTCAGACGCTGCTGCTCGGCCAGCCCGAATTCAAGCACCTGCTGGCACAGTCGGACGAACTGGAGCAGCTGCGCCAGCGCGTCATCGCAGCCCACCACCTCGAACCGATGCAGCCGGGCGAAATGGAGCCTTACGTGGCACACCGGCTCGAACACGTCGGATGGACGGGCAATCCCGAGTTCGCGTCCGCGATCTGGCCGCGCCTTCACAAGGCAACGGGCGGCATTCCGCGCAAGGTCAACCAGGTGATGAACCGCCTGCTGCTGATGGGCGCTCTGGAAGAACAATCGGTGCTCGAGATCGATATGCTCGATGCCGTGATCGAGGAAATGACGGGCGATGCCGCCGCCGAGACCGCTGCCGAAGCGCCGCGGGTCAGGCCTGACCGCAACCTCCCGGCGAGCGATGCCATTGCGCAGGCGCGGACCCAGGCGGCACCGGCTCCCAGCGCTGCCGATGTCGAAGCCCGGCAGAAGGGCCTGCTCGACGTCCAGATCGAAGCGATCGAAGGCGCCTTTGCCCAGCGCGACAAGCACATGGCTGCACTGCGTCGGGAAATCGAAAAGCTCGCCGGATCGCGTGGAGAGGGCAACGAGGCGCCGGCCGACCTCGACAAGCGGCTTGCTTCGATCGAGGCGCGCCTCGATGAACAGGAACGCTCGCTGCGCCACGTCCTTTCGATGATGATCGACTATTTCGAGTCGGCCGGAACCCGCGAAGCGGCCTGACGCGCTTGGGGGCGGGCCGGATGACAGACAGCAGGATAATCAACGGCCTCTCGGTCGATGTGGAGGACTGGTTCCAGGTCGGCGCGTTCGAGAACACGCTGAAGCGCGAGGACTGGGATTCGCTCCAGCTGCGCGTCGGCGACAATGTCGCGCGCATTCTCGACCTGTTCGACGAAGCCGGGGTCAAGGCGACCTTCTTCACGCTTGGCTGGGTGGCGGAGCGCAGTCCGGCGGCTATGCGCGCCATCGTCGAGCGCGGCCACGAACTGGCCAGCCACGGCTATGACCACACCCGCGTATTCACTTTCACACGAGAGGAATTCGCAGCCGATCTGGCCAAGGCCTGTGCGATTCTCGAAGACACAGGCGGGTGCGCGATCACCGGTTACCGCGCTCCGAGCTTTTCGATCGATGCCCGCAATAGCTGGGCGCACGAGGTGCTGGCGGAACACGGCTACGCCTATTCCTCCAGCGTCGCGCCGGTGGTTCACGATCACTACGGCTGGCGTGAGGCACCCCGCTTCGCCTTCAATCCTGTGCCGGGCAGCGATCTGGTCGAAATCCCGGTCACAACCGCCCTGTTCGCCAACCGGCGATTGGCGGCAGGCGGGGGCGGGTTCTTCCGCGTCCTGCCCTATGGCTTCAGCCGCTGGGCGATCCGGCAGGTGAACCATGAAGAGGGGCGACCGGCCATCTTCTATTTCCACCCGTGGGAAGTCGATCCGGACCAGCCGCGTGTTGCCCATGCGCCCCTGAGATCGCGGTTGCGGCACTACACCAACCTGTCGCGCATGGCCGGCAAGCTCACCGACCTGCTTGGTGAATTCGCCTGGGGCCGCATGGACGAGCTTGCCGAGCGGGAGAAGGCCCGCGCACTGGACTGGGCGGCGTGAATGCGCCGCTCGCCATGACGCGCACGGTCCGGCTGGCCGACCTTTCCGACGCTGTCGAGGCGACGCGGATAGAGGAATTCGTTGCTGACCAGCGCGGTTCCATTTTCCACCGCCCGGCCTGGCTCAAGGCCGTGGAGCGCGGGACCGGCCAGCAAGCGCTCGGTCTGGTGAGCGAGCAGGGCGGCGTAGTGCAGGGCTGGCTGCCGCTCACTGATATCCACTCACCTCTGTTCGGACGGGCGCTGGTCTCCAGCGGCTTTTCTGTCGGCGGCGGAATTCTCTCTAAGGACGAGGGACAGGTAGCCGCCTTGTGCCGCGCCGCCGAGGAACTGACCGTGCGCCGGGGGGCGTCCACGGTTGAATTGCGTGGGCCAATCGCTGCTTCGGAATGGGCCATAATCGAGGACAGGCACGCCAATTTCGCAAGCGATCTTGCCAGTGACGACGAGGCACAATTGCTCGCGATCCCGCGCAAGGCCCGTGCCGAAGTCCGCAAAGGCCTCGCCAACGATCTTGCAGTGACCGTCGGGCGAGGGCCTGAAGATCTGGCCCACCACTTTGCCTGTTTCTCGGAGAGCGTGCGCAACCTCGGCACTCCGGTTTTCCCGAAGTCCCTCTTTTCTGCGATGCTGGACGCATTCGGTGAAGATTCCGACATTCTGACCGTCCACCATCACGGCAAGCCGGTTTCCAGCGTGCTCTCGTTCTATCATGACGGAGCCGTGATGCCGTTCTGGGGAGGCGGTGGCCTCGAGGCACGCGGCCTTCGCGCGAACGAGCGCATGTATTACGAACTGATGTGTCATGCGCGGCGCAAGGGCATGACAAAGTTCGACTTCGGTCGCTCGAAGACCGGAAGCGGTCCATACCATTTCAAGAAGAACTGGGGATTCGAACCGGAGCCCCTGGTTTACCGCACCTGGACAGCCCCTTGCGCCGCAGCGCGCAATATCGATCCGACTGACGATGGCCACTCGGCCAAGATCGAACTCTGGAAAAAGCTGCCGCTTCCGCTGGCGAATGCCATCGGTCCGTGGATCGCGCGCGGGCTAGGCTGAGACGATGGGCGAAACCCTTTTCCTTGCGCATCGCATCCCGTTCCCGCCCAATCGCGGTGACAAGATCCGCTCACACCATCTGCTCAAAGGCCTCGCGCGGCTCGGACCGGTCCATGTCGGCACCTTCACCGAGAATTCGGAGGACCGTGCGCAGACCGGTGCGATGGCGGAGATTGCCTCGTCCTGGCACTCTCCCTCGCGCAGCAAGCCGCTGGCGTTGGCAGGGGTCCAGGCCGTACTGTCGCGGCGCCCGGTCAGCCTCGCAGCATTCGACGATGCGGGCCTGAAGCGGTGGGTGGAGGAAACCCTCTCAGCGCGGCCCATCGACACCATCTTCGTCTTTTCCGGCCATATGGCGCAATATGTGCCCGACAGCTTCACAGGCCGCGTCATTGTCGACTTGTGCGATGTCGATTCCGCCAAGTTCGAAGCCTATGCGCAAAGTGGCTCGCGCGTCTGGATCAACCGGCGCGAGGGGCGCCTGTTGCGCGAGGTCGAAGCCGGTATCGCATCGCGTGCCGATGTGACCATGCTGATCAGCGAGAACGAGGCTGACTTGTTCCGCCACCGGCTGGAGGAGCAAGAGGGCCAGGACATTCGCGTGCTCGGCAATGGCGTCGATACGGCCTTTTTCGACCCCGCTGCGGTGATTCCGCACGAGGAAATCGCCATGGCGCCCGGTCCGCATTTCGTCTTCACGGGACAGATGGATTACGAGCCCAACGAGCGTGCTGCGCTCTGGGTCATCGATGCGTTCATGCCGGCCATCCGCGAGCATTTTCCGACAGCTGAGTTCCATGTTGTGGGACGCTCCCCCACGGACCACCTGAAACGCCACCTAGGGCAGCCGGGAGTACGCATCTGGGGCGAGGTGCCCGATGTGCGGCCTTTTCTTGCCGCGGCCGACTGCGTGCTTGCACCGATGACCATCGCTCGAGGAGTGCAGAACAAGGTGCTCGAAGCCATGGCGATGGCTCGCCCCGTCATGCTGACGCGTGAAGCAGCCACCGGCATCGATGGACGTGATGGCGAGCATCTCCTGATCGAACAGGCCGAGCAGGGGGCGATGACCGAACGCATGCGCTGGCTCCTTGCCGAGCGCTCGCACGGCGATGCTATCGGCACTTCTGCCCGTGAATTCGTGCGCGAGAAGATGAGTTGGGAAGCAGTGTATTCTGAACTTGCCCGGATCGTTGCGACAAAGGCGGCTTCAAGCCATGCAGCCTGATAGCGCCATGACCCACGCGAAAGCCCGCACCGCGAGCGATGGCTGGAAGACGGCTGCCCACAGGCTCGCTGTGCTCTGGATCGCGCTATTCGGCCTCACCTTCGGCGACTGGCAGCGCATGGCGCACCAGTGGTGGAACATCGACACTTACAGCCACATCCTGCTGATCATCCCGATCATCGGCTGGCTCGCTTGGCTGAAGCGCGACGATCTGGCGCAGGTGCGACCTGCCGGATGGTGGCTCGGACTTGTCTGGATGATGGCAGGGCTGGGCCTGTGGCTCGGCGGTCGCTGGCTCGACATCAACCTCTTCGCCCAGGCGGGAGTGATCGCCGCGTTCCAGGGTGCCACGCTGGCCATCATCGGGCCGAGAGCCGGGCTGATCCTCGCCTTTCCGCTCCTCTACGCGTTTGCGCTGGTGCCTTTCGGCGACGAGATCATTCCGCAATTGCAGACGATTACCGCCTATCTTGCGACGTGGCTGACCAAGCTGAGCGGTATCGAAACCCTGTCCGACGGTATCTATATCGAGACCCCGGCCGGCCTCTTCATCGTGGCCGAAGCGTGTTCGGGCGTGAAATTCCTGATCGCCATGATGGCGCTGGGCGTCATGGTCGCGCATACCTGCTTCACCAGCTGGAAACGCCGGTTCTGGTTCCTTGCCGCCTGCCTTGTCGTGCCGATCGTGGCGAACGGCATCCGTGCATGGGCAACGATTTTCATCGCGCAATATGTCGGGGCTGAAGCGGCCGGCAGCTTCGACCATATCGTCTATGGCTGGTTCTTCTTCGGTTTCGTCATCGCGCTGGTGCTTGGCATCGCATGGCGCTGGTTCGAGCGTGATCCCGAGGATGCAGGCTTTACCGCGTCGCAGGTCGCCGGCCTGCCTGCGCTGACGCGCTTCGATCGGCCCGCGCGGCCGTTGCCGGTCCTTGCTGCAAGTCTCCTCGTCGCAGGAGCTTTTGCGGCAGCGGTTCGACCGGTCTAGGGGACACCGCCATGTGCGGGATTGCGGGGCTTTTCCATTACGAGACGATCAAGCCGGTCGATCCCAAGCGGGTCGAGGCGATGACCGACGCGCTGGCCCACCGCGGGCCGGACGGATCGGGGGTCTGGACTGCGCCCGGCGTCGGGCTCGGGCACCGGCGGCTCTCGATCATCGACCTTGCCGGTTCGCCGCAGCCCATGGCTTCTGCCGACGGGCGGGCGATGATCGTCTTCAACGGCGAGATCTACAATTACCGCGCCCTGCGACGCGAACTGGAGCAAGGCGGGGCGCAGTTCCGCACCGATGGCGACACGGAAACCATCTTGGCTGCATGGCAGAAATGGGGTCCCGATTGCCTGTCGCGGCTCGACGGCATGTTCGCCTTCGCACTGTACGACCTGCAGAAAAAGCAACTGTTCCTTGCACGCGACCGGCTCGGCGTAAAGCCGCTCTACCTGGCCCATCTGCCCGGCGGCGCACTGGCGTTTGCGAGCGAACTGAAGGGACTGCTGGCCCATCCGATGATGCGGCGGGAAATCGATCCGCTGGCGATCGAAGACTACATGACCTGGGGCTACGTCCCCGATCACCGGGCCGTCCTGAAGAACGTGTCGAAGCTCCCGGCAGGTCACTTCATGCTGCTGGAACACGGCAGGCCGGTTTCGCCGCCGCGCCAGTGGTGGGACATCAGCTTCGAACATCGGGAGCGGGGCAGCGCCGCGGACCATTCCGCGCAGCTGTTGCACCTGATGCGCGAAGGTGTGACCAGCCGGATGGTTGCAGACGTACCGCTGGGCGCCTTCCTGTCCGGCGGGGTCGACAGCTCTTCGGTCGTTGCGCTGATGAGCGAGGCGAGCAACCGACCCGTGACCAGCTGTTCGATCGGCTTCGACGAGGAGAGCGTCGACGAAACCTCCTATGCGCGCGCGGTCGCAAAGCTTTTTGACACCGATCATCAAGAGCGCATCGTTTCAGCCGACCAGTTCGGCGAGATCGACCGGATCGCCGCGATCTTCGACGAGCCCTTCGCCGATGCGAGCGCTCTGCCGACCCTGCGCGTATGCGAACTGGCTCGGGAACACGTGACCGTGGCCCTGTCTGGCGACGGCGCGGACGAGGCGCTGGCTGGCTATCGCCGCCAGATGTTCCAGATGCGCGAGGAACAGGCGCGCTCCGTCATGCCTTCTGCCCTGCGCGGACCGGTGTTCGGGACGCTGGGGCGCCTGTGGCCCAAGGCAGACTGGGCCCCGCGCCCGCTGCGGGCGAAAACCACCCTGCTTGCGCTCTCGCAAAGCGGTGAAGCGGGATACGCCAGGGCCTTGTCCATCCTCGCGCCCGAACAGCGCGAAGTCCTGTACGGCGATACGCTCCTGACCCTGCGAGGAGACTACCGCGCCGAGCAACCATTCGAGGCCGTGATGCGTGCGGCGCCGGCCCGAAGCGGGCTGGACAGGGCGCAATATGCCGATCTGAAGTTCTGGCTGCCGGGCGATATCCTGACCAAGACCGACCGGACCAGCATGGCCGTCGCGCTGGAGGCGCGTGAACCCCTGCTGGATCACCGCCTGGTAGAATTTGCCGCCCGCCTGCCCGATCGCGAGCGCATTCGCGGCACCACCGGCAAGTGGCTCATGAAGCACACGATGGAACGGTACCTGCCCGACGACATCCTCTATCGCCCGAAGCAGGGTTTCGTGACTCCGCTGTCCCAGTGGTTCAAAGGTGCGCTTGCCGATGAGGCGCGGCGGGTTTCGAACAGTAGCCTGCTGGTCGACAGCGGATGGTTTTCGCGCAAGGCCCTCTCGCGCCTCGCCGATGAACATATTGGCGGGCGGGCGGACCATGGCCGCACCCTGTGGCAATTGCTGATGCTGGAAAGGTCGCTCGCGAAACTCGGCGCAAGCGCCTAGCGGGCAGATTTCAGGCTTCGAGCCCGTGGCCGCGGGCCATGTAATCGCTGCTCTGCATTTCCTTCAGGCGGCTGACCGTCCGTTCGAATTCGAACGCCCCGTCACCGCTGACGTAAAGGTCTTCCGGCTCCGCTGCGGCCGTCGCGAAGAGCTTCACGCTGTTTTCGTAGAGCGCGTCGATGAGCTTGGTAAACCGGATCGCCTCGTTGCGGTTCTCGGGCGAAAGGCGCGGGATGCCGACCACGATCACCGTGTGATAGGCGTGCGCGATGGCGAGGTAGTCTGCCGCGCCGCGGTTTTCTGCACAGAGGCGCTTGAAGCTGAATACTGCCACACCCTTGAAGCTCTTGGGTACATGGAGCGTGCGGCCCCCTGAAAGCTGCAGTTCGCCGCTGGGCACATGGGCCGCATCTTCGGGCGCGTAGTCGGTCAGACGGAAGAAGGCCTCGCGAACTTGCGCGGTCGCTTCCTCGCCCAGCGGTGTGTGCCAGGTCTCGAGGTCGCCGAGGCGATCAAGGCGGTAATCGGTCGGCCCGTTCAGGGGCAGTACGTCCAGTTCCGCTTCGACAAGGTCGATGAAAGGCAGGAACAGCGACCGGTTCAGGCCATCCTTGTAGAGGTCCGCAGGCGGGCGATTGCTTGTCGTGACGATGGTTACGTTCTCGTCGCAGATAAGCGCGGTGAACAGGCGTGCCATGATCGCCGCATCGGCGGTGTTCGTGACGACCATCTCGTCGAAGGCAAGGCAGCGCACCTGTTCTGCGATCCGCTTTGCGACCGGGCCGATCGGATTGCCGCTTTCCTTGCGGCGCTCTTCACGGATGAGCTGGTCCACTTCCAGCATGAATTCGTGAAAATGGACCCGGCGCTTCTGTTCGATGCCGAGCGTCTCCACGAAAAGGTCCATGAGCATGGACTTCCCGCGACCTACGCCGCCCCACATGTAGACGCCCTGCGGCCGGGCCTTCTTGGCCTGGAACAGCCGCGACAAGAGACCGCCTGGATTCTCCGCCTCAAGGTCCTTCTGCAGGCGGTCGAGGCGTTGTGCCGCGCGGCGCTGGTCGGGATCAGCCTGCAATTCGCCCGCGGCCACCAGCCGCTCGTAGCGGGCCAGCATGCCGGTCATTGCGGTTTAGGGCGGGCGTGTATCTTCTTCACGATGCCGGAGAAGGCGCAGACGACGTGGTCTTCTTGCACTACGGTCCCGCGCACGAACACGAGGCTGCCGGTTTCCCGCACGATTTCGCACACGGCATCGAGCGGGCGGGTCGGATCGCCGGCGCCCACGAACTGGGTCGAAAGCTCCAGCGTAACCGAGGGCCCTGCATTGCCGCTGCCGATCGTGTGCATGGTTGTGAACAACGATATGTCGATGAGCGACAGCGTCACGGCACCGTGGACGATGCCCTGCAAATTCTCATGCCGGCGTTCAGGGAACATCCGGAGACGCGCACGGCCATCGTCGTCGACGCGAGTGATGAGCTTGCCCATCACGGCGCCGTTGAACAGCGTGTCGTCTTTCAGGTTCCAGTGCCGCCAGCCCGGATTTTCCGGGTCGGGGCCATGCTCGAAAACGGAATCGGGAAGCGCCACCTTAAATGGCGCGCTCTGCCATCATCTTCTTGGTTTCGGCGATCGCCTTCGCCGGGCTCAGGCCCTTGGGGCAGACGTTCGCGCAGTTCATGATGGTGTGGCAGCGATACAGGCGGAATGGGTCTTCGAGCTGGTCGAGGCGTTCGCCCGTCATCTCGTCGCGGCTGTCGGCCAACCAGCGATAGGCCTGGAGCAGGATTGCGGGACCGAGGAACTTGTCGCTGTTCCACCAATAGCTCGGGCACGAGGTCGAACAGCAGGCGCACAGGATGCACTCGTAAAGGCCGTCCAGCTTTTCGCGCTGTTCGGGCGACTGGAGGCGCTCCTTGCCGCTGGGCGTCGGGCTGACCGTCTGGAGCCAGGGGCGGATCGAGGCATATTGCGCGTAGAAGTGCGTGAAATCGGGCACCAAATCCTTGACCACTTCCATGTGGGGCAGGGGGGTGATCCGGATTTCGCCCTTGAGATCGTCGATCGCGGTGGTGCAGGCGAGGCCATTCTTGCCGTTCAAATTCATCGAGCAGGAACCGCAGATGCCTTCGCGGCAGGACCGGCGGAAGGTCAGCGTCGGGTCGATCTCGTTCTTGATCTTGAACAGCGCGTCGAGAACCATCGGGCCGCAATCGTCGAGATCGATCTCGAACGTGTCGTAGCGCGGGTTTTCCCCGCTGTCGGGATCGTAGCGGTAGATCTTGAACTTCTTCACCCGGCCCGCGCCGTCGGCCTTGTGGGCACGGCCCTTGCCATTGATCTTTGAGTTCTTCGGGAGGGTGAAAGTAGCCATTGCGAAGCGATCCTGTTGCTTTACGCAACCCATCTAGCGTTTCGGGCGCATGGTGCAAGGGCTGGATGGGCCCTTGAGCGAGATGCTTGCACCGCTTCCTTTGGCGTGGCAGCGCGGCAACGTGCGCATAGCGATCTACGACCTCGACCGGACCCTTACCAGGCAGCCGACATTTACTCCTTTTCTCGCATTCGGAGCGAGGAGGTTGGCCCCGTGGCGCCTGGCGTTGATGCCTGTCTGGGTGCTCGCCATGATCGGCTACCGGGCCGGCCTCTATTCCCGCACTGCGCTGAAGCGTTTCGGAATGAAGTTGATGACGGGAAGTCCCGCGCGCGAAACCCTGTCGTCGCTAGGGGATCGATATGCACAGGCGCGGATCGAGAATCCCGGGCTCATGCCCCACACGCTCCGCCTGCTGGAAGAAGATCGCAAGGCAGATGCCCGTCTGATGATCGCCACCGCTGCTTTCGGTTTCTACGCTTCGGGTTTTGCCGAAAGGCTGGGCTTTGCGCACCTTATCGCCACGGAATGGGATGGTTCCGATATCCCCGGTGGCAATTGCTACGGTGAAACCAAGAAAGCGCGCGTGCTGGCTTGGTTTGCCGATCAGGGAATCGACCGAGAGCATGCCACGGTGCGTTTCGTTAGCGACAGTTTCGCAGATGCGCCGCTGCTCGACTGGGCGGACGAGCCGGTCTTCGTGACGACCTCGAAACGGGAAACTGCTCGCGCCGAGGTGCGGGGCTGGCGGGTTATTGACCCGCTTTCTGTCGGATAGCCTGCGAAATAGCGTCTGCCGCCCGTTCACTGGCGGGCCGGTCCCCCAGGTCGATCGTGTAGGAGAAAATCTCCTTCTGGCGCTGCGTGAAGCGTTCGCCGATGGACGCGAAATCCGGCAGTATCGCCGCAAGTTCGGACGCGGACTGGACGACAGGGCCTGCTTCCCAGAACAGGTGCCATTCGTCGTCCGCGGCAATCTTCTCGCGCCTTGCATCGATGAAGAAGGCGGGGCGTGGGCGAGCGAGGAATTCGTAGATCTGGCTCGACACGTCGCCGATATAGGCGTCCGCCCCCAGCGTGTAGCTCATGTCGAAAAGGCGCGGGCTGTCGAGATCGACGATGATGTTGGCAGCCGCCAGCGCCTCGGCGGGGACTTCCGGCCGTTTGCGGGCGATCTTATATTCGGGCGAGACGTGCAGCTCCTTCTTGAAGAGCATGACGTGCGGCGCGAACACGAGGTTGAAGGCTTGACCTTCCTCGCTGGCGAACCACCGCAGCAAGTCGGGGCCGTGGTCGTACCAGCTTGACAGGTTCGGGTCGAAATGAGGATTGTAGACGAAGGTCGGCCGGCCATTGCCGAAGAATTCCGGCTTCGCGTTCAGATCGATGCCCTCGAACTTGGGATAGCCGACCACTACCAGCTTTTCACGGTCCACGCCGTGAGCGACGAGTTGGTCCACTACCTTCGGCCCCGCCACGAAACTGCGATCGAACAGCGTGTAGTCCGGGTGATAGGCGACGCTGCGATCGCCTGCTCCATGCGGCACCTTGGCAAACAGGGGCATGCGGTCTGCTGCGATATGCTTGCGCAGGCGCAGGCAGGTGCGCTCGGTCGAGATGATCATGTCGGCGCTGGCAAACAGGTCGACATGGGCACGTAGCCGCAACAGGCGGCTTGCGGGAAGCAACTTGTCGAGCGGACGTGTCACTATCGCCTGCATTGGCGACAGGCTGAGCTCTTCCCAGCGGATCAGCGCTGCATCGGTCTCGTCGACAAGTTCTTCAAGCCTTGCGCGAATGGCCGGAGTCGCAAACGCGACCACCGTCTCGATGTCGCGGTGCAACCGGGCCATGGCGGCGGCAATTCCCGCGAGGTGAGCGACCTGGTGACCGGCATCGTGGTTGAAGAGGAACAGCGCCCGCATGGCGCGCCCATAGTGCGCCGATGGGCGTCCGGCAAATGCTGCAATTGCGCCAGAGGCACAATTCGTCCAAAGGTCCGCGCCATGCAGCCGCCCCAAGAACCCGCGCAGCGTCGTGACGGGTTGTCCAACATTCTGCGCAACCTGGCATGGATCCTCGGAGGCAAGGGCTTCGGGGCCGTTTGCAGCTTTTTCTACCTCGCGATCCTCGCCCGTTCGCTGGGCCTAAAGGACTTCGGGCACTTTTCCCTCATCTTCGGAACCGCGCAGGCGCTGGTGGCGGTGGCCGGTTTCCAGACCTGGCAGACGCTGGTCCGCTTCGGTGCGCAGCCCGTGCTCGAGAACGACCAGCCGCGCTTCGGTCGCCTGATCTGGTTTTGCACTTCGGCCGATATCCTTGGCGCGGTCACGGGCTGCATGATTGCCGCCCTGCTGTACTTCGGTTTTGCGGAAATTCTCGAACTGAATCCCGAATTCACGACCATGGGGTTCCTGTTCGCCTGCGCCCTGATGTGGTCGCGGCTGACCACGCCAAGCGGTATCGTGCGCGTCCTGGGCCGGTTCGATGTGGGCATGTATATCGAAGCGATCATCCCGACGGGCCGGCTCATCGCCAGCGGGATCATCCTGTGGTCGGGGGCCAGCGTCGGCAAGTTCCTCTTCGCCTGGGCATTCTTCGACCTGCTTTCGGCCGCCTGTTACTGGATTGCCGCCTCGCGCCTCGCGCCGGAAGCTTTCCACCGCAAGCACTTCGGGCACTGGCAGGCGATGTTTGCCGAGAACGAGGGCGTGCGCGGCTTCTTCGGTGTGACCTATCTGGCGACCTCGCTCGACGCTGCGGTCAGGCAGGGGCCGCTGCTGGCGGTCGGCCTGTTCCTCGGGACCAGTGCTGCCGGCCTTTATCGCCTTGCTGACCAGTTGGCGCAGGGCGTGAAGCAGTTCGCTGTCCTGATCGCGCGGGCCGTCCTGCCTGAATTCGCCATCGCGCAGATGGCCGACGAGGCGCACCGGTTCGAAACGCTGGTTCGCCGGGTGACCCGTATTGCCGCGCTGGCAGGCGTGGTTGTCCTCCTGGCAGCCCTGTTCCTGGGCGAGCCGCTGCTCGTCCTGATCGGGGGCGATGACTACGCACGCGGCGCAGTGGTACTCGTTCCGCTGGCGGTGGGCGCGGCCTTCGAACTGGCCAGCGTATCCTATGAGCCTACGCTATATTCGACGGGCTATGCCGGACACGCACTGCGCGTCAGGCTGCTAGCCATCGCGGTCCTGGTGATTGCCATCCTCGGCTTCGTGTCCTTCGGCCCGGTCGGCGTGGGCTGGGCGGTCGCACTCGCGATGAGCGTGTTCTACTTCGCGATGAGCGTCACGGTCTGGATGATTCTGCGCCAGCTTCGCCGGAAGGCGGCAGCCGCGTGACCTTCTCGGCTCTGGTTCTTGCCGGCACGAGGCCGGGGGGCGACCCGCTGGCAGGCGCCGAGGGCGCCGCGCACAAGGCGCTGATCGAAATAGAAGGGCGGAGCCTGCTGGAGCGGGTCGTTTCCAGCCTGAAGGGTTCCGGGGCGGCACGCATCGGCGTTTCCTGCGACCATCCCGAAGTAATGAAGCTCGCGAAGGAACTTGGCGCGGAGGTTTTGCCTACCGGACAGGGGCCGAGCGAGAGTGCTGCCATCGCTTTCGAGGAATTGGGGACGCCGCTTGTCGTCACTACGGCAGACCATGCACTGCTCGAAGGTGGTTGGATCACGCAACTGGTGTCGGACACGCCTGCCGACGCCGATGTCGGCGTCATGCTGGCGCATCGAGCCGATATCGAGGCGCACATGCCCGGCACGCGGCGGACCTATCTCAACTTCGCCGACGGAGCCTGGTCAGGGTGCAACCTCTTCTATCTTGCGACCCCCCGATCGCGCGCAGCAATCGAAAGCTGGAAAGCGGTCGAGGCTGACAGGAAGCGCCCCTGGCGGATCGTAAGGCGGCTCGGGCTTGCATCGCTGATGTCCTATGCGCTTGGCAGGCTGACCCTTGCGCAGGGCATCGAGACTCTGGGGCGCCGACTGGGTGTCGAAGCGCGCTTGGTAAGGGCGGAAAACGGGCTGGCAGCGGTCGATGTCGACAAGCCGCAGGACCTTGCCGACATCAGGGGCTATCTCGCCCGCAAACCGGGCTGATACCGAAACCGGTTCCCACTTTCGAAAATTCGGGCATAGTGCGCTTCCCCGCAGGTGGAGAAACGCATGGGAGTGCGAAGTTTCTACGACCGGCACATAATGCCGCGGATGATCACGCTCGCTTGCGGGCAGAAACCCATCGAGAGGCGCCGGCGCGAAATCGTGCCGCTGGCCGAAGGCAAGGTCTTCGAACTCGGGTGCGGCGGTGGGCTGAACCAGTCGCTATACGATAGCGAAAGGGTAACATCCTTCAGCGGGATCGACCCGAACGAGACATTGCTCGATGCCGCCCGCCAGAGAGCGCGGGAGAAGGGCTGGGAGCACGACATCCGCCAGGGCGTGGGAGAGGATATCCCGTTTGCCGACGGTTCGTTCGATACGGCCGTGGTGACCTTTACCCTGTGTTCGGTGGAGGACCCGGCCAAGGTTCTGGGCGAGTTGCGGCGCATCCTCAAACCACGCGGCAAGCTGCTGTTCCTCGAGCATGGACGTGCCCCCGACCCCGGCGTTGCCCGGTGGCAGGAACGCGTAGAGCCCGTATGGAAGCCGCTGGCAGGCGGCTGCCACCTGACGCGCCCGATCGGCTCCAGCCTGAGAGCCGCCGGGTTCGATGTTGCCCCGATGGGGCAGGACTACCTACCCAAGGCTCCGCGCATCATGGGCTGGATGGAATGGGGCGTCGCGCGGCGCGCCGGAGTCTGAAAGCAAACCGCCCGCGCTGCACTGGCAGGGCGGGCGGTCGTTAAGCGGTTATTCGCCGAAGGTTCTCTGCCACCAGCCGCGCTTCGGCTTGCCATCGGCGTCGCCATCGCTGTCGTCACCGGCTTCGGCCGAAGCCTTGGAGGCGGACTTTGAAGCCTTCTTCTCCTTGGGCTGATCCTCGACGGTTTCTTCTGCCTTCTTCTTGCGCGTGCGCTTGGGCTTCTCGGCAGGTTCTTCCGAGCTAACTGCAGGCTCCGCGTCGGCAGCCTTGCGGCGCGTGCGCTTGGGCTTCGGCTTTTCCTCTGCTTCCGCTGCATTTTCGGCAGCCGGTTCAGCTTCTACGTCGGCCTTCTTCTTGCGCGAGCGCTTCGGCTTTTCTTCCGCGGGCTTTTCCTCTGCAGGCGCTTGCGCCTGTTCGGGAGCTTCGGCTTCGGCAGCCTTCTTGCGGCGCGGCGCGCGCTTCTTCTTGGGCTTTTCCTCGGCTGCCTCTTCGGCGGTCTGAGGGGTGTCTTCCGGACCCGCGACGACTGCCATGTCGTCAACGACCTGTTCGGACACCTCTTCCAGATTGGCAGCGTCTTCGGAGGTCACCTCGTCCGACTTGCCGCCACGCCCGCGACCACCACGGCGGCGACCGCCGCGACGACGACGCTTGCGCGGCTTGTCCTCGACGTCTTCCTCGCCGGCTTCGGGCTTGTCGCCTTCTTCGTCGGCGTCCTCGGATCCTTCGTCTTCGGCATCCTCGTCACGGTCGCGGTTCTTGTTGCGACCGCGACCACCGCGGCGGCGGCGGCGCTTCTTGCGCGGACGGTCGTCGTCCTCGTTTTCTTCGGTTTCTTCGTCTTCGTCGGTCTCGTCGACGATATCTTCGTCCTCGTCATCGTCATCGACGATGGTGTCGAAGCGCGGCGCGTCCTTCGGCTTGGGGCCGTGGCTCGACACGCTCATCTTGGCGCCTTCGTCCTCGCCTTCGGGCACGACTTCGACCGTCACGCCGTAGCGCTGTTCGATTTCGATGAGGTCGTTGCGCTTCTCGTTGAGGAGGTAGACCGCTGCTTCGGTGCTGGCAGCGAGACGGATCTTCGTTCCCTTACCCTTGGCGGCTTCTTCCTCGATCAGGCGGAGGGCCGAGAGGCCCGCCGAGCTCGCGGTACGGACAAGGCCGGTACCGTCACAATGCGGGCATTCGCGGGTGGTCGCCTCGAGCACGCCGGTGCGAAGGCGCTGGCGGCTCATTTCCATGAGGCCGAAGCTGGAGATCCGGCCCACCTGGATGCGCGCGCGATCGCTCTTGAGCGCATCCTTCATCGCGCGCTCGACCTTGCGGGTATTCGAGTGGTGTTCCTGGTCGATGAAGTCGATCACCACCAGGCCGGCCATGTCGCGCAGGCGCAGCTGGCGGGCGATTTCCTTGGCCGCTTCGAGGTTGGTCGACAGCGCCGTCTGCTCGATATTGTGTTCCTTGGTGGAACGACCCGAGTTGATGTCGATCGAGACGAGCGCTTCGGTCGGGTTGATCACCAGGTAACCGCCCGATTTGAGCTGCACCACCGGATCGTACATCGCCTTGAGCTGGTCTTCCGCGCCATAGCGCTGGAACAGCGGCACGGGGTCGACATACTGCTTCACCCGGCGTGCGTGGCTGGGCATGAGCATCTTCATGAAGGCCTTGGCCGACTTGTAGCCTTCCTCGCCTTCGACGACGACTTCCTCGATTTCCTTGTTGTAGATGTCGCGGATGGCGCGCTTAATGAGGTCGCTGTCCGAATGGATCAGCGCCGGCGCGGCCGATGCGAGAGTATTCTCGCGGATTTCGTCCCACAGGCGGGCAAGGTAATCGAAGTCGCGCTTGATCTCGGTCTTGGTGCGCGAAAGGCCGGCAGTGCGCACGATCAGACCCATGGTCTTGGGTAGGCTGAGATCACCGACGATCTGCTTCAGGCGCTTGCGGTCGCTCGCGGAATTGATCTTGCGCGAGATGCCGCCGCCGTGGCTGCTGTTCGGCATGAGGACCGTGTAGCGGCCGGCGAGGCTGAGATAGGTGGTAAGTGCGGCACCCTTGTTGCCACGCTCTTCCTTCACGACCTGGACGAGCAGGACCTGGCGGCGCTGGATGACGTCCTGAATCTTGTACTTGCGACGCAGGGCCATGCGCTTGGCGCGGGCTTCGTCGACTTCCTTGGCGCGGCTGCGGCCCTTGCCCTGGCGGCGTCCGCGACCGCGGCGACCGCGATCCTTCGAACGGTCTTCCGCCTCGGCGTCGTCATCGCCGTCCGCATCGTCGTCGTCGTCCTCGTCGCCGTCGAGATGGCCTTCCTCGATGGTGGCCACGTCGTCCTTATCCGAGGTGTCCACTTCCTCGAGGCCGTCTTCCGCGAGGTCTTCGGCCAGTGCTTCGGCGCTTTCCTCGTCGGCGTCGTATTCCTCGCCGGGCAGTTCGCCGCGCTCTTCCTCTTCGGCGCGCAGGCGCTGCTCTTCTTCCGCAGCCTCGGCCTCTGCAGCGAGCAGGGCGGCGCGGTCTTCCTTGGGGATCTGGTAATAGTCAGGGTGGATTTCGCTGAAGGCGAGGAAACCGTGACGGTTTCCGCCAAAGTCGACGAAGGCCGCCTGCAGCGACGGTTCGACCCTGGTTACCTTTGCGAGATAGATATTACCCTTGATCTGCTTCTTGTCGGCAGATTCGAAATCGAATTCCTCAATCCGGTTTCCCTTGAGGACCGCCACCCGGGTTTCTTCCTGGTGGCGCGCGTCGATTAGCATGCGCGTTGCCATTGATTATTCTCCATGCGCAGCGGGGCGGGGTGTACCCGTCCTTCCTGCCGCGCGATTGTGTGTAGGAACCACGACCCGTTGTCGGGCCGAAGGCATTCGACGACCGGATCGAGGCGCTGCGATCGCCAAGCCGGTGATTCGTGTCTGCAGATGCTGCACGGTGCATGGTGCGCGCTGCCGGGCCCGAAATCGCCATAGCCATGCCGTTCAACAGCGTGCTGGAAGCGAAAAGGGGTGAGTGCTTGCTCTGCATCAACCTGTACAAAATTGGGGCCTCACCGGTGTGATGAGGTGAAAACGAGCCCGGCGACCCTCTTCGTCGCGTATCAATCGCGCCGAACGGAGGCATCGGACCGTTCGTTTCGGCGCTAGCACCGTGGGTTTCGAACGGCAACCATATTGCGCATAAGGTCCGCGAAGCCTTAAGCTTTTGGTCCCATGTCTCCGCTCATGCAGATACTCGCGCCGATGCTGCTGACCCTTGCTTCTTTGGCCGGGGCGATCGGGCTTGCATGGCAGTCGGGCCTCGCGGGACCGGAGCCCGGTATCGTGCTGCGCGCCAGTCTGCCGCAGCAGACAGTCCGTGCCGAATTGCCGCAGGTGCGGGGAGCCGATTCGCTGCCGCTCATCGTCATCGACCCTGGGCACGGCGGCTTCGATCCGGGCGCGTCCGCGTCGGGATACCGGGAGAAGACGCTGGTGCTCGGCCTGGCGCGCGCGCTGCGCGACGAGATCGAATCGCGCAAGATCGCCCGGGTCGCCCTGACGCGGGACGACGATCGCTACCTGCTGCATTCGGAACGCTTCGAAATGGCCCGTCGCCTCGGCGCCGACCTGTTCCTTTCCATCCATGCCGACAGCGCGGGCGATGCTGGCGAGGTGGAAGGCGCCAGTATCTACACCCTGTCCGACCGCGCATCGAGCGCTGCAGCTGCGCGGTTCGCCGCCCGGGAGAACGCGTCCGACCGCCTTAACGGTGTCGATCTGGGCGTGACCAGCGACACGGTCAGCGACATCCTTGTGGAGCTGTCGCAGCGCCGGACGCAGGCGCAGTCCGACGAGTTTGCGCGCCTCATCCAGCGGGCCGGCGAGGGTGTGATCACTTTCCACCCGCAACCTCGTCACGCTGCTGACCTCAAAGTCCTGCGGGCGCCGGACATACCGTCCGTCCTGTTCGAAAGCGGCTACATCACGAACGAGGAAGATGCGCGCCGTCTTGCTTCGCCCGAGGGCCGGCAACGTTTCGCGCAGGTCATGAGCCGCGCGATCGCACTCTATTTCGCCCGCCGGGAGGAAAGCTGAGGCCATCCGGCTAGTTGTTGTGGCGCGCGCCGGAAATCGCGTGCTAAAGGCCCCGCTAGACTATGTTCGACAAGACTTTCCTCGAGTACGCCCGCGGTCGCCTGACCGGCGATCCGGTGCGCTTTGCAGACTGGATGCGCGAGAACTGGCATCACAACCAGCGCCTGCGCGTCCTGACCTATCTCATCGGTATCGCGGTCATGCTGCTGGTCCTCCTATGGGCTTCGCTGGCGCGCAACTTGCCCGATGCGGAAAGCCTGCTCGACTACGAAACGCCTCTGCCGACAGTCGTTCGCGGCGTCGACGGGGAGATCGTCCATTCCTACGCCCGCGAACGACGGGTGCAATTGCAGTATATCGACTTCCCTCAGCAGATGATCGAGGCGTTCCTGTCGGCCGAGGACAAAACGTTCTTCAGCCATAGCGGCGTCGACTTCACCGGCACCCTTAACGCGGTGTTCGACTACGCCACTAAATACGGTTCGGGCGAGCGTGCGGTGGGTGGTTCGACCATCACCCAGCAGGTCGCCAAGAACCTGCTGCTCGGGGACGAATACTCGGTCACCCGCAAGCTGAAGGAAATGATCCTCGCCCAGCGCATCGAACAGGTGCTGACCAAGCAGGAAATCCTCGAGCTCTATCTGAACGAAATCCCGCTCGGTCGCCGCAGCTTCGGCGTGCAGGCCGCAGCGCGCGCCTATTTCGACAAGGATGTGGACCAGCTCGAACTGCACGAGACTGCCTTCCTTGCAATCCTGCCCAAGGCGCCCGAACGTTATGGCCGCGAGCGATTCCGCGACATGGCGGTCGCCCGCCGCAATTTCGTGCTCGACCAGATGGTCGCGAACGATTTCGTGTCTGCCGCCGAAGCCGCACAGGCCAAGGCGCAGCCGCTCGGCCTCGTCCAGCAGCGCAGCGAACGCTCTGCTGATGCAGGCTACTTCCTGGAAGAAGTGCGGCGCCAGTTGATCGACCAGTTCGGCGAGACGGCGGAAGACGGCGGCAACAGCGTCTATGCCGGCGGCCTGTGGGTTCGCACCTCGCTCGACGTCGAGTTGCAGGACGCTGCGCGCGATGCGCTGCGTGCCCAGCTGCTGAGCTATCATGGCAACCGCGGCTATACAGGTCCGGTTGCGACGCTCAATCCCGACAATGGCGACCTTCACGGGCAGCTCGCCTCGTCCAACCTGTCCACCAATTACCGCAACTGGCGGATCGGCGTGGTTACGGAAGGCGGCGGTTCGCCCAAGCTCGGTCTGACCGATGGCAAGGATTATCCCCTCGCCGACGCGCCGAGCACGTTGCGTGTCGGCGATGTAGTGGCGGCCGAGCCCTCGGGCTCCGGCTACCGCCTGCGGGCCATCCCCGAGGTGTCGGGCGCGTTCCTTGCGGAAGACCCGCAAACCGGCCGCATCCTCGCGATGCAGGGCGGTTTCGACAGCCGTCTGGGTAGCTTCAACCGTGCGACGCAGGCGCTGCGCCAGCCGGGCTCGACCATCAAGCCGTTCGTTTACGCGGCGGCGCTGGACAATGGCATGACTCCGGCGACCATGGTGCCCGACCAGACCTTCTGCGTCTGGCAAGGCGCAAACCTGGGCGAAAAATGCTTCCGCAACTTCGGCGGTGGCGGCGGCGGCGAACACACGCTTCGCTGGGGCCTGGAACAGAGCCGCAACCTCATGACGGTCCACATCGCTGACGACACGGGCATGCAGAATGTCGTGCAGACGATTAAGCGGCTCGGTATCGGCGATTACGAACCATACTATTCCTTCGCGCTGGGCGCGGGCGACACCACGGTCGTCAACATGGTCAACGCCTATGCGGCGCTAGCCAACTGGGGCCGGATGAATCCCGGGACGGTCATCGATTTCGTCCAGGATCGTCGCGGCAAGGTCATCTACCGCTCCGACAAGCGCGAATGCACGGGCTGCAACATGGATGAATGGGACGGCCAGCCCATGCCGCGTTTCGAACCTTCGGGCAAACAGGTGCTCGACCCGCGCACGGCCTTCCAGATGGTGCATATGCTTCAGGGCGTCGTGACGCGTGGTACGGCGGTGCGCCTGCGCAGTCTCGAGCTGCCGATGTTTGGCAAGACCGGAACGACCAACGGCCCCACCAATGCATGGTTCGTCGGCGGCACGCCCGACATCGTGGCGGGGATGTATGTCGGTTTCGACCAGCCCCGCAATCTTGGTGGGTGGGTGCAGGGCGGCAATACCGCTGCGCCGATCATGCAGCGTTTCGTCCAGGAGACCAAAGAGCGCTGGACCGCACAGGATTTCATCGCGCCTCCCGGCATCCGCATGGTCAAGATCGACCGCCGCACCGGCAAACGCGTGTTCGAAGGAACACCCTCCAACGAGCCGACTGCGGCCGTCATTTGGGAAGCCTTCAAGCCAGACACCGAACCGCCGCGTTCGACGAGGTCCGACGAATTGGCCGCCCAGCGCGCCGAGATCCTCGAGTTGATCCGCCGGGCCCGCGAAGGCGTCCGCGCTAATACCAGCCAGACCTCGACCGTGCGCGAGGAAGGGCCCGGCGACTTCGTCGAGGAAAACGAGGGCATCTACTAGCGAGCCCCGCTTCTGCGCCGCTGCAACTTTACAATCCCGGCCCGCTCGTTAGGTGGACCGGTCAAGAGACAACAAGGAATTGTGACCATGCGTGCCGAAGGGCAGGCCCAAATCGACCGTATCGAAGCCGCTCTGGCGCTGGTCCGCCAGTCGCTCGACTGGGACCGTGCGTTGCGCCGGCTCGACGAGCTGGACGCACGCGTGCAGGACCCCAAGCTTTGGGACGACCCCAAGCAGGCGCAGGCGATCACACAGGAGCAGAAGCGCCTCGAGACCGCGATCAATACGGTGCGCGAGATCGAAAGCGAGATGGCAGACGCCATCGAGTTCGTCGAAATGGGCGAAGCGGAGGGCGACGACGAAGTCACCCGCGAAGGCCTCGAAACCCTGGCAATGCTCGCCGACCGTGCAGACCGCGACAAGGTGCAGGCGCTGCTTTCTGGCGAAGCCGACGGCAACGACACCTATGTCGAAATCCATGCAGGGGCCGGCGGCACCGAAAGCCAGGACTGGGCGGAAATGCTCTTCCGCATGTACGCCCGTTGGGCCGAACGTCGCGGTTTCAAGGTCGAGACTGTCGAGTACCAGTCAGGCGACCAGGCAGGCATCAAGTCTGCCACACTGCTGCTCAAGGGCGAAAATGCCTATGGCTACGCCAAGACCGAAAGCGGCGTGCACCGTCTCGTCCGGATCAGTCCATACGACAGCTCTGCCCGGCGCCACACCAGCTTCAGTTCTGTCTGGGTCTACCCGGTGATCGACGACGACATCGATATCGAGATCAACCCGGCCGACCTCAAGATCGATACCTACCGCGCATCGGGTGCGGGCGGCCAGCACGTCAACACGACCGATTCCGCCGTCCGTATTACCCACCAGCCGACCGGCATCGTGGTGGCGAGCCAGAACGATCGCAGCCAGCACAAGAACAAGGCCACGGCCATGAACATGCTGAAGGCCCGCCTGTTCGAACGCGAAATGGCCGAGCGTGAGGCTGCCGCTTCGGGTGAATACCAGGAAAAGAGCGAGATCGGCTGGGGGCACCAGATCCGCAGCTACGTCCTGCAGCCCTACCAGATGGTCAAGGACCTGCGTACCGGCGTTACCTCTCCGACGCCAGACGACGTTCTCGACGGCGCTCTCGATCCGTTCATTTCGGCCGCGCTTGCCCAGCGCGTGACCGGCGAGACGCTCGAGGTGGAGGACACCGAGTGAGGCTGGGCCTCGCCCTTGTCCCCTGTCTTGCCGCGCTTGCAGGATGCGATGCGCTTGGGGGCGGGAGCGGGGAAGGTACCGTTTTCCCGGCACCCGACCGCCCTGTATCGGAAGTTATCTCCTACCAGTTTTCCACCGAGGACGCGCGCGACAGCCGCGGCGAAGCGCAGAAGGTCATGGACCTCGCCGAACTCGAAGCTGGCATGACCGTGGCGGATATCGGCGCTGGGAGCGGGTATTACACCGTGCGACTGGCGCCGCGGGTCGGCGACGGCGGTCGCGTTCTGGCTCAGGACATCGATCCCGAGGCCCTGCAGTTGCTGGCCCGGCGCGTCGAGCGCCAGCGGCTCGACAATGTCTCGATCAGGCTGGGCGAACCGGCCGATCCCAAGCTGCCTGCAGACAGCTTCGACCGGATCTTCATGGTCCACATGTACCACGAGATCCAGCAGCCCTACGAATTCCTGTGGAACATGTGGCCCGCGCTTCGCAAAGGCGGGCAGGTCATCGTGGTCGATGTCGATCGCCCGACCGACCAGCACGGGATCGACCCACTGCTGCTGTCGTGCGAATTCCGCCGCGTCGGATACGAACTTGTGGCTTTCAAGGATGCCCCCGAGCTGTCGGGGTACTATGCACAGTTCAAGGCAGCGGCTAACAGGCCGGAGCCGAGCGAAATCAAACCCTGTAGAGTGGACGACGTCAACGGGGACTAGACGGTTAGAGTACGCTTTGGCGTAGAGAGAGGATTACATGAGTTTCAAGGGTTTGAGCCCCATTCTTTATGGTGGACGCGAAGTCTGGCCGCTGGTCGAAGGCGGCAAGGGCGTTTCCGCGACCAACCACGCCAGTTCCGGGGCATGGGCTGCTGCAGGGGGTATCGGCACGGTCAGCGCCGTGAATGCCGACAGTTATGACGAGGATGGGAATCCCATTCCGCAGGTCTATCCGCAGGCCACCCGCAAGGAGCGTTTCGAACAGCTCGTGCGCTACGGGATCGACGGCGCCACCGAACAGGTCCGGCGCGCCCATGAAATCTCGGGCGGCAAGGGTGCGATCAACATCAATGTCCTGTGGGAGATGGGCGGCGCTCAGCAGGTCCTCGAAGGTGTGCTGGAGAATTGCCAGGGCCTGATCACCGGAGTCACCTGCGGCGCAGGTATGCCCTACAAGCTGGCCGAGATCGCGGCCCGCTTCAACGTTCACTACCTCCCCATTGTCAGCTCGGCTCGTGCGTTTCGCGCTCTTTGGAAGCGCAGCTACTCCAAGGTACCCGAACTGATGGCCGCGGTGGTCTATGAAGATCCCTGGTTGGCAGGCGGTCACAACGGACTCTCGAACGCGGAAGACCCGACCAAGCCGGAAGATCCCTATCCGCGCGTCAAGGCGCTGCGCGAAACCATGCGTGCGGAAGGCGTATCGGAAGATACCGCTATCGTCATGGCGGGCGGCGTCTGGTTCCTGCGCGAATGGAACGACTGGATCGAAAATCCTGAACTCGGCAAGATCGCCTTCCAGTTCGGCACGCGTCCGTTGCTGACGCACGAAAGCCCGATCCCGCAGGTCTGGAAGGACATGCTCCGCACGGTCGAACCGGGCGACGTGCTGCTGCACAAGTTCAGCCCGACCGGCTTCTACTCTTCCGCGGTAAAGACGCCGTTCCTCTACGACCTGATGCATCGCTCGGAGCGCCAGATCCCGATCTTCAAGCGCGACGAGGAAGAAGGCACCGTTCCCTTGGCCGACCACGGCAAGGCCAAGTACTTCTTCGTGCACCCGGGCGACCAGCGCAAGGCGCAGGCCTGGATGCACGAAGGCTTCACCGAGGCGCTGAAGACGCCCGACAATACGGTCGTCTTCGTAACACCTCAGAGCGCCGAGCAGATCAGGGCTGACCAGCAGGGCTGCATGGGCTGCCTCTCGCATTGCCAGTTCTCGAGCTGGAAAGATCACGACGACCACACGACCGGTCGTCTTGCCGACCCGCGCAGCTTCTGCATCCAGAAGACGCTGCAAGACATCGCCCATGGCGGCGATCCGGACGAGAACCTTGCCTTTGCAGGCCACGCTGCATACCGCTTCAAGCAGGACCCGTTCTATTCGAACAATTTCACGCCGACGGTGAAGGAACTAGTCGAGCGTATCCTGACCGGCGACTGAGCCGGCCTAGCGCCAGAGCTGCATCGATCTGATCGCGTCCGGCATCGCCTTGTCGGTGTCCGGACGCGAGATCGTGCGTTCCAGGATGCGCCATTTGCGGCGCACCTTGGAGATGCGCCACACGTCCGTGAGCCAGGTTTCGCCCGACCATTCGTGATCGCCCATCGTCGCATCCATCGTCATGCGCGCGGCAAAAACCGCTATCGGACCGTGACGGCGAACATAGACGTCGTCGAAGCGATAGCCGGTGCAGCGAAAGCGCGTGGTCGCAGCTTCCAGCCAACTGGCGCGGTCGAGGATCGCAGGGCTCTTCGAACCGAGCAGGAATATGAAGTCGCGCCCGGCCAAGGCCTTCATCTGGTTGCGGTCGCGCTGCACCCAGCTGCGCATCCACAAGTGCTCCAACGCTTCGATCTTGGCGGCGAATTCATCCATGGGGCGAGCATTACAAGCCCGCCGCAGCAATGCAATGCGCTGTAATCGGTCGTTTATCGAAGACCGGTGAGAACCTGGTCCGGGGGACGGTGCCCGTCCGCCCACATTCGGATGTTGGCGATTACCTTCATACCCGAATCTTCGCGGCCTTCGCGGGTCGCGCTGCCGATGTGCGGCAGTGTCATGACGTTGGGATGGCGAATGAGCCGTGGATCGACGTTAGGTTCATCCGGATAGACATCTAGGCCTGCGCCGGCGAGGTGTCCCGCTTCGAGCGCCGCGATCAAGGCTTCGTAATCGACCAGGTCGCCGCGGGCCGTGTTGATGAGGCTCGCCCCTTCTTTCATCAGGCCGATCCTGCGCGCGTCGATGATGCCGCGGGTTTCGGGCGTTGCCGGACAGTGAAGGGTGAGGATGTCGGCCTGTGCAACGAGCTCGTCGATGCTTTCCACCCAGGTCGCGCCGAACATCCGCTCGACCGCTTCGGGCAGGCGCTTGCGGTTGTGATAGAGGATTTCTAGTCCGAAGGCGCGGGCGCGGTGCGCGACTGCCTGGCCGATACGGCCCATGCCGAGGATGCCGAGGTATTTTCCGCCCAGCTTGCGCCCGAGCATCGCGGTAGGCGCCCAGCCGGTCCATTTGCCGCTGCGGATGAGTTCCACACCTTCGCGCACGCGGCGCGGCACACCGATGATACCTGCCATGGTCAGGTCTGCCGTATCGTCGGTGAAGACGCCCGGCGTATTGGTGACGATGATCTTGCGGGCAGCCGCCGCTTTCAGGTCGAGATGCTCGGTCCCGGCACCGAAATTGGCGATGAGCCGCAGGTCAGGGCCTGCTGCCTCGATCACCGAAGCATCGATCCGGTCGGTCACGGTGGGAACGAGCACGTCGCAGTCCTGCATGGCCGCCACAATGGCGTCACGGCTCATCGGTTCGTCGGTGAGGTTGAGGTTTGCCTCGAACAGGTCGCTCATGCGCGTCTCGACGGCTGCGGCCAGATGGCGGGTGACAGTCACCCGCGGTTTGCGGTCGAGGCGCTTCTGGGGGCGGTCGGATGCGTGATCGTGATCGGTCATGTTCCGGCACCGCTACGCTTTGGTGCGGGAAACGGTCAAGCGGTGCTTGAAGCAGGTTGGGCCGCAAAGTAGACATGCGGCCATGATCGCACGCCTTTCCGCCTTGCTCGTTGCCGTACTGTTGGTTTCTTCCCCCGCGTCCGCACAGGATCGCGAAGTCCCTTACTGGGCGAGCATCCGGGCCAAGGAACTGAACATGCGCGTCGGGCCGAGCGAGGATTACAAGATCGACTGGGTCTATCGCCGCAAGGGACTGCCCGTGAAGGTCATCCGCGTGATGGAAGGGTGGCGTCTGATCGAGGATCCCGATGGTACGCAGGGTTGGGTGGTTGCCCGCCTGCTGACCGACGAACGCGGGGCGATCGTCGTGGGAGAGGGCGAAAGCGCGATTTACGCGAAGCCCGACCGATCATCGACGGTCAAATGGCGGATCGAGCCCGGCGTGGTTGGAACGCTGGGGGATTGCGACGACAACTGGTGCGAATTCGCCGTGGACAATCGCCGCGGTTACGTCCCGCAGCAGCGCTTGTGGGGCGCAGGAGAACCCTGAGCGTTACTGGGCCGCTTCCGAGCCTGGACGCTCCACGCGCCTGACCTTTCCGGAAGGCCCGCCAGCAAAGCAGGTTTCCGGATCGCTACCTTCGGGATCGTAGCAGATTTCCCCTTCGGCCAGACGCCAGGTTCCTATCTCGACCGGATTTCCTTCGCCATCGACATCGCGATAGGTGCCGTCTTCGCCGAGCGTATGAATGATGGTGCGGCCGTCTTCGAGCGTCGCTTCATAGCTGCCGGCTATGCTGGCCGGATCGGGAGCCTCGGGCTCCGAAGCTTCGTTCCCGCCAACCGGGTCGCAAGCAGCAAGGGCGAGGGTGGCGATTGCGAAAGTGGCGGCCGCAAGCCGCCGTCCCGGCAAATCACCACCCTTCATGGGGTCAGAGCAGTTCGACTGCGACAGCAGTGGCTTCACCGCCGCCGATGCATAGCGATGCGACGCCGCGCTTCTTGCCCTGCTTCTTGAGCGCGTTGAGCAGCGTGACGATGATGCGCGTGCCGCTGGCGCCGATGGGGTGGCCCAGAGCCGTACCGCCGCCGTTGACGTTAATCTTCTCGTGCGGGATGCCGATGTCGCGCATGGCAAACATGGCGACGCAGGCGAAGGCCTCGTTCACTTCCCACAGATCGACGTCGTCGGCTGACCAGCCGGCCTTGTCGAGCACCTTGGTGATCGCGCCGACCGGAGCGACGGTGAATTCCGAAGGCTCCTGCGCATGGGCGGCCATGGCGACGATCTTCGCGACAGGCTGCTGGCCATTCGCGCTCGCCACGCTTTCGCGCGTGAGTACGACCGCTGCCGCACCGTCGGAAATCGACGACGAGGTGGCGGCCGTGATCGTCCCGTCCTTCGCGAAGGCCGGGCGAAGCTGCGGGATCTTGTCGGGTTTGCCCTTGCCGGGTTGTTCGTCATGCTCGACGGTGACTTCACCGGCGCGGGTCGCGACGGTCACGGGGACGACTTCGTCGGCAAATGCACCGCTCTCGATGGCGGCATTGGCGCGGCGCAGCGATTCGATGGAATAGGCATCCATCTCTTCGCGCGTCAGCTGGTACTGGTTCGCCGTGTCCTGCGCGAAAGTGCCCATGGCGCGGCCTTCCTCGTAGGCGTCTTCCAGCCCGTCGAGGAACATGTGGTCATAGGCCGTGTCGTGGCCGATGCGGGCGCCCGAGCGGTGCTTCTTTAGGAGGTACGGGGCATTGGTCATGCTCTCCATCCCGCCCGCGACGACATAGTCGACCGTGCCGCTGGCAAGCGCTTCTGCACCCATGATGACCGTCTGCATGCCGCTGCCGCAGACCTTGTTGACGGTCGTTGCCTGCACCGACTTGGGCAGGCCGGCCTTGATCGTCGCCTGGCGGGCGGGGGCCTGGCCGAGGCCCGCGGGAAGGACGCAGCCCATGTAGGTGCGGTCGAAGGCCTCGGGCGAAACGCCCGAACGTTCGACAGCCGCCTTGACGGCCGTGGCGCCCAGGTCGGTAGCGGAAACGTCCGCGAGGGCTCCCTGCATCCCGCCCATCGGGGTGCGGGCATAGGAAAGAATGACGACGGGATCGTTTGCGCTGAACTGGGTCATGCTTGTGCTGGTCCTCTGGTTCTGGAATATCGTGCCGCAGAGATAGGCAAGGCGTCGCTGCGGCGCAACACAGACCAAGGGAGAATACGATGGCGGACGAACGGCTGGTGCGAATGGAAGAAGTCCTGCGCAAGCAGCGTGCCGCCCATCACCAGATGCGGCCAGAGCCGATGGCGCTGCGCAAGGACCGGATCGAACGCGCCAACAAGCTGCTGAAAGATCATGCCGACGAGCTGTGCAAGGCGATGAGCGCCGACTTCGGCAACCGTTCGCCGATGCAGTCGATGATGACCGACATCGTCGGGACCATCAATTTCGGCAAGTACTGCCTCAAGCGGATGGACGGCTGGGCCAAGGCCGACAAGCGCCACGTCCAGTTCCCGCTCGGCTTGCTCGGTGCGAAGGCGGAAGTGCGCTACGAACCGAAGGGCGTAATTGGCATCCTCAGCCCTTGGAACTTCCCCGTCAACCTGACCTTCGGCCCGTTGATGCAGGTCTTTGCTGCCGGCAATCGTGCGATGATCAAGCCGAGCGAGTTCACCGAAAAGACCAGCGACCTGATGAAGGAACTGGTCGAGAAATATTTCGCCGAGGATGAATGCGCCGTGTTCACCGGCGGTCCCGAAGTGGCCGGGGCGTTCTCCGACCTGCCGTTCGACCACCTCGTGTTCACCGGTTCGACTGCCACTGGCCGCAAGGTCATGGAAGCCGCGTCGAAGAACCTCGTGCCCGTCACGCTCGAGCTGGGCGGCAAGAGCCCGGTGTTCATGGGCGAGAGCGCGGACTTCGCAAAAGCGGGCGAGCGTATTGCCATGGGCAAGATGATGAACGCGGGCCAGATCTGCCTGGCGCCTGATTATCTCTATGTCCCCGAAAGCAAGCAGGACGAGGCGATTCACGGGGTCTGGCAGGGCACCGCCAACATGTATCCGACCCTGCTCGACAATGACGATTACGCCAGCGTGGTCACCGACCGGCATTTCGACCGCCTCCGGGGGCTCGTCGCCGATGCGCGTGAGAAGGGCGCCGAGGTGATCGAGGTCAATCCCGGCAACGAGGATTTTTCGAACACCAACAGTCGCAAGATGCCACTCACGATCCTCAAGAACGTGTCCGAGGACATGAAAGCGATGCAGGAAGAGATTTTCGGTCCCGTCCTGCCGGTGAAGACCTACAAGCACATCGACGAGGCGATCGATTATGTTAACGAGCATGATCGCCCGCTCGGCCTGTATTACTTCGGCCAGGATTCTGGGGAACAGTCCAAGGTTCTCACCAAGACGATCAGCGGCGGCGTGACGGTCAACGACGTGATTTTCCACGTTTCGATGGAAGACCTGCCGTTCGGCGGCGTAGGGCCGTCGGGCATGGGCAGCTACCACGGTATCGAGGGCTTCCGCGAATTCAGCCACGCGCGCAGCGTCTACACACAGCCCAAGATCGACGTTGCCAAGCTGGCCGGTTTCAAGCCGCCCTATGGCGACGCGACGCGCAAGGCGATCGACAAGATGATGAAATAGGCTGGGGAAGGGATGCGCGAATTGCACGATTCGCGCCCTTGCACCGTCACGGCTAGGGGCCTAGAGGCGCACGCAACGCGTTAAGCCCTGGGATTCATCCGTGGTCGACCTCGAACAATATCTCCCCATCCTGATCTTCCTCTTTATTGCCGTCGTGCTCTCGGCAGCCTTCGTGTTCCTGCCGATGGGTGTGGCACGGCTGACGGGTGCGCATGCGCCCAATGCCGAGAAGCTCAGCGAGTACGAGTGCGGTTTCCCCGCATTCGAAGATCCGCGCAGCCAGTTCGACGTGCGCTTTTATCTGGTCGCGATCCTGTTCCTGATCTTCGACCTCGAAGCCGCGTTCCTCTTCCCCTGGGCGGTAAGCCTTGGCGAAACCGGCTGGCCGAGTTGGATTACCATGATGGTCTTCCTCGTCGAACTGATCGTCGGCTTCGCCTACGCGTGGAAAGTCGGCGCACTGGATTGGGACTGATATGAGCCAGCAGATGACCTCCAGCCCGCTCGGGCGCGACGCGCTTGTCCAGCCGACGGCACAGCCCGGCGACATCCGCCAGCCCGACCAGGATTATTTCAACGCTCTCCAGACCGAGGTGAACGACAAGGGTTTCCTTGTCACCTCGACCGAAGACCTGTTCCAGTGGGCCCGCACCGGTTCGCTGTGGTGGATGACTTTCGGCCTTGCGTGCTGCGCTGTGGAAATGATCCACGTGAACATGCCGCGCTACGACATGGAGCGGTTCGGCGTTGCGCCGCGCGCTTCCCCGCGCCAGAGCGACGTGATGATCGTCGCCGGCACGCTGTGCAACAAGATGGCTCCGGCGCTGCGCAAGGTCTACGACCAGATGTCGGAACCCAAGTACGTCATCTCGATGGGTAGCTGCGCCAACGGCGGCGGCTACTACCATTACAGCTACAGCGTCGTGCGCGGCTGCGATCGGATCGTTCCGGTCGACATCTATGTCCCCGGCTGTCCGCCCACTGCAGAGGCACTGCTTTATGGCGTGATGCAGCTGCAGCGGAAGATCCGCCGCGTCGGGACGATCCAGAGGTAAGGGCGAAGACATGGCTACGCTTCATTCCGCGCCCCGCTTCACGCAGATCGACGGGCTCAAGGAAGAGATTTCGGCAGCGATCGGCGATGCCCTCGTGGAAGCACACGAGGAGCACGGCGAACTGCTGTTCCACGTGCGCCGTGACAGCGTCGAGCGCGTGCTCCGCACGCTTCGCGACGAGCATGAATACCAGCAGCTGATGGAAATCGCCGGGGTGGACTATCCCGACCGCGCAGAGCGGTTCGAGGTGGTTTACATGTTGCTGTCGGTGACCCGCAACAGCCGCATCATGGTCAAGTGCTGCGCCTCCGAAGATGCGCCGGTCCCGACCGTTACGACCGTCTGGCCCAACGCCGGCTGGCTCGAGCGCGAAGTATTCGACATGTTCGGCGTGCTGTTCGACGGCAACACCGACCTGCGCCGCATCCTGACCGACTATGGTTTCGAAGGGCATCCTTTCCGCAAGGATTTCCCGCTTACCGGTTATGTGGAACTGCGTTACTCCGAAGACGAGAAGCGCGTCGTGTATGAGCCGGTCAAGCTCGCCCAGGACCTGCGCCAGTTCGATTTCATGAGCCCGTGGGAAGGCGCGGATTACGTGCTGCCTGGCGATGAAAAGGCTGCCACGCCTCCGGTCAGCGAGCCGAAAACGACGGAAAGCCCCAAGCAGACCGGCGCAGGCGCAAAAACCGATGCGAAGGCTGCCGACAAGGTAAGCGCCGGTTCCCCGGCCGAGGAAGACGGCGGCAAGGATGCTCCGTCCCCCAAGCCGACCGAGGACCGTCCCGCCCGCGCAAAGCGTGCCGGCAAGGCGTCCGGCACCGCCAAGGCGACCGAACCGAAGAAGAAGGCTTCGGCCAAGAAGGCAGCACCTGCCAAGCAGAAGGCGCCTGCCAAGCGCAAGCCCGCCGCTAAGAAGAAGGACGCCGAGTGATGAAGCGCATCGTCCTTACTGCCGCTGTGCTTCTGGTTGCTGCCTGCTCGGGCCAGCAGTCGAGTGAGGAAAGCGCGGAAGACTTCGCCAGCCGGATCGGCAGCGACAGCACTGCTGCGCGCGACAACCCGCAGGCCGCGGCAGAAATGCCCAACACCGCGCAGGCTGTCCCGCCTGCTGGTGCCGACGTGACCGCGCTGCAGCAACTGCGCGACATTGGCGGGGTCGATCTTGGTCAGCGCGACGGCGGTTGCACCTTCATGGAAGGCAATCGCGAGATGATCATCGCCAGCGGGTCGAACGATCGCGCCCTGCCGGGCAAGGCGGTTATTCGCGTCGGTGGCGGCCTGACGGTTCTCGATGCTCCTCCCGGCGGCCTGTCGGCTATACGGGCAGGAACGACATTCACGGGTGAAGGTGTAACGGTGCAGGTCGCTCCTGCGGCCGGCGATGCAGCCTCGCGCCCGGCAAACGTAAGCGTGACAGGGGCGGACGGAAAGTCGGCTACCTATTCCGGAAAGTGGATTTGCGCATGAGCAGTGCCTTCCAGATCGAGGAATCGCCGACCACCGGCGACGAGGTCATCACCAATTACACGATCAATTTCGGGCCCCAGCACCCTGCGGCTCACGGCGTGCTGCGCATGGTCATGGAACTCGATGGCGAGATCATCGAGCGGATCGACCCGCACGTGGGCCTGCTGCACCGCGGCACCGAAAAGCTGATCGAGCACAAGACGTACCTGCAGGCGCTGCCGTATTTCGACCGCCTCGACTACTGCTCGCCGCTGGCGCAGGAATACAGCTACGTCCTCGCGATCGAGAAGCTGCTCAACGTCGAGGTGCCGGAGCGTGCACAGTATATCCGCGTGCTGTTCGCCGAACTGACCCGCATCTGCAACCACATGCTCAACATCGGCGCGCACGTCATGGACGTCGGCGCGATGACGCCGAACCTGTGGGTGTTCGAACTGCGCGAAGACTGCATGAACTTCTTCGAGCGGATGAGCGGTGCGCGCATGCACCACGCTTACCTGCGTCCGGGCGGCGTCCACCAGGACGTGCCGGAAAAGCTGTTGGTCGATATCGGCGAGTGGCTCGACACGCGCCTGCCCGAACTGTTCGGCGATGCGATGAGCCTCGTGCTCGACAACCGCATCTTCAAGCAGCGCAACGTCGATATCGCCGTGGTGAGCAAGGAAGACGCGCTGGCCTGGGGCTTCTCCGGCCCGATGATCCGTGCCGCCGGCATTCCGTGGGACCTTCGCAAGTCGCAGCCCTACGACGTTTACGACCGGATGGAATTCGACATTCCCGTGGGCACCAATTCGGACTGCTACGACCGCTTTGTCGTGCGCGTGAAGGAAGTCTACGAGAGCGCGAAGATCATCAAGCAGTGCCTTGCGCAGATGCCGACCGGCCCGATCGCCAGCAGCGACCGCAAGGTTTCGCCGCCCAAGCGCGCCGAGATGAAGCAGTCGATGGAAGCGCTGATCCACCACTTCAAGCTCTATACCGAAGGCTTCCACGTCCCCGCGGGCGAAGTCTATGTCGCCACCGAAAGCCCCAAGGGCGAATTCGGCGTCTACCTCGTCAGCGACGGCTCCAACAAGCCGTACCGCTGCAAGATACGCCCAACGGCCTTCAGCCACCTGCAAGCAATGGATTTCATGAGCAAAGGCCACATGCTGCCCGATGCCACCGCCATCCTCGGCGCCATCGATGTCGTGTTCGGGGAGTGTGACCGCTAATGGCTGACCGTACCCCCTCACCCGACACCCCCGAGCTGCGCGAGCGTTGGGGCGGCTTCGAATTTACCGAAGCCTACCGCGAGAAGGCGGACCGCGCTATTGCGCGCTATCCCGAAGGGCGCCAGCGCTCTGCAGTGATGCCGCTGCTCGACCTAGCCCAGCGCCAGGTCGGTGAAGAGACGAACACGCAGGGCTGGCTGCCGCTGCCGGTGATCGAATATGTCGCCGACTATCTCGACATGCCGGTCATCCGCGTGCTCGAGGTCGCAACCTTCTACTTTATGTACAATCTGAAGCCGGTCGGCAGGTACCACGTACAGGTCTGCGGCACGACGCCGTGCATGCTGCGCGGCTCGGACGGCCTGTTCGAGGCCTGCAAGAAGCGCGGCATGAAGAAGGGCGAGGTGTCGGAAGACGGTCTGTGGACCCTCACCGAAGTCGAATGCATGGGCAATTGCGCCACCGCGCCGATGGTCCAGATCAACGACGACAATTACGAGGATCTCACGCCCGAACGCCTCGACGCCGTGCTCGATGCGCTGGCCAAGGGTGAACAGCCCAAGACCGGCACGCAGGAGCCTGGTCGCCACACGTCGGAACCGGCCGGCGCGCTCAGCACGTTGAACGACATGGTCTCTCAAAACCACGACTACCGGGGTGATTGGTGATGGAAAAGACGACCAATTACCGTGGTTTGGGAATGGCTTTTATGGCCATGGGCGTCAGCCTGAGTGTCTCTTTTGCGTTGACGCTCGGCCCTGCATTCATGGGCATCGGCGCTGCATTCTTCGTGCTAGGACTGGTGTTCCTGAACAAGGGCAAGGACGGGGGGCAATCCGATGGATAGCAATCTCGTCTACATCCTCGTCGCGCTGGTCCTGATCGTGGTCGCGTGGAAAGTCTTCAAGGGCATCGTCAAGACGATGGTCCTCGCGGCGATCCTTATCGCCGCTGCAATCTTCGTATTCGGAGGGTTCGCCTGATGCTTGCCGACAAGGACCGCATCTTTACCAACCTCTACGGCTTCCAGGATTGGGGCCTGAAGGCGGCGCAGCAGCGCGGCGACTGGGATGATACCAAGTCGCTGATCGGTCGCGGCCACGAGAATATCATCGAGGAAATCAAGGCCTCGGGTCTGCGCGGCCGCGGTGGTGCAGGATTCCCGACCGGCCTCAAGTGGTCGTTCATGCCGAAGGAAAGCAAGGACGGTCGTCCGAGCTTCCTCGTCATCAATGCCGACGAATCCGAACCCGGTTCGTGCAAGGACCGCGAGATCATCCGCCACGATCCGCACAAGCTGATCGAAGGTGCGCTGGTCGCCGGTTACGCCATGCGGGCGAGGGCGGCCTATATCTACATCCGCGGCGAATATATCCGCGAGGCGGAGACGCTTCAGGCCGCGATCGACGAGGCCTATGATGCCGGACTGATCGGCAAGAACGCATCGAAGTCGGGCTATGACTTCGACGTGTTCCTGCACCGCGGCGCGGGCGCCTACATCTGCGGCGAAGAAACCGCGATGATCGAGAGCCTCGAAGGCAAGAAGGGCCAGCCGCGCCTCAAGCCGCCGTTCCCGGCCGGCGCTGGCCTCTACGGGTGCCCGACTACGGTCAACAACGTGGAATCCATCGCCGTCGTCCCGACCATCCTGCGCCGCGGCGCAAATTGGTTCGCAAGCTTCGGCCGCGAGAACAACAAGGGCACCAAGCTCTTCCAGATCAGCGGCCATGTGAACAAGCCCTGCGTGGTCGAGGAAGCGCTCTCGATCCCGTTTAGCGAGCTGATCGAAAAGCACTGCGGCGGCATTATCGGTGGCAAAGACAACCTCCTCGCCGTGATCCCCGGCGGTTCTTCGGTTCCGCTGGTCCCGGCCGAGCAGATCTGGGATGCGCCGATGGATTTCGACGGCCTGCGTGACCTCGGTTCCGGCCTCGGCACTGCCGGCGTTATCGTGATGGACAAGTCGACCGATATCGTCCGCGCGATCAGCCGCCTCAGCTATTTCTACAAGCACGAGAGCTGCGGCCAGTGCACCCCCTGCCGCGAAGGCACGGGCTGGATGTGGCGCATGATGGAGCGCCTGCGCACCGGCGATGCGGCGATCGAGGAGATCGATATGCTTCAGCAGGTTACGAAGCAGGTCGAAGGTCACACCATCTGCGCCCTGGGTGACGCGGCCGCATGGCCGATCCAGGGCCTCATCCGCCACTTCCGCCCCGAGCTCGAGCGCCGGATCAACGAACACAACGCCAAGTTTGCCGAGGCAGCCGAATAATGCCCAAGGTTATCGTAGACGGACAGGAAATCGAGGTTCCGGACGGCGCGACCGTCCTCCAGGCCTGCGAACTTGCGGGTAAGGAAATCCCGCGTTTCTGCTATCACGAGCGGCTCTCGATTGCCGGCAACTGCCGCATGTGCCTGGTCGAAGTGAAGCCCGGACCGCCCAAGCCGCAGGCCAGCTGCGCGCTCCCCGCGACCGAAGGCCAGGAAATCCGCACCGACACGCCGATGGTGAAGACCGCGCGCGAAGGCGTGATGGAATTCCTGCTCATCAACCACCCGCTTGATTGCCCGATCTGCGACCAGGGCGGCGAATGCGACCTGCAGGACCAGTCGGTGGCCTATGGCCGCGGCGGCTCGCGCTATCACGAGAACAAGCGCGCCGTGACCGAGAAGTACATGGGCCCGCTGATCAAGACGGTCATGACCCGCTGCATCCATTGCACCCGCTGCGTGCGCTTCTCGGAAGAGATCGCCGGCGTGGACGAAATCGGCGCGCTGTATCGCGGCGAGGACATGCAGATCACGACCTATCTCGAGCAGGCAGCCGAGCACGAGCTGTCGGCCAACGTGATCGACCTTTGCCCGGTCGGCGCGCTCACCTCGCGTCCCTATGCCTTCGAAGCCCGTCCGTGGGAGTTGAAGAAGACGCTGAGCATCGACGTGTCGGATGCTGTCGGCGCCAATATCCGCCTCGACAGCCGCGGCCGCGAAGTCATGCGCGCGCTTCCGCGCATCAATGACGACGTCAACGAGGAGTGGATTTCCGACAAGGCGCGCTACCAGGTCGACGGCCTCGGCAAGCGCCGCCTCGACAAGGTCTTCATGCGCAAGCGCGGCAAGCTCCAGCCAGCAAGCTGGGACGAGGCCTTCAAGGCAATCGCCAAGCAGCTCAAGTCCGATACCTCGAGTATCGCCGCGGTTGCAGGCGACATGGTCGATTGCGAAACGATGTTCGCGGCCAAGTCGCTGCTCAAGGCCTGCGGTTCCTCGCTGGTCGAAGGCCGCCAGACCGGCATGGACTACGACGTTTCCAGCCTCGCGGCCGTCAACTTCAACTCGACCTTCGCAGGTATCGAGAATGCCGATGCCGTCCTGATCGTCGGCAGCCACATTCGCTGGGAAGCGCCGCTCGTCAACGTGCGTATCCGCAAGGCGGTGAAGCGCGGCGCCAAGGTCTTCGTGGTCGGTCCGCACTGGGAAACCACCTATCCGGCCGAATTCCTCGGCAATGACCTCGGCGTGCTGAACAGCCTGCCCAAGGAAGTGTCGGACGTCTTCACCAAGGCAGAACGTCCCGCGGTTATTGTCGGCGGCGCGGCTCTCAAGGGTGCGCATGGCAAGGCTCTGGCGCTGGCAAGCGAATGGGGTGCGGCCTTCAACGTGCTGCACTTCAGCGCAGCCCGCATGGGCGGCCTGATGCTCGGTTTCGCGCAGAAGGGCGGCATGACCGATCTTGCCAAGGCGGCGCCCAAGGTGCTGCTCGCGCTCGGCGCGGACGAGATGGATTTCGAACCCTTCGCCGACAGCCTCAAGGTCTATATCGGCCATCACGGCGATCGCGGTGCGCATGCTGCGGACATCATCCTGCCCGGTGCCAGCTATGCCGAGAAGGACGGGACCTACGTCAACACCGAAGGCCGCGTGCAGTTTGCCGAAAAGGCCGTCTTCGCCCCCGGCGACGCGCGCGAGGACTGGACGATCCTTCGCGCTCTGGCCGATGCCCTGAAGGTCGACGTCTGTTTCGACAGCTTCGACCAGCTCCAGTCGGCCATGATTGCCGCTGTTCCGGCGCTGGGTGAAGAAGGCCTCGCAGATTACGGCGCACTGCCAAAGGCCGATGCCAAGGCAAAGGCCGAAGGCGTCCTGTCGGCGTACCCGATCAAGGACTTCTATCTCACCAACCCGATCGCCCGCGCCAGCGAGGTCATGCGGCGCTGTTCGGCAGAACTGCTCCACGGCGGCGAACTGGCGGAGGCAGCGGAATGACCGAATTCTTCCAATCCCTCGGCATGAGCTACGAATGGGCATGGGGCGTTGCCACCCTTGCCGGTATCCTGCTCATCGCATTGCCGCTGATGCTGGCCGTCGCGATGATCATTTACGTCGACCGCAAGGTCTGGGCGGCGATCAACCTTCGCCGCGGCCCTAACGTCGTCGGCCCCTTCGGCCTGCTGCAGAGCTTTGCGGATGGCCTGAAGGTCTTCCTGCAGGAAACCGTTATTCCGAGCGCTGCGAACAAGGGGATCTTCATCCTTGCCCCCATCGTCACGTTCACCGTGGCCCTGGCGGCCTGGGCGGTGATCCCGTTCAGCGCGGAAGCCGTGCTGGCGGATATCAATGTCGGCCTGCTCTACATCCTCGCGATCAGTTCTCTGTCGGTCTACGGCATCATCATGGCGGGCTGGGCTTCGAACTCGAAGTACCCGTTCTTCTCGGCCATGCGCGCTTCGGCTCAGATGATCAGCTATGAAGTCTCGATCGGCTTCATCCTGGTCTGTGTCGTGCTGTTCGCTGGCACGTTCAATCTCAACGACATCGTGCGTGCGCAGGAAGGCTTCGGCCTCGGCGTCATCAACGCCTATGTCGTGCATCCGCTGCTCTTCCCGATGTGGGTGCTGTTCTTCATCTCGAGCCTTGCCGAAACGCAGCGCGTTCCCTTCGACCTCACCGAGGCGGAGAGCGAGCTGGTGGCCGGATACCAGACCGAATACAGCTCGATGAGCTTCGCGCTCTTCTGGCTCGGCGAATATGCCAACATCCTGCTCATGTGCATGCTCAACGCGCTGCTGTTCTGGGGCGGTTGGCTGCCGCCGGTCGACTGGGAGCCGCTTTACGCTGTCCCGGGCATCGTCTGGCTGCTGCTGAAGGCGTTCTTCTTCTTCTTCATGTTCAGCTGGGTCATGGCGACCGTGCCGCGCTACCGCTACGACCAGCTGATGCGCCTGGGCTGGAAGGTCTTCCTGCCGATCAGCCTGCTGTTCGTCGTCGTAATCTCCGGTTACCTTATGGCAACCGGCCACTTCGGAGCCGCCGCATGAGCGTCGCCCACCTCATCAAGTCGTTCACCCTGTGGGAGTTCGTGAAGGCGCACGCCCTCACGCTGAAGTACTTCTTCAAGCCGAAGGTGACGATCAACTACCCGTTCGAGAAGAACCCGCTGAGCCCTCGTTTCCGCGGCGAGCATGCCCTGCGTCGTTATCCCAACGGGGAAGAGCGCTGCATCGCCTGCAAGCTGTGCGAGGCGGTCTGCCCGGCACAGGCCATCACGATCGAGGCCGAACCGCGCGAAGACGGCAGCCGCCGCACGACGCGCTACGACATCGACATGACGAAGTGCATCTACTGCGGCTTCTGCCAGGAAGCCTGCCCGGTCGATGCGATCGTCGAAGGTCCGAACTTCGAATACGCAACCGAAACCCGCGAGGAGCTGCTCTATGACAAGGCCAAGCTGCTCGCCAATGGTGACAAGTGGGAGCGGGCAATCGCCGCGAACCTTGAAGCCGACGCACCCTATCGCTAACCGCGCCGCAACCGAATCCGGGGCATCATGATCCAGACTTTCGCCTTTTACATGTTCGCGATCATCGTGATTGCTTCCGCCGTGATGGTCATCACGGCGCGCAATCCGGTGCATTCGGTCCTGTGGCTCATCCTGGCATTCTTCAATGCCGCCGGCCTGATGGTTCTCGTCGGTGCGGAATTCATCGCGATGCTGCTGGTCATCGTCTACGTCGGTGCAGTCGCCGTGCTGTTCTTGTTCGTCGTCATGATGCTCGACATCGACGTCGCGGCGATGCGCGCAGGGTTCATCAAGAACTTCCCGCTCGGCATCGTGGTGGCGCTGGTGCTGCTCGCAGAACTCGTGCTCGGCATCGGTGCTTACAATGTCGGTGCAATCGAGCTTGGCATGCCTGCTGCTGCAGATGCACCGGCGATGGCAGAAAGCAACACTGCGGCCATCGGGGCGCTGCTCTATACGCGCTATATCTTCCTGTTCGAGGTGGCAGGCATCGTGCTGCTGGTCGCCATGATCGGCGCAATCGTGCTGACGCACCGCCCGTCCAAGTCGAAGCGCGGTCAGCAGGATATCGGCAAGCAGGTCCGTCGCCGTCCCGACGAAGCGACAATCATGAAACAACCCGAAGTGGGCAAGGGGATCGAACTGTGATCGCCATCGAACACTATGTCATCGTCAGCGCGATCCTGTTCGTGCTGGGCGTGCTGGGCATCTTCCTCAACCGGAAGAACATTATCGTCATCCTGATGGCGATCGAGCTCATCCTCCTGGCGGTGAACATCAACCTCGTCGCCTTCAGCGCTTTCCTCGGCGATCTGGTCGGGCAGGTCTTCGCGATGTTCGTCCTGACCGTTGCCGCTGCCGAAGCGGCCATCGGCCTCGCCATTCTCATGATCTACTTCCGTGCACGCGGCACCATTGCGGTCGACGATGCGAACCGGATGAAGGGATAAGCACCAGTGCAGACCTCCATTCTCGCCATCGTCTTCCTGCCGCTGCTCGCCTCGATCGTCGCGGGCCTGGTCAACAAGAGCGCACCGAGCGTTTTCGCCAAGAGCGTCACGACCGGCGGCCTGTTCATTTCCTGCCTGCTGAGCTGGCCGATCTTCATAAGCTTCTGGACCGGCAACGCCGAGGCCACCGTGGTCCCGGTACTGACCTGGGTCCAGTCCGGCGCGCTCAGCTTCGACTGGGCGCTGCGGGTCGATACGCTGACTGCAGTCATGCTGGTGGTCATCACGACCGTCTCCGCGCTCGTCCACCTCTATAGCTGGGGCTATATGGAGGAAGACCCGGACCAGCCGCGGTTCTTCGCCTACCTGTCGCTTTTCACCTTCGCCATGCTGATGCTGGTGACCGCCGACAACCTCGTCCAGATGTTCTTCGGTTGGGAAGGGGTGGGCCTCGCCAGCTACCTGCTGATCGGCTTCTGGTTCAAGAAGCCCAGCGCAAATGCCGCGGCGATCAAGGCCTTCGTGGTCAACCGCGTCGGCGACCTTGGCTTCATGCTCGGCATCTTCGGCACTTTCTGGGTGTTCGGCACAGTCTCGATCCCTGAAATTCTCGAAGCTGCTCCCGGCATGAGCGGGGCGACCATCGGCTTCCTCGGCATGCGCGTTCACACGATGGACGTGCTGTGCATTCTCCTGTTCATCGGCGCGATGGGCAAGTCGGCGCAGCTCGGCCTGCACACCTGGCTTCCGGACGCGATGGAAGGCCCGACCCCGGTGTCGGCGCTAATCCATGCCGCGACCATGGTGACTGCGGGCGTGTTCATGGTCTGCCGCCTCTCGCCCATGTTCGAGACTGCGCCCATCGCGCTTGCCATGGTCACCTTCGTCGGCGCTGCCACCTGTATTTTCGCTGCTACCGTCGGCACCACGCAGTGGGACATCAAGCGCGTGATCGCCTATTCGACCTGTTCGCAGCTGGGCTACATGTTCTTTGCTGCCGGCGTCGGTGCCTATGGCGCGGCCATGTTCCACCTGTTCACGCACGCCTTCTTCAAGGCACTGCTGTTCCTCGGTGCAGGTTCGGTCATCCACGCGATGCACCACGAACAGGACATGCGCTATTACGGCGGCCTGCGTAAGCACATCCCGCTTACCTTCTGGGCGATGATGATGGGCACGCTGGCCATTACCGGCCTCGGCATCTACCACCTTGGCGTCGGTTTCGCCGGCTTCTGGTCGAAGGACGCGATCATCGAGGTCGCATTCGCGCGCGGCACCGAACTCGGTAACTTCGCGTTCTGGATGGGTGTGTTCGCCGCGCTGCTTACCAGCTTCTACAGCTGGCGCCTGATGTTCCTCACCTTCTGGGGCAACCCGCGCTGGATCGAGAGCGAGCATATCCAGCACACCGTCCACAAGACGCCGGAACAGGCGGGAGAAGACACCACTGGTGGCTATCACCCGCATGAAAGCCCGCTGACCATGCTGGTGCCGCTCGGCATCCTGTCGATCGGTGCGATTGCGGCCGGCCAGGTGTTTGCGCCTGCTTTCCTCGACAGCGCGGAATTCTGGGGCGGTTCGATCTTCTACAACGAAGCCCTCATCCACGCGATGCACGCCGTGCCTTACGCGGTGAAGTACGCAGCGCTGATCGTTATGCTGATCGGCCTGACAGTAGCATGGTTCGCCTACATCAAGGACACTTCGATCCCGGGTAAGGCGGCCGAGCAGCTCGGCCCGATCTACCGGTTCCTCTACAACAAGTGGTATTTCGACGAGCTCTACCACTACCTCTTCGTCGTCCCCGCCTTCTGGCTGGGCCGCCAGTTCTGGAAACTCGGCGACATCGGCACGATCGACCGCTTCGGCCCCAATGGCGTGGCCTGGGTAGTCGAGAAGGGCGCTGTCGGAGCGAAGAAGTTCCAGACCGGATATCTCTATAGCTACGCGCTGGTGATGCTCCTCGGGCTTGTCGCCGCCGTCACCTGGGTGCTGTTCTGATGGAGTTCCCCATCCTCTCGCTCATGCTCGCCGTGCCGCTGGTCGGTGCGATCGCCTGCCTGTTCCTGAATGCCGGCAGCGCCCGGATGGTCGCGCTGTTCGCGACGCTGTTCAACCTCGCGCTCGGCATCCTGCTCTGGATCAATTACGATATCGGCGGGGCGCAGTGGCAGTTCACCGAACGCGCAGAGCTGTTCGCAGTGTTCAGCTATGCGCTCGGCATCGACGGCATTGCCCTGATGCTGATCATGCTCAGCGTGTTCCTGATGCCGATCTGTATCCTCGCCAGCTGGGATTCCATCACAAAGCGCGTCGGCGAATACATGGCAGCCTTCTTGCTGATGGAAGTGCTGATGATCGGCGTCTTCGCCGCGCAGGACCTGTTCCTGTTCTACATCTTCTTCGAAGCCGGCCTCATTCCGATGTACCTGATCATCGGCGTCTGGGGCGGCGATAACCGCATCTACGCCTCGTATAAGTTCTTCCTCTATACGCTGCTTGGCTCGGTCCTGATGCTGATCGCCATGTTCTGGATGGTGAACGAGGCCGGGACGACCGACATCCCGACGCTAATGCAGTACGACTTCCCGGTCGGAGCGCAGTTCTGGCTGTGGCTGGCATTCTTCGCCAGCTTCGCCGTGAAGATGCCGATGTGGCCCGTGCATACCTGGCTACCCGACGCGCACGTTCAGGCACCAACCGCAGGTTCGGTGATTCTTGCCGGCGTCCTGCTGAAGCTTGGCGGTTACGGCTTCATCCGCTTCAGCCTGCCCATGTTCCCCGACGCGAGCGCGGATCTGGCCTGGCTGGTCTTCGCCCTTTCCATGGTCGCAGTGATTTACACCTCGCTCGTCGCGCTGGTGCAGTCCGACATGAAGAAGCTCATCGCCTATTCGTCGGTTGCCCACATGGCGATCGTGACAGTCGGCCTGTTCGCCTTCAACGTGCAGGGTATCGAAGGCGCCATGATGGTCATGCTCGGCCACGGTCTGGTTTCAGGCGCGTTGTTCCTGTGCGTCGGCGTGATCTACGACCGCCTGCACACCCGGGAAATCGCGCGGTACGGCGGCCTGTCGATCAACATGCCGAAGTATGCGCTCTTCTTCCTCCTGTTCACCATGGCCTCCATCGGCCTGCCGGGCACCAGCAACTTCGTCGGCGAGTTCCTTGCGCTTGCTGGCATCTACAAGGTCTCGACCTTCGTGACGCTGGTCTGCACCACCGGTATCATCCTGGGCGCTGCCTACATGCTTTATCTCTACCGCCGCGTGGCATTCGGCGAACAAGTCAATGCCGACGCTGCCCGCATGCCCGACCTCAATACACGCGAATGGGCCATGCTTGCTCCGATCGCTGCAGCCGTGCTGTGGATGGGTGTCTACCCGGAAAGCTTCCTTGCCCCTATGCGCCAGGACATCGCAGCCCTCGAGGCGCGGCTCGCCAGTGTCACTCCGCAATATGACAGCGCACTGAAAGTTGGCACTCCGAAGGAGCATAACGCGAACTTCATTGCCGTCGAGCACGGATCCGAGGGAGAGCACTGATGTCCTACGCTACTTCCCTCTATCTCACCGGCGCCGAAATCGGCCTTTCCGTTGCCGGCCTCATCCTGCTCTTGATCACTGCGTGGACCAGCCGCGCCGCTGCCCGGGGCATCACGATCGCGGCCGTGGCGGCTCTGGTCGGCGCGCTGGTATTCTCCGTATCGCTGTTCGACGGCGGCGTGGGTGCGATGGCCTTCGATGGCCTGTTCCGCGTCGATGCTTTCTCGCTCTTCGCCAAGGTGCTGATCTTCACCGCCACAATCGCGTGCCTGATCGTCGCTCCGCATTACTTCGGCGAACGCGGCGATTACCGGGGCGAGTACCCGGTCCTGCTGCTGTTCAACGCGGTCGGCATGAGCATGATGGTGTCGGCGACGGACCTGCTGACGCTCTACGTCGGCCTCGAGATGTCGAGCCTTTCGTCCTACGTGCTCGCGAGCTTTGCGCGCCGCGACGACCGTTCGAGCGAAGCGGGCCTCAAATATTTCATCCTCGGCGGACTTGCCTCGGGCATCATCCTCTACGGCATCAGCCTCGTCTACGGATTTACCGGAGCGACGGGTTACGAAGCGATCCGCATCGCATTCGATGGCAATTTCTCGACCGGCGCGCTGTTCGGCGTGGTGTTCGTGCTTGCCGGTTTCGCCTTCAAGATCGCCGCTGTCCCGTTCCACATGTGGACGCCCGACGTTTACGAAGGCGCTCCGACTCCGGTCACCGCCTTCTTCGCAAGCGCCCCGAAGGTTGCTGCCGTATCGATGCTCGTGCGCATGGCGATCATGCCGTTCGGCGGCGAGGTTGCGGCGTGGCAGCAGATCGTCATTTTCGCGGCACTGGCGTCGATCGTGGTCGGCGCACTTGGTGCCATCGGGCAGCAGAACCTGAAGCGGTTGCTTGCCTATTCGTCGATCAACAACGTCGGCTTCATCCTGATCGGCCTTGCCGCAGCGACGCCGGAAGGTGTGGCGGGCGTCATGGTGTACCTCGCCATCTACGTCTTCATGACGATCGGCAGCTTCGTCGCGCTGCTTATGCTGCGCGACGAGCAAGGCAATGCCCTGTCGACCTTTGACGATATCTCCGGTCTTTCGACCACCAGCCCGGCGCTCGCATGGTGCCTGCTGGCACTGATGTTCAGCCTTGCGGGTATTCCGCCGCTGTTCGGCTTCTGGGGCAAGTTCGTGGTCTTCCAGGCTGCGGTGCAGGCCGACATGATCCAGCTCGCTGCAATTGGTATCGCGGCCAGCGTGATCGGTGCCTTCTATTATATCAAGTTCATCAAGGTGATGTTCTTCGATGAACCGAAGGGTGCTGCTCCCGCCAAGGCTCCGCTGTCCCACTGGGTGGTGCTGGGCCTCAGCGTTCTGGTGATTTCGCCGCTGGGTTATTTCCTGACGCCCTGGCTTGGTGACATCGCTGCCGCAGCAGCACAGGCACTGTTCCAGTTCGCTTGATCGAAGTTCTGGCCGAAACCGGCTCTACCAATGCCGATCTAATTTCGCGTCTTTGCGACGGCGATCGCGTGGCGGAGGGGCACTGGTTAGTGGCCGACCGGCAAACGGCCGGGCGTGGCAGGCAGGGTCGAAGCTGGTTTGACGGCAGCGGCAATTTCATGGGCTCGACCGTGGTTCGCTGCCTTGCCCAGGATCCTCCTGCGGCAAGCCTGGCACTTGGCGTCGCGCTGGCGGTCTACGAGGCCGTCCTGCCATTCGTGCCGAACCCTGCCGACCTTTCGCTGAAATGGCCGAACGACCTGATGCTGGGCGGGGCCAAGCTGGCAGGCATTCTGCTCGAACGTGAGGGTGATGCGGTGGTTGTCGGAGTGGGGGTTAATCTGGCCGCTGCGCCCGACTTGCCCGATCGCCGGACAACATCGATCTCGATGGTCGCGCCTGCTCCCGATCGGGATCACTTCGCGCGCGCTCTCGCTAACCAGTTCGCTGTCGAACTCGACCGCTGGCGCACCTTCGGTCTTGAGCCGCTCACGCGCCGCTGGATTGCAGCGGCCCATCCGGTCGGGACGCCGCTTCGGGTCCATCCTCCAGGCGAGGAGGTGATCGAAGGAGCTTTCGCGGGATTGACCGAAGACGGTGCGTTGATGCTGCGCTTGCCCGAAGGGCGAATTCGCACCATTCATGCCGGTGACGTAATGCTCGCAAGAGAGGAGGGCTAGACCATGCTGCTGGCAGCCGATGTCGGAAATACCAATGTGGTGTTCGCCCTGTTTGACGGCCGCGCGATCAAGGCGCGCTGGCGCATCGCGACCGATCCGCGGCGTACTGGCGATGAATATGCCGTGTGGCTCCTGCGCCTGCTCGAGCTCGAAGGCTACAAGCGCGAGGATATCACGCGCATCATTATCGGCTCGGTTGTCCCGCGTTCGATCCACAACCTCACGGTCCTGTCACAGAAATACTTCGGTATCGAACCTCTGATCGCGGGTCAGGACGAGGCGCAGTGGGGCATCACGATCGACGTCGACGAGCCGCGCAGTCTGGGGGCGGACCGTGCCTTGAACACGATTGCGGCACACGAGAAATACGATGGCGATCTGATCGTCATCGATTTCGGGACTGCGACCACGATCGACGCGGTCGATTTCACCGGCGCCTACAAGGGCGGGATCATCGCGCCTGGCATCAACCTGTCGCTCGATGCGCTGGTCGGCAATACGGCCAAACTCCCGCGTATCGCCATCCGCAAGCCGGACAATGACAGCGTCATCGGTCGCAACACGGAAGACCAGATGCTGATCGGCGTATTCTGGGGTTACGTGGCGCTGATCGAAGGTCTGGTGTCCCGGATGAAGGGCGAAATTGGCCGCCCGGCAAAAGTTGTCGCCACCGGCGGTCTCGCGCTCCTGTTCGACGAAATTACCGACCTGTTCGACGCTGTCGACAGCGATCTTACACTGACCGGTCTGGCCATCCTGGCCGAAAGGGCTTCCGCTTGAAGAAAGATTTCACCCCCGAAGACGAACTGCTGTTCCTGGCCCTTGGCGGGTCGGGCGAAATTGGCATGAACGTCAACCTGTACGGCTGCCAGGGCCGCTGGTTGATGGTCGATCTGGGTATGACGTTCTCGGGAGCCGAGTATCCCGGTGTCGACCTGGTATTTGCGGACCTCGATTTCATCGAGGAACGCGTCGACCAGCTCGAAGCCATCGTGCTGACCCATGCGCATGAAGACCATATCGGCGCGGTCCCGTATTTCGCGGCCGACCTCGGTGTGCCCATCTATGCGACGCCATTCACGATGGAACTGGTCCGTCGGAAGCTGGAAGAGGCGGGCGTGCTGGGCGAGGTGGAGCTCCACACCATTCCCGACGATCACGGCAGCTTCGAGGTCGGCCCGTTCGAGGTGACCTATATCCCGCTCGCGCACTCGATCGCGGAAGGCAATGCCCTGCTGATCGATACCCCGCATGGCCGTATTTTCCATACCGGCGACTGGAAGCTCGACGAGGATCCCATCATTGGCGAGCCTGCTACGGACGAAGAACTGACCCAGATGGGCGACGAGGGCATATTGGCGCTCGTCTGCGACAGCACCAACGTCTTCAATCCCGCGCCGAGCGGTTCGGAAGGAGCGGTCTACAAGGGCCTTCTCGAAGAGGTTCAACGTCACCCCGGTAAGCGAGTGCTGGTGACGACCTTTGCCAGCAACGTGGCCCGTCTCCAGACGCTAGGCGAGGTGGCTCGCGAAACCGGACGCCAGCTATGCGTCGCAGGCCGCTCGCTCGACCGGATTATCGAGGTGGCACAGGAAAACGGTTATCTCGCCGATTTCCCTGAGCCCGTCGATTTCGACGCTGCAATGAGCTTGCCGCGTGGAGAACTGCTGATCCTCGCAACGGGTGGGCAGGGCGAGCCGCGGGCGGCACTGTCCCGGATTTCCGAAGACAATCACCCTCTTCAGCTTGTGTCCGGCGACGTGGTGCTGTTCTCCAGCCGCCAGATCCCGGGCAATGAGCTGTCCATCGGCGCTGTGCAGAACCGGCTTGCCTTGAAGGGCGTGACGATGGTCACGGACCGCCAGAGCATGATTCACGTGTCCGGCCATCCGGGGCGCCCCGAGCTCGAGGCGCTCTACGGTTGGCTTCGACCCGAAGTGCTGGTGCCCGTTCACGGCGAGATGCGGCACATGCAGGAACAGGCAAGGCTTGGGCGTGCAAACGGTATACCTGCAGCTGTCTTCCAGCAGAACGGCGACATTGTGCGCCTGGCACCTGGTGCGCCCGGCGTGATTGCGCAGGTCAGGTCGGGTCGGCTTGTGCTCGATGGCGACATCATCGCACCTGCAGATGGCGAAGCGATGGTCATGCGCCGGCGCATCATGCACGAAGGCGTGATGATCGTGGCGCTGGACCGCAACCTGTCGGTCCAGATCGACAGCGTCGGGCTTCCGCTGGACGAGGATTACGGCGATTTCGTTGACGAAGCGAAGGAAGACGTGCGCAGTGCCCTTGCCAAGCTGAAGGGAAGGGAACGTTCAGACCGCGAGGCTGTGCACGAGGCTGCGCGCCTTGCCGCACGGCGCGCGGCGCAGCGCTGGTCCGGCAAGCGGCCGCAGGTGCGCGTGCTCCTTCCGGAAGTGGGTGAGTGACGACAATGGAATTGCCGATGCAGTGGACTTCGATCGTCGCGATCTATGTCCTGTTCTGGGTGGTAAGCGCCTTCGTCCTGCTTCCCTTCGGGGTTCGCACCGCCGACGAAACCGGTGCGGAGACGATACCCGGTCAGGCGGAAAGCGCCCCGGTCAATTTCCGTCCCGGACGGATCGCCATGCGCGCAACGATCCTGTCGGCTCTGCTGACCACGCTTTACGTCGTGAACTACGCCTATGGCTGGATCGAGGCAGAAGACCTGATCTTCTGGGGTCCGACCGTCCAGTAGAACCTACTGGCGCAGGCGCTCCAATGCCTGGGCCATCACCACGTAGAGCTTGCCCATGTCGCTCGACAGCAGGGTGACGCTCAGCGCATTGCCGTCGCGGGTGGACAGCAGGTTCCTGAGCATCGCCTCGAAGTCGTGGATGTACCGGTTCACGTGTTCGCGGAAATCTGTATCCTCGTCGTAGAGCTCGGCAATCTCGCGGGCTTGGCCATTGTCGATCAGCTTGACCGCGCGGCGCGTGAAGATGCCGCGATCGCCGCGCAGGTAGCTGGCCCAGGCGGTGTCGGTCACATCGGTCGAAAGAGCCTTGGCGATATCGATGGAATTGGAGTTCAGGCTTTCGGTAATGAGAGCCACACGGCGGGCGAAATCGCCGTCCACGCTGTCGGTGATCTTGTCCCGCGCATGAGCGATGCGTGCCTCGAGATTGACGGTAAGCTCGTTGAGGCGCGCGAGTTGGTCCCGCAGTTCCTTGGCGGATGAACGCGCCGCTTCGGTGGAGCGTTGGCGGGCCTCGTCGAGACGGGCGAGCGCATCGGCCGTATGCTCCGCCAGCGCCTTGTCGATTGCTTCGCTGCTGCGTTCGCCGACGGACCTGGCCAGGCGGGCAATCCGCTCGGCATCTTCGGTTTCTACGGCTTCGAGAGCAGTGCGGGCCCTGTCTTCGAGTTCGGTGATCGATGCGCTGAGTTCGCTCTGCACGCGCTCGGCGAGCTGCGCGCTTTCGTCCCGCAATGCCGCGATGCCGGCACGCAGGCGTTCGACACTGTCGACTTGCGCTGCGGCAGTTTCGCCGAAGCCCGACTGGAAGTTCTCGAAGCTTTCGATGGCTTCCCGCGTCCGTCGTTCGATCTCTTCCATGCCTTGCGTGAGCTGGTCCCCGGAAGCGCGGGCCTGATCGAGCAGCGAGCGGATGTCTGCAGTGCGCTGCTCGATATGTTCGAGCCGGTCTTCGGACGCCTTCATCGCCACGGGCAGGTCTTCGCGGCTGTGGCGCGCGCTGGCCTGGATCAGTTCGAGCAGGCGGACGCTGGCGTCGGTCAGGCGGGCAACCGCAGTATCGGTTCCGTCCAGCGCCTCACGGCTGCCGGTCAGCTTGTCTGCAAGCTTTGTCACGGCCTGGTCGAGATCCTCGCCGGCCTCGCGACCCTGCTCGCGCACGATGTCGAAGGTAGAGCCGAGCGCTGCGACCTTCTCGGCCAGCGCCTCGCTTTCTTCGGTCAGCCTTTCGAGCTGCGAACGTTGGGCTGCGCGACGCGCTTCGACGGCTTCGTCGATTGCCGCCAGCTTCAATTCGAGATCGCGCGCAATGTCATCCTGTGCACCGCTTAGCGCAGCAAGACGTTCGCTGGTGGCATTGTCGAGCGAAGTGCCATGCGCGTCGATCTTGGCATTGATGGTCTCGGCCCGCTCGTAGAGGACCTGAACGCGTTCTGTTGCGGCCTGGATGACGGCCGCATCCATGCGCTCGATTTCCGAGATCGCATCGGTGAGGCGTTTCCTGAGGCCTTCAACCTGTCCGGTCCAGGCCTCGAGAGCGTGCTCCTCACCCTTGCGGATTGAGCCCGCAAGCTGGGCAGCTTCGACACGCAGCCCTGTGAACCGGTCGCGCATCGCGGCGAGAGCGAGCTCTTCTTCGGCACTGGCCGTTTGCTGTGCCTCTGCAAGTTCGCTGCGGAGGGCCTCCGAGCGGGCACGGATTGCAGCCAGCGCCTCGATTTCGCGCACGTCGAGTTCTGCGCGTGCTTGCTCGCTGGTTTCGCGCAGGGCTGCGAAGCGTTCCTCCCCGATGCGTTCGAGGTCAGACGCCTGGGCGGTAAAGGCTTCGAGAGCCTCGTCGACGCGGGTCTGGAGCGATTTCACCTGGCGTTCGCTCGCAGCGCCGAATTCGTTGAGCCGCTCGAAGCCGGAAACCAGCTTGTCGAGCTGTTCCTGCGCGCTGCGACCAGCGCCGCCGATCTGGTTGGAGACGTCTTTCGCGGAATTGGCGATGACGGGCAGATTGTCGCGCAGGCGCGTCATGTTCTCGAGCGCGGTGGCGCTGACGGTGGCGATCTGTTCGACCTGGTGCCCGTTATCGAGAACGAGGCCCTGCAGCTTGTCCGCATGCTCGGACAGACGCTCGCTCGCCGAGCGGCTGAGGAATTCGAGTTCGCGCGACTGGCTGCCGAGGAATTCGCGAGCAAGGCTGAGTTCGCGGTTCACGACAGCGAGTCTCGCCTCGAGACGGGCAGATTCTTCTGCCAGCGAGCGAGAGACCTCACCGAACCTGCGCGCCTCCACAGTCGAGTAGCGGCGCGACAGGATCCATAGCGAAACGATCAGGAGGACCGGGACCGCCCAGGCGGAAGTCCAGCCGCTCCACTGCTGGATTGTGCCGCCGGCAAGGATTTCCGCGCGGTTGGCGTAACCGAAGAAAGCCGTCCAAGCCGTTGTGGCGAGACCCGCGATGGTCGGCACGATCCAGCCCCGGCGAGACATCGCTACGGGTTCGGCCTCTTCCCATTCCTCGAATTCGACCACTTCGTCCTGCAATTCGAGCGTTTCGGGCTCTGCGTGCTGGACGTTTTCGGTTTCGCCTTCGACGACGGTGATGTGCGATCGCTTCCTCATGCGGGGAAGCTACCACGTTTGGGCCATCCTTAAAGCCTATTTAACCCTCGGGCCGCTATTAAGCCGAGCCATGGCCTATCATTCTGCCAGTTTCGACAGTGCCTTAGCGAGCGCAGCGGGCGAGGATCCCCAGCTCGCGGCGGAGTTGCGCGCGGCGTTCAAGGACAGTCTCGAACAGCGGCTTGACCTCCTCAAGAGAGCGCGCTGTGATGCAAACTGGTACCAGGCAGCCGAGCGCCTCCGTGGCCTGGCCGCCAGCTTCAACTCCGGCGAACTGATCGAACTGGCCGAAAACGCGCTGCAGGCCGCTCCGGGCGAGCCCACCGTGGTGCGCGATATCGAGACGTTCTCCCAAGAATTCGGGGAATAGGGGACCGGAGCCGAAGCTGCTCCTTTGCAGCGGGCACCATGCTGCCTAAGGTGGCGTGCCTGGCTTTTCGGAGTTGTCTGCCCCCGTGCGTATTGCCCTGCTGTCCATACTCGATCGGGATCCCGCTCCTGGGAGAACGAGGCCGGCCTTCCTGCCATTTGCAGGTGCGCGAGTGATCGAAAGGCAGCTGGACCTGGCATTGTCACTGGGTTGCGAAGCGGTCGCCTGCCTCGCCGACGGCATCGGGCGCGAGGTCATCGAATTGCAGCACCGGGCCGAAAAGGCAGGCGCGCGCTTCATTGCCGTGCGCGAGCCTGCCAAGCTTTCAGGACTGGTGACTGCGAATGACGAATTGCTCGTCATCGCATCGGGCGTCCTGCCAGAGCCCGCAGCAGTAGAGCGCTTGCTGGCAAAGCCCGCGGTGGTCGCATTTCCGGCTGATGTGGCGGTGCCGCTCGGCTTTGAACGGATCGATCCGGAGTTTGCCTGGACCGGCGTAGTTCTCACACGCGGTAATCTGGTCGAGCGGCTGACCGAGCTGCCGCCTGATATCGACGTGCCTTCCTCGC